>SDNX01000030.1 GCA_004524545.1 Promethearchaeota archaeon
CTTACGCATAGGTGAATCCTCCATAAAGTGGACTGAATCCTAGTATCTATATTTGTTGATTATGTCTTTTTTTTCCTAAGAGGTTTATGCAAAATACAATAGACAGATTTGGTATGAATTTATTCAAAATTAAGGATGTTCAGCGCAAAATTAGAAAGAATGACCTAAAAATAATAAATATGATTAGTTGGTTGTTCGTAAGATAATTCGGGCATCTACAATTTTTATCCCATTTTCGTAGATAAACACAGGATTGAGGTCCATTTGATCTACGTCTAAATTATCCATAGAAATCTCGGAAACGGTTTTTAACAGAGAAACTAATGCATTTAGATCTGCTTTTGGAGATCCTCTGAATCCATCCAATAATTTAAATGCTTTAATTTCATGGATCATTTCATCTGCGTCAAATTCTGTGATGGGGCAGATTCGAAAACTCACATCTTTCATAATTTCAACAAGAATTCCACCAATTCCAAACATGATAGCAGGTCCAAATTGCGGGTCTTGTAGGGTTCCAACGATAAGTTCTGCTATAGGTTTAGATGCCATCTCTTGAATGGATACTTGTTTCTTTGAATTGGAGGGGATTTTCATCAATTCTTCGAATGTAGCTACAACTTCGGGTTCACTCTTTATATCCAATTTTACTGCACCCACATCGGATTTATGGACGATATCTTCCGCCATTAATTTCATTACTATTGGAAATCCAATTTTTTTTGCAGCTATAACTGCTGCATCCTTGGTGTCAGCAAGAGCTTGCTTAGTGACCGGTAACCCTAATGTTTCTAAAAATTCCTTTGCTTCATATTCTGTGAGTGCAGTTCGTTTCTGGGCGACTGCATTTTGAATAATTTCAGATCCTACCATGGTTTTCATATCCACAATGTATACTAAAGAGCTCACGTGGTACAAAAAAAGGTTGACGATATACTATATCAAATTTTCGACAACAATTTTGAAAATATCATAGAATAAAAAAAGAAATTTGTAGTGATTTATGGGGGTTTTATCTTTTAGATCGCTCTTTTTCTCTCTGGTTCTCTCTCAATAACGTTCATGTTGAAGTCAAGCCCTGCTTGTTTGCGATATACAGTTTTCATTATTTCTACAGAGAAGAACACTGGTGTCGCAAAGGCAATGGATAACAACCAACCTTGCCAACTCAAAGGAATCAATTTAAAGATGGTAATTGCAAATGGAACGTAGAATATGAACGCAGTGAGTACAATTGAAATTACAACTGACCAGATTAAAGCCATATTTGTGAATAATCCAAGCTTGAAAAGGGATCCATTTTCACTACGTGAATTAAATGCATTGATCAACTCTCCAAAGGCCAAGCAATTGAATAACACGGATCTAGCATTCCACATGTTAAACCAATCCAATTCTGTAATGGGAGACGTTGGGTTTTTCACTAGCCAATCTGCATACCAGTTATTGAACCACTCAGGTTTCAGATAGCTACTTGTAGGCAACGTATCATAGATCATCCACCCGGTCGTATTCTCTCCTAACCATCCTTGAACTGCGCCACCATACATCCAGAACAAGAACAGGATAAACACCGTGATGACTAAACCACGAATCACCATTGTAGATGCAAATCGTTTCGTGATTATTGACTCTTTGGGATCTTTGGGTGGTCGTGCCATTAAACTAGGATCATAAGGATCTACACTTAATGCCACACCTGGTAAACCATCTGTAACTAAATTAATCCAAAGGATTTGTGTTGCCGCCAGTGGGACTTCCATGTTGATAATGATTGCAAAGAAAATGATCAATACTTCTGCAATATTTGAAGAGAGCAAATACATGATGAATTTTTTGATGTTATCATAGATTCCACGTCCTTCCTCTACTGCCGTGACGATTGTATTGAATTTATCATCAGCCAAGACCATATCGGATGCTTCTTTAGATACATCAGTTCCAGTGATTCCCATAGCTATACCGACATCTGCCATTTTGAGTGCAGGCGCGTCATTAACTCCATCACCAGTCATTGCAACAATGTGACCCTTACCTTGAAGTTTTTCAACAATGGTTTGTTTATGTTCTGGAGATACTCGTGCAAATACATTACAGGCTTCAATTTCTTCGTAGGATAAATCTCCAATCATTTTACCTTCATATGCTTTGCCATCTGCTGTAGTAATTCCCAAATCAGTTGCAATTGCTTTAGCCGTGATCAAGTTGTCTCCCGTGATCATCTTTACAGTAATACCTGATTGCTTACACAAAGCAATCGATGGTTTTGTTTCATCTCGAGGTGGGTCAATCATAGTTTGCAATCCTACGAAGGTTACATCTGTTTCCAAGTCTTGAATTGTATATTCTTGACCCTCGACAAATCCGGATAATTTCTTGTAGGCAAATCCTAATCCTCGTAATGCATCAGAAGCCATTTTCATATAGGCATCCATGATTTTATCTTTATCCTCTTGGGATATATCCCGTTCGACTCCTCCATTAAGGAATTTGGAAGTATCTTCCAAGATAATTTCAGCGGCACCTTTAATGTAAGCATAATATTCTCCCTTTACATTAACGATAACTGTCATTTTCTTACGAGTAGAATCAAATGGGAGTTCATAAACCCGTGGGAAGTCTGCATTTATCTGTTTAGCCGTTAAGCCTGCTTTTTCCGCAGAAACCACTAGACATCCTTCGGTAGGATCCCCAAATACGATCCATCCCTTCTTTTCATCTGCAATTAAGCGTGAGTTGTTACAGAGTAATCCGATTTTTAAAATCAGATCAAAATCGGGAATAGACATGGGTTGAACTGAATTTCCTTCAGAATCTGTAAATGTACCTTCTGGGATGTATCCCGTACCACTTACTTCGTAGGTCTGATGATCCACATACACTTTCTTAACCGTCATCTCATTTTTTGTGAGAGTACCGGTTTTATCCGAACAGATTATGTCTGTGCTTCCCAAGGTTTCGACAGAAGGCAATTTTTTAATAATTGCATTCTTTTTCGTCATTCGAGTGACTCCAATAGCTAAACATGTTGTGACTACAGCCGGTAATCCTTCTGGGATTGCTGCAATAGCTAATGATACTGCCACAATTAGTTGATCAACCCAAATAGTAAGGTCTCCCCATCCATTTTCTCGCCAGATTTCAGTAATCATAACGACAAGACAAATCCCTAAGATTACATATCCTAACATTTTGCCAAACTGTTCGAGTTTTTCTTGTAAGGGAGTCTGTTTTTCTTCCACATTTTGAATGAGAGTAGCAATTTTGCCGAATTCTGTATTCATTCCAGTTCGAGTGATGACAGCTCGTCCACGACCATAGGTTGCAATCGTTCCCATATACATCATATTTTTACGTTCTGCTAATGGGGTTTCCGTGTCAGCTAACTGGTCAAACTTTTTGTTTACAGGAACTGATTCTCCCGTTAATGAAGCTTCATCAATTTTCAAATTAACCGCTTCAAACAAACGTCCATCTGCAGGTATTTGAGAACCTTCATGGATTACCACAACGTCTCCAGGAACGAGTTCTCGAGCAAAAATTTGAGATTCTATTCCATCCCGAATTACTTGTGCTTGGGGTGCCGCGGCTGCGCGTAACGCTTCTATAGCTGCATCAGCTTTTCCTTCTTGTACATACCCAATAATTGCATTTGCGATGATAATAGCAAAGATAACAATTGCATCCGTACCTCTAATGGCTCCACCATGTACAAAATACTCGTAGATTTCTACACCAATACTGATTAGAGCTCCCGCAATAAGGATATAAATCAAGAAGTCATTGAACTGTTCCAAAAAAACAAGCCATTTCGGTTTCTTCTTCCCCGCTGCTAGCTCATTTGGTCCATATCGTTCCAATCGAGCTTTAGCTTCATCAGTAGTCAATCCAGATAATCCACTATTGATTTTCGCTAATACAGCATCTCCGGAGTCGAGAAAGTATGGCTCATCAGGTTGGGCTTCATAAACAACTTGAGTTTTTTTTGCCAATGTTATATTACTCCTTAAACTAAATTTCCCTTCTATATAATTAAGAAATTATGTTACTAACAGAATAAAGTCTAAAAAAGTTGTTGATTGAAATGGGTGCATAAAAAAGTCACAAAAATATTGATAATTAGTGGCTCTCGATCAATTGCGAAAAGTTGTCCTTCGATTAGATATTAAAGTAAAATACACTTTTCAAATTATCAAAAAAAAAATGTGAAAATTCAATATGTGGTGTCCTATCTGTGGAAAAGAATTGGAGCAAAATGCACGGTTTTGTCCTGAATGCGGTGCCAAAATCATCGGTGGAGCTCCAACTCCTTATATTAAAACGAAACATATAACTTCCCCTGCCCCTACTCCAGTCTCTCCAAAACAACCTTCGCAATCAAACTACTCTCCTCGACCTGCTCGACATTATCGTAGAAGAAGACGAGGTTTGACCGTTGGGCTGTTTATTGGAATCCTCTTATTAGCTGGAGGGGGGGTATTTGGGATTATAATGGCTGCTAATTGGGGGAGTATCGAAGGGTATAACTATTACTATTATGATAATCCTACTCCTGCAAGTGTGGAATCAGTGAATTTTGATATTGAAGTATCAGATGTTATTCTTCAGTACAATGATTCTCAAACCGATCATCTTGTCGAAATCGAATATCATTATAGAGTTTCTGGAGGTTTTATGGATGAAAAAACCTTTGAAGATATTTATACTGTGACTTGGGATAACAACACTGTAACATTCACTTCAGATTTTCAGTGGTTCACTAACTGGGTTTTCAATGATCGTTCGATTGTTACAATAACATTGCGATCTGATGTAATTTGGGCAATTGATGGCGCATTGACCACCGGTTCGTTAGACTTCATAATTCCTGAAAACACTGTGTTTGATAACTTTACTCTGGAAGCCACTACGGGAGATATCGATCTCACTCTTCTAAATGGAACTGTTTTTCAACAAGATTTTGATGTTGTGGTAACTACAGGATCAATTACTATCAGTGGAAATGAAGCAGAATTCCAACAAGATTTCAATCTAATCGGTACCACCGGAGATATTAATCTTTATGGAGATTCACTGCAATTCAAAGGGGATATATTTGCGGATATTTCAACAGGAAGTGTTGATATTTTTCTATCAAATTCAGAAATTGGAGAAAATATGGAATTATATTCTACAACGGGGGATATCGATCTACAATTCATAAATCCGACATTTAATTCAGATATTTCCAATTGGATTGGAGATGTTTCTACAGGGTCAATTACTCTGATATTGCATCAACTTGATCCGATGGCTACAAATGTAACAGCGAATTTCCATGCTACGACTGGTGATATCGATATTGAGATGACTTTAGATTCAAGCATTGCAGCACAGTTCAGTTCATCCATCACAACGGGAGATATCGATTATTATAACCACGGGGGATTCCAAGAATTAGCATCGGTGTTTCAGACTGTTGGGTATACGGATGCAAGTTATAGTAAATATCAATTTACCCTATCCGTTACAACTGGAAGTATCGATGTATCTGGATTAAGTGCGTAATCGCAACTCAGTCATATACACTACGCACAAATCCACCCTTACTTTCTACTATTTTTTTTATTCTATCCCGAATATCAATAATGACTTCACTTCTGTGAGAAATTTCTTCTTGACTGGGAGAATTGATAAATGAAGTTAAATGGAGTTCTACACAAACAGGTATTCCCGTTACGATTCTAGGATGCGTTTTTATCCATATTTCGGGATGTTCTTCCTGAATAGCATCAATTTCAGCTGCTACTTGAGATTCTCCGACTTTTTCGAAGATGAATCCTGCTTGAAGGTAATGACTCTCGGAATGTTGTAATAATGGAACGACATAATGATTAAATGCTGACTGCAATTCGGAAGGCACTCCAGGCATTGCAAAGATTTTAGTTTTATTTTTATTAATCGATTTGGTTTCTATCAGAACACTGGGAGCAGTTCCATTCAAATTCTTTAAGGGTTTTCCATTTTCGGGAATATAGGCCATTTTTTTTCGGGATTCATACATTTCCATTGATGTTATTCCTACTTTTTTAAGGTTAGAGTACCGTTCTTTGATGAAGTCCATAGCATCTTCGTTTAATATTAATGGAACAGCTAATGCTCGTGCAATGCCTTCAAGAGTTAAATCATCATGGGTGGGTCCGAGTCCACCGGATATGAATAGGAATATAGGCTCCCTTGAAAGGGATTCTAAGACCGTCTTAGCAATTGTCGTGATATCATCTGGGATTATCACTAATCTAGATACTTCATGACCATAATCCAATAATCGATTGACCATCCAAAATCCATTAATATCTCTTTGCTTGCCGATCAACAATTCGTTTCCAACTAAAATAATTTCTGAAATCATTTTCTGTAATCGCCTATTTCTTATAACTGATGTATTTGATACATTGTACACATTGATAAAATTTTAGCCCATAAACTATGTAAGAAACATATTTCTACCATAAGCATCGATAATTAATATTAGGAGATCCTCAATGAAGAAGCCAACAGTGTTATTGGTGTGTCCCCATCCCGATGACGGGGATATTATGTGTGGAGAATTTAGTGCCCAAGCAGTGAAAGCAGGATGGAATGTCCATGAACTTCTAATGACGACGGATGAATATGGTACTATAAGGAACGACTTCAAAGGACTGCGTATTAAGGCAATTCGAAAAGGAGAAATGATTAGAGCATCAAAAGCATATGGGGTAGATGAAAATGGGCATTCATTAATGCATTTACATTGGGCACATTATGTTGACGGATTTGCCCCGTTCAATAAGAAATCCATAGAACGTCTTCAAAAATTCATCCAAAAAATCAAACCGGATATCATTTTGGGACCAGATCCGTTTGTACATCATGATGCTCACGTTGATCACATAGCTACAGGGAGGAATTATTACTATGCACTGAAATGGATGATCCCTGAAGAACGTCCAAAAATCATGTTATTTTTCCAGTCTCTTATGCCGGATTTTTTCATTCCAAGCCTTAATCCTGAAATTGTGTTTAAGGCTCGAATGTCTCATAAAAGTCAATGGTCGGAACAAAAAGTCAAAATTTATGGGAATATTCAACAATTTCTCTATATATCTCGATTAATCAAGTGTACGGGGGGAAGAAAGAGTGAGGGATACCGAAAAGTCACATTTAATTTGACCGATCATTATCCAAGAGGGACTGCAAAATTTGTATTTCGTCTTTTTCGGAACCGCCCAATTGGATACACAGAGGGACATTTCATCCCGACTCCTCAAGAATTATCTCTAAATTTAGAACCTCAAGGAGATATAGAATGAGCACAGTGTTATCTAATTTCAGTCTAAAACCTATTTTTGCGTCATCTATCATCACAATCACGGCGTCAGGTCATTTTTTGCAGCATTTGACTTATGATTATCTTGATAATACCGGAAAATATTATGAACGGATTCAAGACGACGACTTCTACTTAGATGAGTTAGAGACAATCACATGGAATATGCAAGCTTTCATGGAAGATCTTCCCAACACAATAAATGGTCACATTGTAATCCCACAAGTAGTTCACGCGGAAATCGACTTTAAGAATATAACTCTTCCCTTTTTCTATTGGGTGTTGGAATTTGATGGACCTCTTAAACAAGGACTCAATATCTACGAATCGGTAATGAGTACTGAAACTTTGGAATATGATGTAAACTCGATCTATTTATTTGATGTTTCGCTCAAGCCCAGATCGATCCAATCCTCTTTGCACTATGAATTATTACATAAAGAGCGTATTGTAAAATATTGGGCTTATAGAGGAGAAATTGTGGGTCCAAAGGAAGTATTACAATTTGAAAAAGAAAAATGAGAAAAAGTGTTTTCACGTCGACGGTTATAATTCTGCGCCACATTTTTTGCACGATGTATCTTTTTCCCTGATCGGAGCCCCACATGCATAACAGTGCAATTTATCATCATCTGATGATTCATCTTTTTTATCTGAGATGGGTTGTGCATCTGGTCCAAACGGGTCCTTGATTTCTACCTGTTCCTTTGTTCCCTTATAGGGGTCAATTGTATCGGGTCTCTCTACTGGATCAATATTCAATGCACTGCCTTGGTCAATTACAGTCACAGGCTCGGTAGGGTGTTCTGGGGATACAGATGGAGGTGGGGCTGATGAAGGAATAATGGATTTATCTGGAGTATATTCTGCAGGTTTGATTTCCTTAAAAATATCCGGCATACTTCGAAGTTCTTCTTCCATTTTTTTTATTCGTTCCACGAAGTCATTAACATTTACTTTCGGTTTGTCTTTTGAAGCTGAATCAGAGACAGCATCTTGGAATAAAAGTTTATCTTCATCTGCAGGAGTATCAAGATTCTCTGGAGGTAGTCCTGCTTGAAAAGGGGCAGATTTTGAATCCTCGTGGGGTTTATCCTCATCATTTTTTGGTACAGATGGAAAATCAAACCCAAAATCTACCTCGAATGGTACAGAGCTTGTTTCTGAATTTGAGGAAGATGGCATTGGAATTCCTGATGGCGCTTCTTCTCCTTTTACTTTTTGAAGAATTAAATCAACTTGTCTCCAAATCCTTAATCTGAGAGTGCGATCAACGTTTTTCTGCTTAGAATATTCAATTGCGAATTCACAGATTTTTAACCACATAGCATTTGCGCGCTTTCGGTCTGTTTTCTCCAAGGCATGAGCATCCGCAATGAAATTTGAAAGTTTACGGTTGAAATCAGTAATATCCATATGGAGATCTAAAACGATTCCAAAATAAAATTCTATTTATGCCATTTATTAGCATTCATCTTTAGCACCAAAAAACAATAAATGTAAGAGGTATATAAATTTCTGAAAAATATTAAAGAAAAAAGAATGTACAATAACCATTAAGTTCCTAGAATGCCAATCATTTATTATTCAGTGGGATACTATGTCGAATCAAGACGAGAATCGTAAAAACTTACAAGATGTAAAAAAAAATCTTGATGATGTAAAACAAGATCGAGATACTGTTGATGCGGGAATTCGAGATATTGAAAATGATTTTGAATCAACCGAGAAACCCTCTCCCGATGAAACAGAATTATCACAAGAAATGATTGAGTCTCGAGCTAGTTTTCGAAAGAACCTCAACAAGTTAAAATCTGAAATCACTGAAAAGGAAAAGCGTCTAGAGGAATTAGATAAGAAAATTGTTGGCATTGAAAACCTCCTTCAGCAGAAAGAATTGAATCTTAAATCTGTGGAGGAGGAAGTAAATCATTTAACAGAGAAAAAAAGGAGTACGGATGAATCATTAGAGGCTCTGAAGACTAATTATGATGCGCTAGAAAAGCGATTGGTATCAACTAATGATGAATTGCAAAATAAAACTAATACCTTAGAAAAAATCACCCTTGAATATAGTGATCTGCAAAAAAATCATGAAGATTTAATTAAACTCGTATCTGAAAAGAAAAACGAAGAGCTAAAAATAACTGAAGAGCTTGAAACTATTCTAAAAAAAAAAGAGGATACGAAATCCGAGTATACACTCTTTGAAACCAAAATTAAAGCATCTGCAGAGATTCTTGAATATCGGGAGAAGCAGCAAGCGGATCTAGAATTTAAAATAAGAGAGCAAGAAAAACGTCATAAAGAGTTATCTGAAACGGTTGCTGCCATTAGAAATGAAATGGAAGAACTCGATGATCAAAAAAAACTGATAGAGCAGAAAACGAAAGGTATGGATGAAATATTCGAAAACAAGGAGCAAAGAGTTCGAGAAATCGATGATAAAATACGAGACCGTAAATCTGAACTCCAAAAACTACAAGAACGATTGGTAGGAACGGATAATCTTATAGAACAACATAAAAAACGCTTAAATGAGCTTGAACAAGATCTCCAAGATAAAAATAATGATCTTTCTCAAATTGAGAAAAAACAAAATCTCCTTCTCCAAAAAATTGAGGAATCAGAAGAAGATTATGAGAAATCCGAAATTAGAAGGCAGGCTGCTGAAGAGAAATTACGAAAAACCGAAATCTCGTTATCAAGTTTGAAAAAGAACTTAACCACTGTAGAAAAAACTATACGGGATGCAGAGGCAAATATTGAACAAAAAATGACCCTGAATTTCATCCGTAGAATTGCAAAAGTGTTCGCGGGTGTAGTTATTATCTTAGGATTTGCGCTATTTGTAATCGGTATAATTGCACTATCACTGGTATCACAAGATCCCCCAGTTGCATTTATGGGAATCGATAAAATGTTTATTTGGATATTTACGCTTATAATTGGAGCAATTATGACTTTATCAGGTCTATTACACTTAGACACCTAATTTAACGCCTATTGGAGGTACCCGAATGCGTCCCTTATCTCATCAAGAAAAAAATCATGTATCAGAATTATTAGAAAATCTCGGATTTACAACAACTATAACTCCAACCGAACTATTTAGATACTCATTCGAGCAAGATCACGTAATTTCATTACAAGTAAAATATCCTGTCGACATGGGAGTTCGCTTGAATATACCATTCGAGATTTGTTTATTCAAGAATGCTTTTTTTCTGCATCCTCGCTTAATCAATAACAAGGTCCTTGAAGACATTAATTTTTTAGCTCAAAATCTGGTCCATATTTCAAAAAATTTGTCCTTAGAACAATCAATTCCTATCCACTTGAAACAACAAGATTTTATTCAATTACTCTCAACATTCATGCCAGAAAGTCATTCGAATGAGAGTGAACGCCAATGGTTAAGTAAGACTCGAATTTCCTTGATGAATAAATATTCGACTTTTCAAAATGTTGAAACTCAATTTCATGCAAAATTAACCGAAGCACTGGATGTAGTGGGGTTATATCCTACCTGGAAAAGACCCGTTTCCTTAAGTGATGGAATCCCTCCAAATAAGAAAGAGTCCTGTATTTTTTATACTAATGTTGAAGAAAGTGAGTTTTTACTTGTGGAAAAAGGATATATAACCTATATTCGCGATTTTTCTAAATATCATATACAATCACGCTGCTTCTTTGAATCTTACTCATTATTGTTGTTTTATCTCATTTTTCAAGACACGTTTTCTGTGCATGATTTACTGATTAGTTGGATCCGTTTTTCCCGAATGACGTTAAATCCTATGATATCCGTTCTAGATTCCGACATCATCAATTCTCAAGAATATTATGACATCAATCTTGAAAAATTTCTCACGCAAGGGGATTTTGGGGACTCTGCAATTCCTATTCCTGCTATAACGAACGAAAAACTGCATAAATTCCAATTATATGAGCCTGATAAACAGCTAAGTCAACTTTTGACTAGACCACCGAAAAGTTTTGAAGAATTGGAAACAGGACCTTTATTCGAAAAAGCATTGGAATCTATAAAAAAAGGCGCTCTACCAGATGCAATTACTATTTTCGGGAAAATTTTGGTAATTTTAAATCGTCATCAGCAAAGAAATGGTGTTGTGAGAGTATTATTCTATCTCGCTGATATAGCTAAAGATTTAAACAAATTTCAAGACGCGATCAGTTACTTAAAAAATGCCTTAGAACAGTGCAAATCAGGTGAGATCTCAATGGAAAATATTATTCAAGTGCATGAAAAACTTGGAAATATTTACTTGAAAATGAAGCAATATAACGAATCTAAAAATCACTTTGAGATAATACTCGATTTTCTAGCAAATATGGATCCAACGAAGTATAAGGCCGCAATCCTGTATATAAAATTGAAAATCGTCCGAATTTTAGTTGATTTAGATCATTTCAAGGAAGCAAATATGTTGTTTAAAGATATTGAACGAGATGGTGCGCGATTTCCGAATGTGATAACGAATTATTATCTTGAAAAAGCGAATTATTCAATAAAACGTGATGCAGTTTCAAGTGCAATTCAATATCTTAAAAAAGGAGCCCAAGTAAAAGGTGCAAGCAAAAAACGCCTGGGAATGTGTCATTTAGAGTTAGGCAAACTGTACTTATATGATCGAGGTAGTGGGTATAAAGCTCGTGATTACCTCGAAGTCGCAGACAGGCTAATTGATGAAGATAAAATTGAAGATTTATTTCTAAAAATAAAAATCTATGAATTACTGGCTGATTCTTATAGTAAAATAGGAGATAGAGAAAAAATGAAATTCGCATCGGGACGATTGCATCAGATACGCAATATTTTACAAATCCGAGGCGTTTATTGATTATCTTTTCTTCCGAATTGTAATCCCTCCAAAAGAGGGGGCTCCACTTACTTGTTCTCGGGCAATAGGCTTGTTTTTTACAGATTTGCCTTCCATTTCTTCATCCAATTTCATGGATAATTGGATCCGGTGAGTATTCAAGTTTATTTTCACAATTCTTACATCAATAATATCTCCCACATTGAGAACTTCCATTGGGTTGGAAATATAACTGCTATCTCCATCTTTCTGGGTCATCTGAGAAATGTGGACTAGACCGTCATATTTTACTCCAATGTCTACAAAAGCTCCAAAATCTACCACATTCCGAACGGTTCCTTTCAGAATTTGTCCTTCTTCTAAATCTTCTAACTTAACAATATCCTTACGTAGAATAGGTGCTGGTAGATCATCCCGTGGATCTCGGTCCTGTCGAATCAAGCCCATTACAATATCTTTTAATGTGGGTAACCCAATATCCCTTTTTAGGAATTTCATGAGCTCCTTTGGACGCATATTTTTTATTTTTTCCGTCAGTTCTTTCTTTCGAGATGGATTCTTTAAGATGTCAAAATCTTCCCCATTGAATTCTAGGATCTTTTCGACGATCCAGTAGGATTCAGGATGAATATTTGTACCATCGATTGGATTGGGTCCATCTAAAACCTTCAAGAATCCAGCACACTGTTCAAATACTTTATCTCCTAATCCCGTTACTTTTTTCAATTCCTCTCGATTCTTGAACGGTCCATTTGTTATGCGATACTCGTAGATTTGTCTAGCTAATCGACCGCTTAATCCTGAAACATATTCCAGCAGCTTATAGGATGCATTATTTACTAATACTCCTACTTTGTTTACACAATCTTCAATTACAGCATCTAATTGCTTTTTTAAAGTGGCTTGATTTACATCATGTTGGTATAAGCCGACCCCAATGCTCTTGGGGTCGATTTTTATTAATTCACTTAAGGGATCTTGGAGTCGTCGCGCTATGGATATTGCCCCCCGAACGGTAGCATCTAATTTGGGGAATTCTTCATTTGCTAGTTTGGATGCTGAATAAACAGATGCTCCTGCTTCCGAAACAATTGCGTATTCTAATCTAGTCTCGATCTTTGCTAACCCGCCGATAAATAATTCTGTTTCTCTGGAAGCAGTTCCATTTCCTATTGCAATGGTATATGCTTTATGTTTTTTCGATAAATCTGATATGATTTGTTTGGATTGTGCTATAGCACTTTTAGGAGGTGTAGGGTAAATGACGGTATCTTCCAAAAAATTCCCAAACTCATTCACAACAGCAACTTTACAGCCGGTTCGGTATCCTGGATCGATGCCTATGATTCTTTTCCCTTTAATGGGTGGTTGCATTAACAGAGATTCCAAATTTCTTGCAAAGACGGATATCGCGTGAGATTCTGCTTTTTGTGTTAAATTGCTACGTATTTCCCTTTCAATCGCTCGAATTATGTATCTTTTATACCCATATTCAACTGCTTTGACATATTCCTCGTGAAATAGAGAATTCTCTTTAGTCACAGTCTGATTAGTCATATAGGTTATTAATTCTTCATCAGGATGCTCAAGTGAGATGGTAAGCACTTTTTCGTCTTCACCGCGGTTCATTGCGAGAATTCGATGGGGGGGGATCTCTTTACTACTTTGTTCAAAATCAAAATACATTTCAAATACCATTGGATCAGCAGCTTTCTTTCCAAGTTCCCCTCCTTCTCCCTCATCTAATAATCCTGCACCTTGGAGTTCTTTCTTCTGTTTACGGAGCATATCTTCCTCTAATTTTTTCTTCCGTTCCTCTGCTACTTTCTTCTGATCTTCCATTTGTTTGCGAATTAATGCTTTAATGGAGGATGTTGACATGGAAGATAAATCTACTTCTTCTTTCTTAGGTGTCTTCTCTTCTTCTACGTCTTTCTCAGTTGCCTCTTCTTTGTCTTGTTTATCTTCTTCTTGCTGCTTCTGAATCATATCCTGTAGCACAGCTTCATCTGCATCCTCTTCTTTAGCTTGTTTTTCTTTCAGGAGATGTTCGTATTTCTTAACTACTTTAGAAACCATCTTAGATCTTTCAGAACACACCTCACGGATGTATTTACGAAAATCCGCGTGATTTCCAATGTCTTCTGCAATAATATCTATTGCCCCTTTGAGAGCCTCTTTTGTGTCATTCACACCCTTCTTTTCATCCACAAATTGCTTGAGGATCTCTTCACGGTCGCCTTCGATGCGTTCTTCTCGAATAATCTCTGCTAGTGGTCCCAATCCTTTCTCAAGAGCTTTAGTTGCAAGAGTCTTTCGTTTTGGCTTGTAAGGTAGATATAAATCTTCAATTTCTGTGAGGGGTTTTGCAGCATTTATTTTCTGTTTCAATTCAGGAGTTAATTTATCCTGTAGTTGAATTGACTTTAGTACTTGAATTCGACGTTCTTCTCGCTTATAGGCACTCTCATATGAATCTTTAATATCACGCAATTCATTTTCGCTCATAGCACCGGTTTGTTCTTTCCGATATCGTGCAATAAACGGTACAGTGCCTCCTTCTTTCATTAAATTCAGCGCATTGGTGATATAAGTCGGTCTGAGTTGTAACTTAGAGGCTATCTGTCGAACAATGTCACTCGTATCAATTTGCATACTATCGCTCATAATCTAATAAAGAAAAATGGTGCAAACTTAAATAGATTTTTCTAAATCTAACTAGGAAATATTGGTTGGTTAAAAATGAGAATTTTTTGTGTGATAAAAAAAGAAAATAAAACTAATGGCGAACTTGGACCTTCCTGTTGTGTTTTTGAGCTCCCATCGAATTTGCTTGACCGGAATACTTCAATTTCACTATCCGCTTTTTGTAGTTCTCCCGATTTCTAACTCGGGGGATTTTTTTGTTTTTGGAATTTACTCCGGTACGATCTACTGGAGGAGTTTGTCCTCGTACTTTTCCTGCTTTTGTTAAACTTCCGTGTGAGCCTGGCATTTTGTAATCACTAAATTGTATTGAACAAATCTGTGTATGTATCCAGAATTAAAAAATTTGCTAATTTCAGAAAAAAAAAGAAAATAATTGATTGATTTGGATTTATTATGATGAGTTCTACAATGAGACGACTACCCATTCATCATCGTAGTGTCCGAATAAAGCTTTGGCTGTAAGTGTCGTTAGATCCCAAGCAGTGATTGATGCTCCAACAGGACCACTCGGATCGTCATAGTATCCGTAATTTGGAGGATGTAAATAATCCATTAAAACAGCTCCTGTGTCCAAATTCAGAGTACCGTACATATCTAACGCTTTGTTTGTGAGCCATTCGTAGCGATCCTTAGAATCATCCACCGCATAGGAATCCGCAAGATCGTTCATGCGCACGTATATATAGTGGTTTGTCCATGTTACCAGATCAGATTTCTTCTCTATTGTGTTAAAAGAAAAGATCGCCCACCATGGTCGAACATACCCCATATCCCGAACTCGATAGTAATGTGCAGAAGTTTCTAATGCACATCCACCAGTCGTTCCATATAACCCGTCGCCAATTCCATAAATCCACGAGCAACCATGTAGATTTGATGTAACAAGATCGATAGCTTCATAGTAACCGGCTGCATATTGAGCGATATATCGGCACATGAATAAGGTTCCCATTCCATAGTTTGCGGGATCGCAGTCTTGAGCCGGAACCATATCTTGCCCTATTCCTACACCCTGCGAGTTCATCGCAGCCGTCAATCCTACGAATCCGGGGGCAGATGTTGACAAAAACTTATATCCACTATCCGGATAATATTCGATCATCATCATCTCTTCATGGAGAACGTAAGAGGAGAATTGATAGTGACGACCCATGATAACATGCCCATTGGAAGTAGCGGATCCTTTAGCAACATATCCTGCACATGAGAGGAACGAAAACAGATCTAACCAGAATAGTAGGGGTTCGACAACAGGATAAGCCAACGCCAATAAGGCATCCATTCCCATATTGAGGAGGAGAACATCATCATAAGTAATCGGGTGTCCGCCGAAGGAAGATCCGTCTGCTACTCCTTGACATTCCAGCAAAAATTCTGCAGGTGCATATTGGGAGTTATGTGCAACTAGAACTCTACATAAAGCCAACAGCTTATCTAAGGCGGAATCGAGAGTATCTCCAGAAACAAATTTCACTGTTTGTAACGTCGCTTCATTCACGACACTACCAACGACATCAACCAAACGGTTATAATCTAAAATGTCTCCGAGTACAATTAATAATATCTCATCGGAAGCACCTAGCATCCCTGTTACAATGCTTTTGAACCAATCTTCAGAAGCAAGTCGGGAAGCGCTGTCTCCTCCGAGATAGCCTTGTTGGAAGCCCATTTCATAGGGACTACCCTCTAAATGCATTTTATACTTGCCTGGGGCGATTTCTTCTAAATATCCATCACCGTGGGTTGCAATGATAGAAGCATGCACCGGACGAACAAAAAAACCAAGGGGCACTACTGCTATCACTATTATTGAAATAATTGAAATGATTGTTAACCTAGTGCTTTTTCGCATAATTTCACCTTCACGATAGGTTGACCTTTAATCAAACAATCAACAATATAAATCCATCGATGGTGAAATCAACTTATTAAAACACGAATGCAACTATATTAAGAATCTGGAATAGAACGATGTAGATCTTGGTAGTGTAGAGAACAAATTTACTTTTCCATTCCGATTGACCAATAGACTGAACACTGTTTAGGGAACAGTACTCGGTCAACACGTTCCTATTGAGTTTTCTACACAGGAAAAATAATGGGAAAAATATCAATGAGAAAATATACATAAAAGAACCTAATGATAGAGATTGGGCAAGATATACTGGATCAATAATGGAATTGGAATTTTTCCATGGAAATGGAATTCCTCCTAACATGCTCCCGAATGTCCAATAAAACATCTCTTGTGATAATTGGACTATCCCAATCAAACATAAACGCTTCGCAAAGAGTGTTTTTGATGTGGTAAACAATGGTCTATACACGAACAAGGAAATTACTGCAACACTGCAAGCTCCACTTAAGGCGATAATTGCCCCTTGAATTCCATCAATATGCTCCCATGTGGCGGATATTCCTAAAAATACAAAATTAACTCGAGTAAATTCTCCTCCAAAAGCGATACAGGATAGGATATGGGCACTTTCATGAACAATTGCTGTAATGAAATGAATCACAATAATCTTGAAAAAGAAAATTAAAATGAATCCCACCTTCTTTATGTGATCCCCATCATATGTGACTTTTTGATGATTCTGGCCGGGAACCTCTAGAGTCATACTAAAACTAAAATTTTCACTTTCTCTATTATGGTCATAGACTAAGAATAAATGGGAAATAGATCCCAACTCCGTATTAGAAGAATTCCAACTTTTTGTCGATCTGTAATATAGGATTTTCGCTCACCAAGTCGGGTAGTTTATAAAGTGTTTTGAAAATATTACTTGTTTAGCCATGGTTGATCAGATGTTGATCGCAGAACAATCCGAGGAAAACGCAGAAAAATTAAAGAATAAAAATGATGGAAAGTCTTCAAAACCAAAAAAAATCCCCAAACCGAAGAATTTAATTAATCAATCCCCATCAGAGTACGATTCAAAAGATGATTCAAAGATCCGGAATTCCACAACCCTTCGTTCGATTTTTAAAGATATTCCTCTATTGGATATAGATAAAAACCCTCTAGTTAGGAAATCCATATCAATTGATGGCCAAGTATACAAATCTATCAAGCACATGAAAGATACAATGAGTCAAAAATCTCATGGACGATTCACATTTAACATGGTAATTCAGTCGCTTCTTCAAGATCATGTAGATTTACAGAACTTGCGATCAGAATTGACATTGATCAAAAAAGAAATGGAAGATACCCAGAACTACCTCAAAGAAATGCTCAAATTAGCACTCACGAATTCAAAACCTCAAGTTCAATATATTCCTGTTACAGGACAAGCACTTGTGGCTCCACCACCTCCCGCTCCACCTCGAAACCCTCTAAAGAAAATAAATTACACCCCTCCCAATACTGGTAATCTCATGAAAGACTACGTGAAAGAAATCAAACAGTTGTTCAGAGGAGAAATACTCCTACCCTCGGCTGTCGTAGACATTACAAAAGTAAAACACAAAGACTCTATAGTAAAAGAATTAGAGGAGGATTGTCTCATTCCGGATATTGAACTAGTTTCTGTTGCGAAAAATTTCAAACCGTTAATCGAAGAGGAATCCGATGTTTAAAGAAATTGTAGGGAAACTTGAGGAGACAAGAGACACCGAGATTAAATTATTGATGAAAGAGAGTATTTTACATATTTTTCGAATAGTTCAACCTCCCTCTGTGACAAGTATTGCCACTAATGCCCGTTTAATTATGTCTGACACACATATGGAACTCAAAAAATGGATTGAGAATAATCGGGAACGATTCAAAAACCAAAGAAATCTATTTAGTGATTTTTTGCTACGAATCCAATCTTTGCAATTGAAAGTGAACCAATTAGGATAAAAGGAGAAAATAGGGAACAAAATTTTCGATTTAGATGTCTATTACTTCAATATTTCCCTTTTCATCGATTTTGTGAATAATCAAAGGGGATTTTTTCGATTCATCGTTCCCATCAACTTTCATAATTTTCCGCATTAAGGATAAAAATTCCATTGCATCCACGCAAGCTTCAGGTGGTAAAACTCCAGGTCCATTTTTGATCTTTCCTTTCAGCATTAATAACGCTCCCAATGCACATGGAATACCTGTGCCCTCTCCCATAGCTTGTCCTTTACCAGCTCCTTCAGAAACAAGGTAGAAAATATATTTTCGATCTAATCCCCGCTCATTTTTTCCTGATACAACAATTTTCACACATCCTCGTTGCTCTCCAAAATTTGTCTCCTTGAGAATTTCGTCCCGTCTTTTAATGAGAAATTGTGTCGCAAAATCATGGGGGATAACAGGAACTCCATTCACAGTTATAGGGGCTCTAGAATCCATTCCCGCCCCGAAAATAGTTCTTGTAAGGTTATAATATTCTTCTGGAAGAACTGTCCCTTTGTTTGTGACTCTTTTCACTCCAGGGATCCATTTTGGCATGGTGATAGGTTCGGGATGGGGATAGGGGTAGACCTTATGTTTTCCCTCAATATTGATAAATTTAATTTCTTCGGTATGGGCTTCACTTTCTTTTTGGGTGAGATTTAACATTTTTCCATCAATGAACATAGGGACATCTTGTTTCATACAATAAAATCGATGTCCAATTACACCCACTCCTTCCACGGGTTCTCCTCCATGAATGTGGAAAAGGTCTATAGATTCACATTCAGCCATAATGCTTTTTGTGGTTGCAGCAAACGCAGCCAGAACATTAGTTATTCCAGGGCTAGATCCCATTCCAATTAGTGCCGTAACCCCTTTTTCCTTAGCTTTCTCATCCAGTGCTAGTGCATCATATGTAGCACCTGTATCGTCACATACATCTACGTAATTAATGACCTCTTCAATCACCGTTTCAAGGATTTTCTTCTCGAATATATAATACGGTCCAATCGTATTTACAACAACATCAGCACCTTGAATCGCATTTCGAATACTTTTTATATCATGTGCATCAACTTTGACTGCGGATACTTTCTCTCCTAAATTCTCTGCCATCTCCTTAGCAAGTTCGAGATTTATATCTGCAATAATAACTTTATCAACTTCCTTAGAGTCTGCAAGCGTTTTAACTGAATGACGACCCACGGCACCACATCCTCCAAGAACCACAATTTTACCCATAGTCGGATCTCATTTTTGTTCATTATTAAACTATCATTCATTCCAAGATGAAAAAATTTAAATCAGAGGGAACGTTCTAACTTCTTGGGATCGTTCATACCTCATTTGGTCCATCCGTACCCATTCCGAACACGGTAATTAAGCTTTTGAGGGTCAACAGTAGTACTGCTTTCACCAGGAAGTGGGAATGGTTGAAATGATCCCTTTAATTTTCTTTTCCATTATTTTCCTTATAGATTGAGTTGCACGTTGAGAATTGCTTACTCCAACTCTTTTATTGTATTTTGAAATGTTTTGACCCAAGAAGTACTGATCTAAAATCCCCTATCTTTATACTTCTTAAAAATGAAATATCCTGCAAACCCCACTAGACCCACATTGACAATGATCAACAAGATGAGCGTATATGAAAAGGAAATCGTAAATCGCATTGAAGTTAACCATGATGTGTACACATAATTTTGGGCAAAATCATACGCGTAAAGGATATAGGAATAGGTCCCTGGTCGTAATTGTGGTATTCTCCCATCTACCCTCAGAAGATCGACATTGTAGGGGATTTCATACAAACTGTAGGTCTTAAAATCATTTTCAGTTAAAACTACAATACCACATGCAATGGATCCGTATAGAGAATCGTTAACAGGAACCACGAATAGAATTTTATCATTAACAGTAGGTTTTTCAGGACCCGTTGCTACAAGTCCTGTAAAATACGGAATATTGGTATCATTTACTACATGAATTCCTCCGGTTTGGGGGATCATATTATGTGCCGTTATAGTGTAGGTATAATCTTGGGTTCCATTAGGAAGCATCACAGTTACTACGCCATTCTCATCTGCAGTATACCTATTGTATGCCTTATCCTCTCCAACCAGAGTAATACGTGCATAGGGGACTGGATTTTCGTATTCATCTTGGATAATTCGTTCAATAACACTTCCTTCTTCATAGGTAGCCATTAAACCAAAAGTTTGATTTTGGAATCGTTTAGGATTTTGTGTGAAAATATCAACTTCAGGGTCACCTAGCAAATTATATGTCAGAACATTCTTGCGCTCCCATTCAATCTCATGAATATTATAGGAATTCCCCCATTGAGGATTATTTTGTAACCAGACTGAATTAAGATACGATTTTCGCATTTCATTAAGAGTTTTTCCTTGTTGAGTGTGCCCACGCAAAAAGAATTCTTGGAAAAATAATCGTGCCATCCCTCGATTTAATTCGCAAAGACTACAAGAGCTATAGGTATCGTTCACGTAATAATAAGTTAAACGCATTGCACCAATATAGCCGATTGCTCCCCCACGTTCGTTTTTAATCATCGCCTCTCCCATGGAATTATCTGAAGGTTGAATATCGAACATATTGGTTGAACACGCATCTGCATATACTAAAGAGGGCATCTCATAGTTTTCTAAAATGTTCGCAGCGCTGGATGTAAAAATAGTTGTTCCAACTCCGTTAAATGAAGTGGGACTCCCATGACCTGCAAAAAATACCAAAGATTGTCCCAAATTGAATTCATTTCGGAAATCGGTTTGAGTTAAATTCGTTCCCCATTGTGTGGATTCAGCACGTAAGGTGTGATTGATATTTCCTTGAACAGACTCTTCAATAATTTTATTAGCTAACCATACTTCTTGTTCTCCGTCCGTATCACCCGATGTCGGTAAATCTTGAATTGCAGCAGCCAAGAACATACTATTCATCCATTCTCCGGGATTCTGGACGGTTTCATAATACAAGGTTTTATTGATCATAGACTCGATTTCTTCAACTGAATTACCTGGAAGCCTACCTACATGCACTTCGGGAATCCAATCAATTTCTTCTATCCTATTTTCTAGTGTTCCCTCTCCATAGATACCATCTCCATCTTCATCCCATGTTCCCGTTAAATCTGCGTAGTAAAAATCGGTGGGTTTATACTCATCACTCCCCCCATTTTCGTAATAATTAGAGCCTGCCTCACGTAATACTCTGGTATCTGGATTATAAACCAACCGAGTTGGAATAAGATCGGTGTCTCCTACCAGTAACACCCATTCAATTCCATACAACTCGTAATATTCCTTAATGCAATTCCGTAATTTTTCTGCTTCATCCCTTCCTGAATATTCTAAGTATGTTGTTTTATTAATTATCTTAGAAGGAACTCCTTTTTGTGTTTTCCACTCAGAATAATTCGCAACTGCATTTTCATATCCATCAGGAACAATAAATAACATGTCAATCTGTTCTTCATACCATTCTTCTCGGTATCCTGGGTTGATTTCTTCTAGAATAGATTGATGAATTTCTTCGTAATCTATATTTGATTGCCCATATGCGAAATTAATTTGGTTAACTGAAACAGAGCCAATAAGACTGATAAAAAGAACCCCTAGTACGATTGATTTAATCCAAACTCTCTTCACAATAGCGCAACCCTTTAGGATTATAATATTATGAACAATCCGTCTATTTTTAGTTTATTCTTTTAGTAGAAATACCATATTGTTGTGGAAATGTCTAAGTGTAATCAAAGATCACTTTTATCGCATGCGATTTACTTTTATTTTCTAGGGCACTGTATGCATCTTTGTAAGCATGAAGAGGAAATCGATGTGTGACAATATTTTCAAACAATTCGGTATGTTCTGACATATATTTAATTCCAAATTCATAGGGATCAATGACTTTCCCTTCAAATTCTCCAATACTTTGCAGAAAACTTCCGGTGATTTCCACTTCCTTGTACACTTGAACAGCCCAATCAACTTTCTTCGTGATAGAGAATCCCATTCCGATCAACACAATTTTTCCTCCTGAGCGAATAATATGAAAAGCATCTTCTACTGACGACTCTGTTGCTACAGTATCATATATTATGTCAGGACCTTTCGTACCATAAATGTAAGGTTTACGCATCAACGGATTCACCACTAAAGCATCATATTTTTCGGCAACATCTCTGTAAAATTTCGATTTGTCTGGCGTACTGAAAAGAACCTCATCAGCACCTAATTGTTTCGCAACTTCCGCTTGATGGGGGTATCGAACAATAGAGGAGATTTTGGATTTTTTATGTAAAGCTCGGATAGCTGCTATCGTCATTAAACCAATGGTTCCTGCTCCCATGACTATTATAGAATCAGAATCTGAGGGCAAATTTCTAAGAACTGCATGTAATGCAACGGTGAATGGTTCCATGAGGACTGCTATATGATTTGGGATATTGTCGGGTACTTTATACAAATTTTTCTCAAAAGCAATAAAATATTCCGCATACCCTCCATAAATCTGCCCTCTATATGGTTTGAAGGATTCTTCTCTATCAGACTTGTCTCCTCTCCCAACTAACGTATAACAATGCTGCCAATCTCCTCTTTGACAACTTGGGCAAAGGGAAAATCCATATGATTTGCAATGTACTGTCGGATTGAGAATCACCCTATCTCCTACAGAGAAAAAAGAGTTTTTTTTCGTTTTTTCTACTATACCAACGACTTCATGACCAATTGGAGCTGGATTTAATGGACTGGATAGTATGCTTGCATAATATGACATATCTAGCTTAACTTGATGGATATCCGACCCGCAAATTCCTGAATTAAGTGTCTTCACTAAAACTTGATTATCATGGGTGATTTTCGGTTTCGGCCAATCTTCCTTGTATTTGAATGTGAGAAATTTTGGCGCTAACTTCATCTTGCTCAGTATAATTTTCCACATCTTCAAATCAAAATATATTCCTCTCATATACAATCATCTTTCATTACGTCTAGAACAATTAGAAATGGAAACAGTCTAATGCAACTTGATTCAAACTATTATAAAATCCTTGCATCCATATTCTCAATTTCGATCTCTAAGTGCGACCATTGTCACCTATGAGATGAGAAAAGATTATTAGTTTGTTTAAATAGTGTTTTAATACCACTTTAGTAAGTGTTTTATTCCCACGTTCAAGCTTCCGTGGCTTAGTGGCTATAGCAGCTGACTTGTAATCAGCAGGTCGAGGGTTCAAATCCCTCCGGGAGCTCCATTTTCTTACTTTTTTTAGTATTCTGTCATTGTCCATTTAGATCATTATAAATTTCTAATTCTTCCGGTATTTTTAATTCATCAAACCAAACTGTTAATATTCGCACGGGTGTGGATAATTTGAAAGTAGATAATCAAAAACATCAAATCCAAATTTCAATTCGGGAATTGATATATCCTGACATTCGGAGTCAGGCAGTGGGTCCAAGTCTTCCCTTCTACTTAAGAACCAGTAAAGGAACTCAAATTCATTCAAATTATCAAGAAATGTCCAAACTAGAAAAGAAACAAACTAAAACTTCTGTAAAAACTGAATATCGTGTAAAAATTACGCGAAAAGTAAAAAACTGGGTATTTACGATCACCGGTAGGACCGATCTAGTCCAAATTACTGGTAATACAATTTCTGTTGAAGAAATTAAATCCGTAAATCATATTCAATCTTTTTCCTTGGATGCGGAAAATGCCTTGCTTTACAAACTTCAATTGTTATTTTACGCTCAACATTTCAAAGACACCTATCCGAATAAGGCTATTGAATGTAAATTAGTGATAATTGATGTGTTTACGGAAGAGCAAAAGGTCCATAATATTCCCTTTAACTCTGTTCTCCCAGAATTGGATGCCAAATGTGCCGAATTATTGAAAAATATCCATGAGGACTCACAGTATTCAACGAAACGGAAAAAGCGCGTTGATTCTATTGTATTTCCATTTGACCATATGCGACCGCACCAACAAGAAATCATTCAAACTGTTCATTCTGTTCTAGATATGAAACAAGCATTAATGTTATCTGCACCTTCAGGGATTGGTAAAACAGTAGGGACACTATTTCCTGCATTACAATATACAATTGGAAAAGGAAAACGCTTATTCGTGCTAACTTCGAAAACAACGCAACAACAAATGTACTTAGAGACTTTACGCTTATTCGTCCACAAAAAAGGAAAATTAAATGCTATTATTTTGACCGCAAAGGAAAAAATGTGTCTGAATACCACATATAACTGCGATCCCGAACATTGCCCTTATGCGGATTCATATCCCGAAGATTATGAATCGGTAATAAAATCTATGTTAAAAACTAAAGTCTTAACTTCTCGATATATTAGGAAAAAAGCAAAAGAACACAAAATTTGTCCCTTCGAATTGTCTTTGGATTGTTCTCTATATTGTGATGTAATTGTGGGGGATTTCAATTATGTGTTTAGCCCCGTTATTAAACTGCAGCGATTTTTTAAAGGAAAGTATAATGATTGTATTTGCATTATCGATGAAGCTCATAATCTCCCTGATCGTGCTCGAGAGTACTATTCTCCTGAACTTTCTCAAACCATGGTAGCCGAATGCATTGGTTTTATTCTAACTCAATCATTTAAGCCCAAGATGAGAAATGCAATCATAAACAAACTCAAAGAATTAGATTCATTTATAGATAACGTCATTGCTTCATTAAACAATCCTGGATTAAGAGTTGCCAGTGTTAATATTGATAAGGCAGCCGTTGCAAAATTACTGGAAGATCTTGAAAAATTAGTAGTTGATTATGTAGGGAATTTCTTCCAGCAACTGGATTTAGAACCAATGGCTGGAGACCCATTTGTAATTTTTGTGAAACAAGTGCATTTTTTCTATCAGATACTAGAACAATGCTATCTTGATGAGTTCGAGCAACTTGTTTACCCTATAGACAGAAAAATCAAGATTTTTTGTAAGTCTGCTGCGAATTTTCTGAAAAAACAAATGAAAGGATTCCACAGTGTAATTGCTCAATCCGCTACTCTCCATCCTGTCGGATATTATCGTGAGATGCTGGGTCTTCCTGAAAATACGGAAATTTTACAATATACTAGTCCATTTCCTCAAGAAAACCGATTGTATATGGATTTTCCCTTTGTATCTACGCGATATAA
>SDNX01000031.1 GCA_004524545.1 Promethearchaeota archaeon
ACTCTTCATAATTTTTCGAGGATCACCATATTGCCTAACAAATTTTGCAACGCATCGCTCGCAGCAGCAAATATCTGTAAATTCTCCATCATAACGAATATAATCTGCGAAAAATGCTTCAATCTTATAGTTTTTTACAACTTCTCCAGCTAAATCAACAAGATACTCAACGTGTTCGCTATTGGGACACATAAAAGAAGTTGTGGGAATAAATCCAACTCCTCGTGCTCCTCGCGCAGCCCCTTTTTTTGAGTCAATTTTATTTTGAAGAAACGGTATTTTTTTTTGTACATCATAAAAGGTCTTCCCATCAGGAATATCTACACGCATTTCCCCTTCACAACGCGTGGTGGAATCGCCGGGTCGGTAAGGAGTTTTGATTTTCTCTCCATTGACGTCATAATCTGTATGATGTCCAGTACTTCCATGTCTACTCACACGGTCAGGATGAATATGTCCTTGATACCCGTCATTCATACTTGTGAATGATGCCATGATACGTACGTTACTATCTTTTCCTGCATCCACAAATTCTCCTAAGATGTCTCGATCAGTAGGATTCCATCCTATTTTTGTATCCCACATGCAAGCGCCATCAGTGTCCTTAATTACAACACCTAATACATTGAAATGATGTTCTTCTAAATGGGTGATTATTTCTTTAACAGGTAGTTTCTCTGCAAAATCGTAATCCAGTTTTCTAAAACCCGAAGGACCTCTTATTGGCATCAGACCCATAGCAAAGATTTTCTCTGCTTTAAAGCTCTTCTGAGTTTTTTTAATGATATTTTCTGGAGGAATCCAGTATTTCTTCCAATAATTCTTCCCGAATTTTTGTTTTTCCATCTTTTTCACCAATTATTCTAATGCTTTCAATCTATGAATGGCTTTCATATCATCTTCGGTAATTCCTTGATTAACTGCAATTTGCGATAAAAGTGAATCCATTGTTAAGTAAGTATTAAGTTCAAATTCAGGTAGAAAATTCCTTCGATGTTTTAAAGTCACATTATACATCGAAAACCTATCCCTTCTTCCTGGGATCACTAAACATCCATTAACTCGTTGGGTGAATTTGCCTAGATCGGAATCTTCAAAGGATGTGAATCCGAAGATCTCCATTCCCGAAATAAATGCTTGTGTGCAGTAATTTAATGTTTGGGAAGTATATCCCGATCCTGAAATAACAATTGCTAAATCTTTTTCCCTGCGTAAATCCCAATGTCCCATTGAAATCACCCGTAAATCCTTCGTTACTTTTCCTTCCTCTTGTTTATGCAAATGACCATAACGAATTCCTGCTACATTATTGATAATATCATCTCTACCCACACCTTGGAAATAGACATGTCCGGTATTTTCTGGCTCGATATAAGGTTCAATCACCCCAATAAACTGAAGTAGTGAATCTAAATTATCTTCAAAATGGGCAATAGAACTCTCAAATAAATCCAACAATGCTTCAGTATGTACTTGAAATTTTCGATTTGCCTCCCCAACTGTATCATTTACTGCACTTCCAATACAAGATCCAATTAAAGCAGAGCAAAACTCGAACTCAGTTCCCAAAGGCGCAAAAACTGAATTTTTTTTCTGGGAAGGGTTCAAAATAAGTACGGTATCGGGAAATTCATCTAACATGGCTTTATTCTGAGTCATTCCAATTATATTCAATCCATCTTCTTTTGCAGAATATGCATGTTTTAATGGGGATCCAGAACCTGAACCCGAATTGAAAAAGAATATATCTCCTCGATTCCAAGGTCTTACATTTGCATTCGCAGCTGGAAAAATAATTGGAAAACCATTATGTTCTAAACAGTCTTCAGTTAACATCATGGATTGAAGGGAACGTCCTTGTCCATCCACAATAATCGTTTTTTGTTTCTTTCTCGCGGAAATAAGCAGTCTGAAAATGTTCTTTAACTGGTCATAATCCAAAGATTTCAAGGATTCCTTGACACAATTCATCAGATACTTGTAGGCATCAAAAAAGATTTTTAATCCTGTCATCAATCCATCATTCCTCAATTGAAAATATGTGCTGAAATATTTAGAAGAATCCTATTAGGGGGGAATTAATATGTCCCAAGCTATATATAAGTGGATTCTTGGTCTGTGTAATAAAAAAGTTTAGATCTACTTGTTAAGATTTTTAGAAAATTCACGCAAAATTAAAAAAAGGCGGCTTTTTGTTAGTATTATATAATTGGGAAAAAAAATACAATGTCTCAAATTTACTTACCTGGTGCATGTAGTGTTGCTATTCAATGCAAGGATGGAGTCGTTCTTGGAAACGATAATCGAATCACCAACCTCGGTGGTTACATGGTTACATCAAAAAACACTAAAAAAATCTTTAAGCTGACCGAACAAGTTGCTACAACTGTATCCGGACTGCCTGCAGACTTCCAAACCGTCGTTAAAATCATAGTAGCAAACGCGAATCTATATGAATTGCGTGAAAATGAGCCCATGTCTGTTATTGGGGTTGCGAAAATGTTAGCTAACATGCTTTTCCAACGTAAAATGGCTCCGTACTATGTCAACACAACAATAGCGGGTGTGGATAAAAACGGTCCGACCGTCTATACAATGGATGCTGCAGGAAGTTTAATGCCGGATGAATGGGGTGTCAGTGGAAGTGCAGCAACAATGGCTGCGGGTGTGTTAGAAGCAGAATACAAATCTGGGATAACTGTTGAAGAAGGTATTAAACTCGTAGAGAAAGTCATTCGAGCGTCTGTAAAACGAGACGTATTTTCTGGAAATGGTATTGATATCTTAACAATTACCAAAGAGGGTACAAAGGAATATGCATTCCCAATCTCCGAATTAGGAGAATAAATCCAAATATATTATCTGGAAGTAAAAAAAATTACAGTAATTTTCGAATCTCTATAATTTGAGTATCTACTTTTTCTTTTATTGGATCTATTAGAGACTTCAATTCCTTTTTGGTTTTTTCCACAAATTTTGTATCTTTTATAGACGGTAAATTAATCTCTACATTCATTACAGCCCCTAATAATCCTGAATATGCATTCTGTAAGCCCACTGCAATATCGGACAAGGTATTTTGGTTGCCTTTTGCTCCAATTTTCAGCAATTGATCAATTACTATACGACAAGTTTTTGCTGTCTCCAAAGGAACTTGAGCTGCCACTATATATTCTTCTTGAATTTTAGCAGAACGAACCGCTTTCTCTTCATCCGTGGATTTCGGCATCTTAAATGCTGCCATTACTCCATTAAATGCATTGGAATCTCTATCGATTGCTTGTGCAAGATCTACATACAATTTATCAAAAATTATTAAACTCTTTTCCATAAGGTCTTGGACATTTTCATAATCTTTCTTTCCTATTGTCAGTCTACAGACCATAGCTCCAAGAGCAGCTCCTAAGGACCCATCTAATGCTGCTACACTACCTCCTCCAGGAGCGGCTGAGTCAGATGCTAGTTCTTTAAGAAACGCATTCAATTTTAACTGAACTAGTTCCTTAATCTCTGATTGGATCTGTTCTAATTTCTTTTCAATAATTTGATTTCTTTGCCATAATCCGTTTAATTGTAAATGATATTCAGCTGCATCCAATAATGCATCATTTGGTATCATTCCATACACTTCTGTTTCCGTAATGACTAATCCAAATCTCTTCGCTTCATTTCGTACGGTTTCTACTACTAAATGCATGGGTGTTCCTTTATAATTCGTTAAATTCATAGAAACTTGCACAAAAGGTTTAGTATCAAATCCCATTGCTTTAACATAACGAAAACCCCCATTCTGATGTCTTATATTTAAGGCGATTTGTTTAGCTAAAGACACATCGGTTGCATTCAAATAGATGTTATATGCAATTAAAAATTCACGAGCTCCAATGACTGTTGCACCAGCTTTTGGAAGTTTAGAAGGTCCAAAATCGGGTTTACGCTCTGGATCGGTTTCAATCGCTTCTTTCAATCCTTCGTATTGACCTTTCCGGATGTTAGCTAAATTTTCACGATCAGGACGAGTAGCAGCTGCTTCATAGAGATAAATGGGGATTCCTAATTCACTTGATACTTTTTTTGCTAAATCTACTGCTAATGTTGAGCATTCTTCAAGCGTAATTCCCGTTATGGGCACAAATGGAACAACATCGGTAGCACCGATTCGAGGATGTTCCCCATTGTGATTATCCATATCAATTAATTCTGATGCAGATTTGATACAAGCATATGCAGCGTTAAAACAAGATTGCGGTTCTCCAACAAGTGTAATCACTGTTCGGTTATGATCGGCATCGCTTCGTACATCTAAGACATCTGCATCACTCGCATTTTTGATAGCAGTGATAACAGCATCAATAACTTCTTGATTCCTTCCCTCGCTGATATTTGGTACGCATTCAATAAGTGGCATGAGATTTTTTTATCCATACATTTATTTAAGAAATTGGATCTGGATACAAAATTCCCAGAAATCTAATGATTTATTGAAAAAGAATTGAAAAATTAGGAGATTTTATTCGAAATCTACAACAATTTCTCCTTTTTTAATTACTTTTAATACATGATTAACCCCAAACTGGTAAGGGAGGAATTCGTGAGTTGGGACACCAAATAATACTAAATCTGCTTGCTTTCCAACCTCAATTGAACCGATATCATTGTGGCGTCGTATTGCATACGCAGAGTTTAGTGTTGATGCAGTCAGTACTTCTGCAGGGGTCATGTTCATTTTATAACAGGACAATGACAAAATCATTTGCATGGATTCCGTCCAACAATTAGGATTTAAATCAGTTGCAATTGCTATGGGAATTCCCATATCAATCATCATTCGCGCTTTTGCATACTTGCTTAACATCAAGCAAAATGGAGTTCCTGGTAATAATGTCGCAACTACCTGTTTTTCTGCCAAAGCATGAAGTCCTGGTTCATTAGATTTTAATAGGTGACCAGTTTGAATCGCATTCAGTTCCGCAGCGAGTTGCGCTCCATTAGTATCGACAATTTCATCAATATGGATTTGAGGTTCCATTCCATATTCTTTTGCTGCCAGTAATATTTTCCGTGTTTGGTCTATTGAGAAAATTCCTTTTTCGCAAAACACATCGCAAAACTGAGCTAAATTTTGTTCTTTTATAATGGGGAGCATATCTGAAATAATCAGATCAATATATGCATCAGTGTTACCGGCATATTCAGGAGGTACCGCATGTGCGCCTAAAAAAGTAGAAACCACATCAACCGGATGTTCTTTATCTAAAATTTTTATGGTCTTTAATGATTTGATTTCATCCTCTACAGTTAATCCATAGCCTGATTTTGTCTCAATCGTAGTTGTACCATACTCCAACATGTGATCCAAAATGTCATGTCCATTTTCTACGAGTTTAGATATTGGTGCTGCACGCGTGGCTTTCACAGTTTTCAATATTCCCCCACCAGCGTTTAAAATATCAATATACGACATCCCGGACAATTTCATCTGCAGTTCATTTTCTCTAGTCCCGTCAAATATAATGTGGGTGTGGGGATCCACAAATCCGGGAGATAACAATTTTTTTTCTCCAGAAATGACGATCGGAAATTCCGAAATTGAATATTGCAGATCAAATTCATCCATAGTTCCCGCAAATACAATGGTATCATCACGAACTACAACTGCACCATTCTTAATTATCCCGATTTGATTCATTTGTGACCCGATGCGAGGAATCCCATATTTGGAATCCATCGTTACTAGCTCGTTAATATTTATAATTGCGAGGTCAGACAATTCTTTTTGATCTACTACTTTTACAGACGGAGCACTCATTTTTCGACACTATCATGGGAACTAAACAATTATGCTTATTATGTTTTATATGATATTATGTCTTATGGATAACCGATTTTTTTCGTTAGATGATGTGGAATTCCCTCCTGATCCCGTATTTAAAGAGGGGATAAGACGTGCACCATCTAGAGGGTTCGATCTAAATGAAAAGGATACCATTCTTGCAGTGAAAAATGCATTACGTTACGTACCGTTAGAATATCATGAAAAACTTGCACCAGAATTTCTTAATGAACTAATGGAAAAAGGACGAATTTACGGATATCGATATCGACCCCATGGGGTAATTAAAGCAAAACCGATCGATCAGTATAACGGAATCATCGAAGCAAAGGCAATTCAGTTAATGATTGATAATAACTTGGATTTTGATGTGGCACTTTACCCATATGAACTGATCACATATGGAGAGAGTGGTGCAGTGTGTCAAAACTGGATGCAATATCAATTAATCAAGAAATATCTCGAAAATATGACAAAAACCCAAACACTGGCAATGATGTCAGGACATCCACTCGGATTATTTCCAAGCAAAAGAGATGCACCGCGCGTTATTTCTACAAATGGACTGATGGTAGGTATGTATGACACTACTATCGATTTTCATCGAGCACAGGCATTGGGTGTTGCAAATTACGGTCAAATGACAGCTGGTGGCTGGATGTACATCGGTCCACAAGGAATCGTGCATGGAACGTATATCACTCTTCTAAACGCTGGAAGATTATATCTTGGCAATACGGGGGAACAAGATCTTGCTGGTAAAACCTACTTAAGTTCTGGTTTAGGTGGGATGAGTGGAGCACAAGCCAAGGCAATTGAAATTTCTGGAGGGATCGGGATTTTTGCAGAGGTCGATAAATCACGTATCGACACACGCCATAATCAAGGTTGGTTAACTAAATGGTCGGATAATCTAGATGAGATTTTTGACTGGGTGAAAGAATGTCAAACTGGCAAGAAACCAGTTTCTATTGGATATCTCGGTAACATTGTGGATGTGTGGCAATATGTTGTAGATAAAAATATCCCGATTGATTTAGCTTCTGACCAAACTAGCTGCCATGCAGTATATGAAGGGGGATACACACCCGCAGGCTTCACTTTTGAAGCAGGAAGAGAACTACTAGCAACCAACCGAGACGAATTCATCTCTCATATAAATGATTCCCTTAGAACCCAATATGAACTCATAAAAAAAATGGTGGATAGGGGGACTCATTTCTGGGATTATGGAAACTCCTTCATGAAAGCGGTTTTTGATGCTGGAGTAGAAGAGATAGCTATTGATAATGATCCAAAGAATGGATTCGTTTTCCCATCATATGTAGAAAACATTATGGGTCCGCTATGCTTCGATTTAGGTTATGGACCGTTCCGGTGGGTTTGCACTTCACTGGATCCCGAAGATTTACATAAAACCGATAAAATTGCCATGGATTGTATTAATCCAGATCGACGAGGTCAAGATCGAGATAACTGGGTTTGGATTCGAGATGCTGAAAAGAATCAATTAGTTGTGGGATCTCAAGCAAGAATACTATACGCTGATGCTCAAAATCGGGTAAAAATTGCTTTGGAGTTTAATAAAGCGATTCGAGATGGAATAATAAAACGACCCATAATGCTCGGACGTGATCATCATGACACAGGGGGGACTGACTCTCCATTTAGAGAGACTTCGAATATTTTAGATGGAAGTAATATCATGTCAGAAATGGCACATCATTGTTGGGCGGGAAACACAGCTAGAGGAATGACGATGTGTGTTCTTTCTAACGGTGGTGGGGTAGGAACCGGAAAAGTGATTAATGGTGGATTTGGGCTCGTGTTAGATGGTTCGGAACGTGTAGACACTATTATAAAAATAGCTCTTGATTGGGATGTTAATGTTGGAGTAGCGCGTCGAGCATGGGCTCGAAATCCAAATGCACTCGATGCCGCAGCTCAATTCAATATAGACAAAAATGGGCAAGGACATATAACACTTCCAACAGTTCCGGAAAAAGATTTTGTGGAAGAATTAGTAAAGAAAAAATTACAAAATTAGAGAAAAGAAGTTATTGCAATTCTCCAATCTCTTTTTCTACTTCTTCTAATATTTCACAAGATTTTACAAGAGCTTTCATAGCATTATGGTCATCAAATAAGGGCCGATCAACATCTAAAAATTTTACATGTTTTCGGATCACTTCTTTTGCTTTTGCAGTACCATCCCCAAACTTGAAGTCCCGAAAGTCCATGGCTTGAGCAGCGGCCATAAATTCAATTCCTAAGACTCCATATGCATTATCCATAATTTGCCAATTCTTAATTGCAGTGTTCATTCCCATGGATACAAAATCTTCTTGATCGGCTGCTGCGGGGATGGATTGAATGCTTGCTGGAGCTGAAAGAATTCGCATTTCCACAATCTGCATGTCTGCAGTGTATTGGCTCAACATCAATCCGGACATCATTCCAGCACCTTTAGTTAAGAAAGGAGGTAATCCTACACTAAGGGCTGGATGGTTTAATCGGTTCATTCTTCGTTCGGAAATTACACAAACCATAGTGATAGCTGCTCCTGCCATATCCATAGGAACAGATACTGGAGATCCTTGGAAATTTGCACCAGATAATTGAAGATTTTTATCTGGGAAGAAGACTGGATTATCCCCAACTCCGTTTAGTTCAATTTCGACTTGAGATCTAGCATATAAGAGTGCATCAATTGCCGAACCTAACACTTGAGGGGCACTGCGCATAGAATAGGCATCTTGTACCTTTACCTTTTTCTTTCCTTCTTTGAGATCTCCACCCTTGAAAAGGGTACTCAGATTGCTTGCGCATTTGATAGCTCCTGAAAATCCTCGAGCTTCATGCAATAATGGGGTATAAGGCTTTAAATTTCCCATTAACGCCTCAATAGACATCGCACATGCAATTTGGGCTTGTTTCATAAATCGAAAAGCATCATACAACCAGATTGCAGACATAGCAGTTAATACATTCGATCCATTAATTGTTGCCAATCCGTCTCGAGCTTTTAATCCAGGAATTTCAATTCTTGCTTTATCCATCGCTTCTTTTCCAGAAAGTAACTCGCCTTTATAGAATGCACGACCTTCTCCCATTAAGAGTAGAGCGATTTGGCTCATAGGAGCTAAATCTCCACAAGCTCCTACGGATCCTTTCTGGCAAACTTCAGGAGTTACTCCCTTGTTCAGCATTTCAATAAGAGTTTCTGCAATGATTGGCCGATTTCCAGAATTACCATGGGCTAAAACGTTCAACCTCCCTAGCATAGCACCTCGAATAAATTCTATGGGGGCGGGTTCACCAATTCCTGCGGCATGATTGTAGATAAGATATCGTTGAAATTGTTTAGTCTGTTCTTCATCTAATATTGTCTCAGAGAATTCACCAATTCCGGTGTTTACACCGTAAATGATTTCTCCGGCTTTCATTTTATCTTCTAACATAGCACGACATACTTTCATTCGTTCAATTGCATCGGGATGCAGTTCAACTTTCTTATTATGGCGAGCAACCCGCACAACATCTTCAATTGTTAGTCCTTCGCCTTTTATTACATAGGTCATTTTTTTACCTCTAAATGATTCTAAAAGATACTTTCAGATCTTGACTTTGCACATATTAAATGTTATGTCTTGAAATCAAAGAAATAAAAAGAAGAAATTTGGGAACTTTCTTAATCATCATCGGTAGCACCGAAAAAGAACATGAAAAAAAACACAAGAATATACACCGATGCAGAAATAATTATACTCCAGTTCTTTATCTGGAAGGCTACGTTTGGATCTAAGGTAGAGAATGAAAATATCAATAAATTTAACCCCATAAGTATCGCGGTTAAAATATACCCAATTAAGTGTCTACGAAAATCGGGTTGAGAACGCCCACGTATTAAATTCACAACTGTGATGAATAGTACGATGCCAAGCCCAATCCAATAAATGACCTGCATTAAAACTCCCAAAGAAGGTATTTCCTCTGCCATTCGGATAAATTCTATCATAATAAATAACGCAAATAGGAAAAACTCGACTACTCGAACCCATCCAATTCGTAAGTCTTCTCTTTCTGCTTTAATTTCAGCTTGTTCGTAGTCGGATGCCCCCAATTTTATCAATGTTATTAGCGAACCTATGGTGATTGCTGTAGCCATTGACATAGAGATACGATATAAAATTTCCAGAAGTGTTCCTTCAGTTCCTACTAATGGCACTGAACTATAAAAAATCCAAATTTGCTCAGATAATTGATATATGTCTTCATAGGCAGCAATTGCTAATAGAAGAGGGAACACGGCAAATAATGCCATCACTATCCATGCAATTTTTGGAGTACGGTCACTTTCATCCCAATCCTTTCTCAATGTGGAAATTTGGAATCCAAATGATGCAAACATGAGAATACAGATTACAGGGGTTATAAACGGTAGCACAATTCCCAAAAACACAATAACTGCTGTTATACCATAAAAAATTTTATATCGACTCGGAATCACTCGAAATGACACATCTACTTTATCTATTGTATTCGATAAACGATTCGCAAACATCAAAATCATGACTAACCAACCAATTATGAAGCTAATTGGAGCAGCCCACCTTAGAAACACACTACCGCTCCAAGCAGGTACAAAAGAGAAATCAAACACATCTCTGTATGCGAAATAAAGTAAGAAGAATATTGTTGGAATGAGAACTACTGCTAAAACTACAATTATTCTAGAAACTTTAAATTCCTTTTTTCCAATCGTTCGATTCCCATGCTGTTTTAGTCCCATATGTGATATACCTCGTGAATGTATTTTTATCTATGTAATATGTGATATAATTACCTTAGTTTCCTATATAATCTAGTTGTATCCCACTTATTGTCTATAAAAACCTTAAAATTGTGCCGTTTAATCTTCTAAATGTTCAAAATTTTTCACTAGGAATGCAATAATCAACTCTTAAGATCATACAGGTATATCATAATGATTCGAGATTTCTTCATTGTCAATTTACAGACAAAAGAGAGATTCCATAAGTCTTACTCCAAAGAACCCACTCCTGAAAGTATTGTGAAGATGTTCTTACTGAAATATGCAAAGGAGTTTAAAGTAGATGTGGAAGACATTAGTCCCTTTAAAAACATTACAATCAAGCAGTTTATGTTTACATTCCTTGTGAAGAATGATCTCATATACGTAATAATCACCGATATTCATGATTCGAAAAAAGATATAGAACTTCTTTTAGCGAGAGTGACAAAGTCTCTATCGGATTTTGACCTCCAAAATTCATTATCGAAATCCCATAAAGATATCTTAGAGGTAACGCTCACCAAAGATTTATTCTCTCAGATAAAAATCGCACTTATTGGTAAAGATAATGTGGGAAAATCAACTATATTTAACACACTGGAAGGAGAAATCTCTTACTCCCATTCGAAACGAGTAATGCGATCAAAACATATTCTTACCGAATCTTCCGATCCTAGAGTATATTTACTTGATTACATTGGAACCGAGGATTATTCTCCACAATGGCCAAATCTATTACGGGGTATTCATATCATATTGATAGTGGTTGATAGCACTGTCGAAAATGTCCTAAGTACGAAAAGACTGTTCATTAATCTTGTTAAGAAAGCAAAACCTGATGCATTAATTATGGGGATTGCCAATAAACAAGACCAATCAAATGCGTTGGATGCATCGTTAATCAAAAAAATGTTGGATTTAGAAGATGTATTCCCCCTTTCGATGCACCGATTGGCAGATACAAAATCCTTAGAAAACATATTTTTGAATGCAATACAGAAATATTTGGCTCAGTTTTTGCAATGAATCATCATTTCTCGAAATCATAAAGATTGGAATCGAAAATTTTTAAGAAATAAGAATTTTAGGTTTATTCTACCTAATTAAATAAGATCAATTCAAGGAGTTATTCCTCATGGGGTTACGTGAACTAGAAAAAAAAATGCGACTGCAAGACGAAATGCGTAAGAAAAATGCTGAATATCAATTGAAAGAACTGGAGAATAAAGCAAAAATACAAAAAATGACAAAAGCACGCTTGACTGAGATTGCTCGAAAGCATGGTGTTCTTATTGCAGTAGATGATACGCTAAAAGAAGAAGTTGAAAGATTAAAGAAGGAATACAATATCAAAGAATCCAACATCATCCGAGAAAAGTTAGATGAGAATGATGTTATGCCAGGGGAAATTCATCATATTGAACATGAAAAGCTTGGAATGTTAGCCTATCAACGAGTAATGTTAGAGAAAGAAGAAACTGGAGGCCTATTACTATTAACTGATGTATTTGATATCGTAAATACAGGGATTCTGAGTGGTCGAATCACTATTGATGATGTGAAAAAAGCAGTCACTATTTTGAAGAAGAAAAAAGTGATTCCTATGATCAAAACTTTAGATGAGGAAGTTATGCTCATTAGTTTCTTCCCAGTTCAATATACTCAAGATCAATCTGAAATCTTGAAGTACGCTCAAAGGAAGAAAGGAACATGTTCTCTAGCAGAAGTCAGAGCTGAATTAGGTTGGAGTGAAGTGCGAGCATTACGTGCATTAGAAAATTTGGAACACACGGGTATCGCAAAAACAGATGAAAGTTTTCGAACTGGAAAAAGGTGGTTTTTCCCTAGCCTCAAACATTAGTTTAAAGGCTAGATGGAACGCCACCGAACAAATTTATCCCCGAAAAAGCAAACGAGAATAGAATTATTCCGACTATTAATAATAAAATTACACTAACTACTTCAATTTTTGAAATCCTCCTCAAACCAAATATGTTTCTTGCAGGTAGATATGGTTTTCCATTTCTAATTCTGTGCATCCCGAAAATGGCGAATGGAAACATACCTACCAATGCTCCAATAGCATAAAAAGTAATTAGAATTAATCCATTATCGATTCCAATCCCTGCTGCATAAGTAAATATTGCCACTTCAAATAGACAAGGAGTCAATCCTGCAAATATTCCTAATAGAAAACCGGTTCGTACTCGATGTTCACTACCATTTTCTTGGAATTTTTTAACTATCCCTCCATTTTGTTTTGAATGAGGATGGAATTTTCTTCTCAAAACCTGAACTAATAGATATATACTCGCTGCAACCATCACCAACGCTCCAATTTGGCTACTTATCAGTGGATCAATCCTCTTTAGTATAATACTTCCAAAAGTAGTAATTATAGTACCAATTAACATATTGGAAAGCAAAATTCCAGTAGAATATGATCCCAAAATTTTGAATGCGTCTTTGGGTTCGCGTGAAATGCCAAAGGCGTAAAAACAAAACATAGTTTTATCATAACATGGCACGCAAGAGTGCAAAAATCCTAAGACAAATCCTGGCCAATACACTAATAACACACTAGTCCAGACATTGACTTGTGAAATGATGAATTGCATAACAATCACAATTTCTATTAGGTAGTTCATGGAATAATAGGTCAAACATAAATTAAAGATCTTGTATGAAAAAGAAAACACCTTTTTTGGTAATAAAGCAAGAAAGATATTAACTCACATTTTCTCGGACCCAAATACGAAATCCTACAAGTCCCATAATGCTTATTATCGCATATAATAAATATGGTCGGTAGTTGATGATTTGAAATACAAAAGCGGTGATGAACATAGCAATTATACCACTTATTATGGAAATCCAGGATGAGATGACAATAATCAAATCAAATACACGCGTTCTAAAGTCTTTTCGTTTATTTGCCATTTTTTTCACCTAATCATAGTGTTCTCCGATTTTTTCTCCAAATGAACGAAGATCTTTCATGTATTTTCTCATTCTTTTTCGGTTTCGTAAAATTAAACGTATTTGTTCCTGTTCATCTTTGGTAATCTTTAACCCATGCAAAATTTGTCTCATAATCGATTCTCCTTCATTAATTTTCGTTTTTGCTTGGTTTAGCAATTCACCTTTTAATTGAATGATGTTCAACCGGGTTTTCCATTTTTCATTTTGATAATACCAAATCATTAATCCCATTCCAATTATCCACATAATTCCCAACATATCTACCCAGAATGGATAAGCTGCATCAGGGAATATATAAGGGTTGATTTCAGGTGGCGGATCTCCTGAAATAACCGTGAACGGCACGTAGATTATTTCTTGAGCAATTCCTGGATGGTCAATGATGAAAAGAGCATAGTAATTTCCCGTGTGATTATACCAAGTCGAATCATAATACATGGAATAATGACTGTGATTTAAGGGCATTACAAAAAACGCAGGAAGAGTAAACCCAAAAAATGAAATATTCACAATAGAAGAATCCTCGTACATAAATGCGGATAAAAATAAAATTCCTTCGTCAAGTTGCTCAGAAATTTCCTCAAAATTATAGATTTCTGCTCTGAAATATGTTATGTCATACATAGGAACAAGATTCGATGAGGGGGTGATTTCAATATCAAATACCATTCCCAATGCAAAATCTAAGAGAACCTCTGCAAATTCACTGTTATTCTCCCATAATAAACCTTGATTGGAAAACATATCCTTATCCGCTGATACAAAAACATTTCCCCTACCGATCTGTGATGCAGCAAAATATCCTTCTTCACATAAAAGCTCTACTGAGTTCGCTAAACCTACAGAAGAATGATTTACTGTAATTGAAACTGGATCTTCTATTATTATAGTACCAATATCAAAATCGGGGAATATTGTGCCTGAACTATTCCATGATGCACTTGTTACCAGTGTTTTTCCAATGGCAGCAGAATTTTTAGACAATGTTAGATTCGCAGCACCTACCAATTTATTCAATGATCCAATGTGATTCTCCGTATAATTTTCGGCCCATACGAGTAATGTACCTCCTTTATCAACCCACTCGATAATGTCCTCTATTTCTTCGTCTAATAGCTCGATTTCAGGGTCATTTATTATAAGTACATCAAAAAATTGAAGTAAATCATGATGAATCGTGTTCGTGCTAAGTGTGTCATTTTCAAAACTAAATCCGCCAAGTAATTGTTGCATAAAAGAATTATCAAGAAAACTACCAGAATCATCGATTTCGATATCACCTTGGACAATAGAATCAAATCCACTCAGATAATCAGACATGTTTATCGTAATTCCTGGGAAGAAAGTTTGAACGGTAGCCCCTTTGAGATTTTTGGAACCCCAAAGGGTGATGAGATCAAAATAATTAGCATAAGGATAATCCAAACGTTCTTCTAAATCAATTATTTGATTCAACTCCACATTCATAATATCTCCAGATAACGTCGAGAGGTCTGGATCCATTGATAGGAAATTATGGATTCCATCAAAGAATATTCGACCTTGATATTCTTCAAATTCCAATTGTACTGGAATTGAGTAAAATATTCCCCCGAGTAGGGGGCTAGAAAAAGTTATATCGAAATCAATTAAAGCCGGGGGACAAAATAATGGACCTATTGCTAAACAAAATACGGTATCATATGGATGCATGGCATCTGTATAGATTAAGGGAGAAAAATCTCTGAAATTGCTTGTATTTTCGGTTGTTTTATTGAGTAATTGGGAAATCACATCTGGTCCAAACCACATTAATTTCATAAATTTCTCTCCAGGATTCGATATTGACACAGTCACTTCTGGGATATCGAGTATTCCTAAAGTCGAGATATTAAACAAGCCTAAATCTCCGGGATAATGAACTTTCATGGGATTTAGGTCTAATTTTGTGGGATACACTCTAAACGTTTCTTTAAGAAGTGTCTGGTAAAATGGTTTTGAGTAGATGTGCACATTTCGTATGAGATAGTTATTCAATATACTGTCTTCTCTTCCTGATCCAAATAAAACAGGTATAAATGCAGCCCATCCAGTTAAATATATGCCTTCCTCTAATGGAGTCCAATGTTGGGTTATGTAGTAGTAATCTTCCACCTCAAAATCAGTGATTGCCGAAATTTTGGAATAAACTTCTATATACCCCTCGCCAGTGGTTCGATTTGCACCAAACACTACTGTTGAAGAATTAATTTTAACATTACCAACATTTAGAATAAGAGCCTTGCTGGTATAAATTTCATCTTTAGGGGCCATTCGAATGAAATCTGCTTTAGCCACGATGATATCTTGGATTGGGAAAAAACTAACTTCTGAGTTCAAATAGTGCATTTGTTCATATAATGAAGATTCTGCATTGCTGAACGAATCTCCTAATCCTATGGAAAGGATACTAGAAAACTCCAAAGAATCTCCAAAAGAAAAGTCATCTGTTAAATTCCACTTCATCACAAATCCAGGGTCATCAATTCCTATGCTGTAATCGGTGGAATTATCAAGGAATCCCTTTTCTGTACCATTCACAGTCAATTCTGAGAACAGGGAAATAGATTCGGATATTTTAAAACTATCTAATTGGTGGGTTGTGGAATTAAACCCCATAGATGCATGGTCATTCAAGTAATTATATTTAGTGTTATTATTTTGGTCAGATACAATCATGGTTTGTAAGGAGGAATCGTAGGTGATTGTGTCATCTCTCCCTATGTCTAAAATTGAACTTATTCCCTCGGTATTTTCATATGTTACCAATCCCGTTTCGTTCACAAATAAATCGGCACGAAAATAAGATACTAGGTTTAGATGCGAAATATCTTCATTTTCTCGTAAATTCAATAATTTTAACGAGATTTTAAACCCGTTCACTCGATCTGAGTATTGAGGAACAGGTTCATTAGTTGTAACGTAGTTCCAAGTTTCTATAATCACAGTTATGATTAGTCCATTGAGCTCTAATACGCCTAAAAATCGATTGTAGTCATCTTCTCCAACATTAACAGTTGATATCTGATGAAATTCTCGTAATACGGTAAATTCAGATAACCAATGCACTCTACCGCCGTAATCGAATCCGAATTGATTAATTGGCAGATGGATTTGTGTAAAATCAATTTGATCTGTTCCATTTGAAACAACAATGGCATCAAACAGTAACTGAGTACTAACAATAGCATTCAAATCGTAATTATTTACTGCAGTCATTTCTGTAGAATTTAAACTCTCCGTCCAATTTGCAGTATCAGAAGTCGAAATAAATCCAGAATAGATCAATGGTGCCGAATACGGGATTTTTGTGAATTGGTTATTTCCAAAGTAATTGAATAGATAATTATAAGCCGCACTGACATTAACAAGTCCACATCCTTCTGTATTGAAGTCACCTAATATTGGTGTACATGTGTCGCATAATGCAGTACGAATTAACTGAGGGTTTGCTAATGGAAATGCTTCAATCAGTAAAGCCACACATCCAGCTACGATTGCTGCAGCAGCACCCGTTCCACTATTTCTAGTATAGTTTTCATTAATTGGGGTACCATATTGAGGTGTAGGAAATACTCCCTCAGGTAAACTAAAGACAATCTCAGAATCAATCTTGATCCCGATTCCTGCGAAGTTTAGAAGGGATGCCAAATTATTCAGGAGGGTTAGAGAATCATTCGTTAAAATCTTAGATCTAGGTCCAATTAAATTTGTTCCCGGAGCAACTAAATCTGGACCAACTCTGAAATCGAGACCTGGACCACGACCTGAGAAATTTGCAACTAAATTTGTGTGTGTGTCATACGCACCCACGCTAATAGCACCTAAAGCTTGTCCAGGAGTCGTAATAGACATATAACTAGGACCATCATCGCCCGTAGGAACAATCACTACCACTCCACGGTCCACGGCTTTATTGATTGCTAATGATATAGGATCAAAATATATTCCAGGAATATCCGCACAAAACAGAATAACATCACAACTATGCTGGATAGCCCATTCGATTCCCGAAATAAGAAAACTCCAATAGGTCAATCCAAACGAATCATACACTTTCACATTAAGGTAGTTTGCTCCGGGAGCTATTCCTTTATAAGAAATATTATTATAACCAGTTCCACATGCGATTCCAGCATGATAGGTTCCTCTTCCATTGAAATCTGTATAATATAAGGGTTCTTCTGGAACGAGAGACACTGCACCTACAAATTTTGCATCATACGTGCTCATATCCTCATCAAAATCGTCTAAATCTCCTCCGATCTGTCCGGTGAGATCAACACCACTGTCAAGTATGGCAATGACGGATCCAGACCCGTTTATTCCTTTACTCCATAACTCTGTTGCACCGGTCTCTTCTGAATAATTACTGAATTCTTCATAAGAGGATGAGCTTTTTATCATTTCATGGAATTGCACTTGTAGATCTGAAGTAGGATTCGCCATTTCTGCTCTATCCAGCCAAATCCCTTCAACCTCTTCCAATTCAGCAATTGTATACACAATACCTAAAGAAATATGGGCAACAAACCCATTTATTAATTCAAATCTTCGTATAATATCCAGATTGCGCAAATATTTTATTTCTGCTAATACACAATTTTCAGAAATTAAAATGATGGCATCAATTTCTTCCATTAACGTAATGGAAGCAGATAATTTCTCAAGAATCAGAGGATCGATCTTTTTCCTAATTTTATTTTCGGATGATTCTGAAGAGCCCTGATTAGGAGCACTAATTCCGATGAATACCGATGAGATTGTGATCATTGTTAAGAATGATACTACGATGTATTTTCTATTCATTCTTCTTCTTTTCCTGATTCCTATTCGATTTATGGAACGCAATATCTTTTGCTCGTTCTGTCACGTTTTTCACATCATAATCTTTGTTCGAAAAAGTGATAGGTAATTCTGCATTCGATGCTCTTTGTAAAGTACTTACATAGGTAAAATAATCAATTACGTCGATTTGGACCTTATTTTCGATCGAATGAATAGGAATCTTGTTAGATTCCAGGACTTCTGTTACTTTTTTTGATAAAGCTGTGGTTGGTGCATCGCTTAAAATCCTTAAACGCTCTCCTCTTTGAATCACAAATTCTATTTCTCCTAAACCGCGTAAGGTTTCAACCGCTTCGACCGTAACGTTTTCCAATGTAACTTCTAATGCCAAACCTCTGCCTGGGAGTTTCTTTTTAAGACCAATCGGAGTATCCCAATCATAGAATCCAATATTTCGCAAGAAGATACAAGCGGAATCGCAATATTCAATCTCATCCAAATAGTGAGATATCACGCATAAAGTGATGTTATATCTTCTGTTAATTAGATCCAAATATTCCCACAAATTATAGCGAGATAAGGGATCTAACCCTGAGGTCGGTTCATCTAGAAATAATAAATAGGGATTATGAACCATCGCAATCGCAATAGATACTCTGCGTTTTTGCCCCCCTGATAATGACTCTACTTTTTGATTAGCTACCTCATCAATATTCAGATCTTTTAAAATTTCTTTACCCCTTTGAATGAGAATATCGTCAGGAATTCCATACTGCCTTCCAAATGCGACAATATTTTCTAAAGCATTGAAGTTTCCATACATCCGGGATAAATCTTGAGGAACGTACCCGATAAACGGAGATATTTGCTTAGTGTTATGTGCATCAATGCCGAATACTTTAACTTCCCCACGATACTCCACTTCTCCAAGAATGGCTTTTAATAAGGTAGATTTACCCGCTCCTGATTCTCCAATAATTCCCATGATATTACCTCGTTCGATGCTAAAATTCACATCGTGGATAATCATTTTTCCTCCCAATCTGACTTTCAAGTCTTTTACACTAAGAATATTTCGGGTTAAGGCTAATTCTTCTCCCATTTCGAAAATTAAGTATTCCGGGTGAACTTTATTTAATCCCACTTTCGAAATTTGGATTACTCCACCTCGCGTAAGGTATTCTTTTGTATCATCATTAAGCGGATCACTTGGATCAAATGCATCCATGACCTCAATAAAAATTTCTTTATCCGTTACTTCTTTAACCGTTCCAGTGACAATGCACTGTAATTGTCTTTTTTCTGTGATAAATACCCCCTCAACATGGACAGTGATCAAATATTTTTGGGTGAATGATCGTAACCATTCTAATCCAGAATCGTAATCTTGTTCTCCTCGGAAGAACACTTGATTTTGCAGATCTTTTTTAAAGTGGTTTCTTAAAACGTAAGTAGAGGGTAAAATTACAGGAAGTTTTTCAAATCTTTGAGAACCTGCACCAATTACAAAGGATTGAACCGATTCAATATCACCCATGTTTAACACTGTACTTGGTCGTTTCACATGGGCAACTTTTCTTCCCAATAATATATCCTCCTTACCAATCGCTCCTTCTTCAAAAAACACAAAGATTTCCTTTTGGAACACTGAACCATCGTATTTTTTTAAGATTCTGCCGCGACCATTAAAATATGAGTCTGAAATCGTCCACATTCCCGTAATTTCTCCATGAACTTCATAACTTCTTCGTTCATTTAACCACTCAATCATTTCGTTGAATTGTTTTTGGCCAAAAATGCTTTCTTCCACAATTTCCTGCTCATTTTCCGTAATTTGACTCATCGCGTAATTCTCCTATAACATAGTTTTCTTTCTATTGAATATCAATTGGGCTAAGATATACAACACTCCAATCTGAAGACCTAAGTACCCAAAATACTTCATGTTCCACCAAATCGATTCCCCTCGCATACAAATATTCATGAGTAATTTTTCTCCATTATCCAATGGAGAAAGAGCAAGTATTACAGGATTTTCAACAAAGAACCCTGCAATTACCCAAAATAAAAATAAAAATATAAAAAATTGAAGAGCATTCAGAGGGACTTTTGCTATTACTGACATGAATAACCCCCACACCACTCCAGATAGTGCGACCATAAATAATATGAAAAAATATGTGAAAAATCTCCCTTGTCCCCCTCGTATTTCTAAACCAAAAGAAACGGATAAAATCATCATAATTATTATCAAAAGTGACATAAGTGCTTGATGAGCGACTAATTTAGCTGCAAGGATCTCATATTTATTTGTAGGCGTCAACACCATTCTATCTTTTGGAATATCAGATACAATGGTTTGACAAGCAATTAATGCAGCAATGGCAAACATACAAAGAGGGAAGAACATTGGGGACCCTAGGAAGATCAATCGTCCCTTTTCGGGTAATCCTTCTCGATGGTACTGAACATTGAATACACCTGTAAATTTATGTAAATATTTGAATTCATTGACTAAACTAGCTACTAACGCTTGTGTGTTTTGCAATGCAGCATAATCAATAGTATCAAACTCTACGGTAAGAATCGCGGGGAAATGTATTGATAAATTATATTCGAATAGCGCAGGGATTATCACAATTGCGTCTATCTTATTTTTTCCTAGGAGTATTTCTAATTCGTTCTGATCACCTGATAATATGAGATGTGTATATCCTGTTTTTTCATAATCTAAAGTTAAATTCACGAATTCTGAAGATAAAATTGTTTGATCCTGGTCGATCAAGCCAATAATGGGAGGTTCGCTGGGTGGAGCCCCCCTTCCTGTGAATCCGGGTTCACTACTAATTAAGTCCTCGATACCTCCAGGTCCAACAACGAGGATGATAATTACAATAATTGGAATTGAGAACGTAATTATCATAGCAATTCTATCTTTCAGTAAAACCTGTAGTTCTTTTAATGTCAACCCCCAAAATCTCTTCACACTTTTCTTCAGAAAAGAATTTTTCTTTTCTTTTTCAGACAAATTCTTTTTTCCTCCATAAGTGGATTAGTGTGAATATAAAAAAAGCTGCTGAGAAACCCAACAAATAGAGAATCCTGTCAATTGTCTCCCATAATGATAAACCTCTGTACGCCAAATTTGAAAATCCTCTAATTGTATTTTCAACAGGTAAAAATGGAAGAATGTATGGGACTCGTACGAACATCACGAAAATGAACATGACAATGAAAAATAACAAGAACATTTGGGCTGATTGCATCCTCGTTTTGGATATCGCTGAAAAAAAAATCCCCAAAGTGATTCCTGTTAAAGAGCAAAGAAAACATACGAACACTATATCTAGAAACAAACCATAGAATGGAACAGAAAAAATTTTCAGAATCCCTAATGAAAGCAATATTTGGAATAATGAAACAATTGAATAACTTATCGTTTTACCAATTAATATTTCCGATGTATATAAGGGTGTAGTCATTAATCGTTTTAGCGCGATATCTCCTACGATGCACTGAGTGGTAACTAGAGTCATGGTCCCAAATAATATCAACCCCAGCATCATTGGTGCTGCAATTGTAAGAAGGTTACTATACTCAATTTCAGGACGCATAACGGGGAAATAAAAAATATCCGACTCAAATACGATGTTTTCAAGCTGAAAATCAACTAATTTGATCTGAATTAAGAATTCAGCAAAGAATGCAGCTATTACATCAATTGCATCAATATACACCACAAGAGTCGTTGATTTATTGGCCAATATATCATCTTCAAAACCTTCTTGCAGAATAATATAGGCACTCAACTCATTTGTAGGTAAATATTCCTCCGCTAATGCTTGAAATTGAGCAGGAGAAGTAAATGGATTATCATAATTTGTAGTAACGGTAATAGAATCTCCTTCTTCCATTGTAGCTATGAATTCATGAGATTTTGTGCTATTATCAAAATCAATTATCCAGAGATTGACAGGATTCGTAAACGCGCCCACTTTACCAACTCCAATTGTGACTAAAACAGCAATTGGAATAATAAAAAGAATAAATAAGGAGACTTTATCTTTCAAAAGTGTCGTAATCTCATTTTGAATAATACTTCGAATACGAGATCCCCGTCTGGAGAGGGATTTGAACTCTTCAGACATGATAATCACTCCAAGTCTCCAATTGATACTCCTCCTCTTAATCGGAAATAATCTAAAAATGTACCTTTATCAATTGAGAAAGATTTCACATTTAAATTCATTTCATAAAATCTATCCAGAATTGTGCTGATTTTTCCCGTATCTGTCACGAATAGTTTCAATTTGTTTCGACCTGCATTTAACACATATTCAATTCCATCGATGCGAAGGATTCGTTCCATTTTTCTTTCTGGATCTATATTTTCAACTTCAATTAACACTGCTCGTCCTCCTGAGGGAAGGGATTCGATTAGCTCAACAGGTCTACCGTACCCCGTCATTCTTCCATGATTTAGAATTACAACTTTAGAACAATAATCTACAATCTCAAGATCGTGACTAACAATTACCATTGTGGTTCCAAATTCTCGGTTGATCTTTAAAAGGAAGTTTAGAACGCTAATTCGCAAATGCGGATCTAAACCTGTCGTTGGTTCATCAAGAAATAACACATCTGGTGTATTTATCAGTCCTACCGCTATTGATACGCGTTTTTTCTCTCCACCTGACAATCTCTTGACTGGTCTTTGTAATATTGCTTCATTTTCAAAACCCAATATTTCGAATATACGCCTTGCACGAGTTTTAATTTCTTCAGGATCGATCTGGTAATTCCGTCCAAAGAAAATACAATTTTCCAGTGCATTGAATTCGTAATATAACGATAGATATTCCAATTGAGGCACATATCCGATTTTGTTCACTAATTCATCGTTATTCTTAATTACGTCACAATTTGCAGTTCTCACATAACCTCTATGTGTCCTAATTTGTCCTGTCAAACAACGCAGAATTGTGGACTTCCCTGATCCCGAACCGCCAATTAGACCTAATATCTCACCTTTATTCAAATCCAGACTGATATTGTGTAGCACAATCTTCTTTTTATCATATGAGACATATACATTTCTCATAAAAAGGTCCATTTCTTCCGAGAAGTCTGGATGGATATCAGTTTTATTAAGTCTTTTCGATTTCATTCAAACACTATTCTACCCGCATCAAAATTAAATTTTGAGGAGAGAGTTTTCAATGAAAGAACTAAAAAAATAGAAATTGGTTGGGCAGACGATCTACATTTGAAATGTATAGATAGTTTGGTAATTAGTATTAACTGTAATATGTATCTCTAAGGTTTTCAAATTGTACACATTTGACCAACGAGTCCAATCATCTTGAGAACACGCTTCCAGAATTTCCATCCCCTTTTCCATCTTTACATACCCATCACATTCTTGAAGCATCTGCGTAGCAGTCTGATATCTCCAACAAGACGAAATTCCGTCCGTGAAAATGAAATTAGTGGATACTTGCCACTCATTCTTATTATGATATACGAACATATCGCCGTCAATCCATTCGACGATTGCAGAATTTCCTTCGCAATCCGCAATCAAGTAATGAATTGGGACGGAATCAAATTGGATATTGTAATTTTCCCAAAGAAATAATGCTTCATCCACTGTCGATGCAAATTCTAATGCCAATCGAACAATATCCAAACTTGATATGGTGACTTGGGAGGAATTATAGGTCCGACTAGCTCGATTGATAGCCATAATTCCAACGACTAGGCCGACCTCGTTCATACCATCCATCAAATAATGGGGAGCAAGTAATAATCTTTCTTGAATTGTTGGATTTTCCAAATCAATTGATGGATCCAATCCTAAAATACCCAAATTCACTGTAGAGATAGAGGAAAATCCGTAACTGGGCTGGGTGTAAAGAAATAATGCACCATCATCTCTCCAATCGAAATTTCGTCCATAAATTGGTTCTGTAAAGTTTAAAGCAGCGAAACAAGTGCAACCCCATCCCTCATCTATGTCAATATCAGAATATAAATATCTCCCATTTACTATAATTTCTTGAAAATCATAATCCCCGTAGTATTTCATCGCATAAAATGGGTTTTTTGAATCTATTTTTTTAAAACTTGCTAAAGTTTTTTCTTTATTTGTCCTTGCTGAAGTATCATTAGAAAAACGAATTACTGTATCAGGAACCAAAAAGGGTACAA
>SDNX01000032.1 GCA_004524545.1 Promethearchaeota archaeon
AAAACCTCCCAAAGGAACAAATCGTAAAGAAATAGAACAAAAATTGGAAAAAATGGGTTTTTTTTATTCCGATCTATACAAAACTTTGAAAGCTATCCCTGTGAACACATTCGGGACCTTAATCTCTCTAAATTCAGTACTTAAAGAACAAAACATCCAAATACCTTCACGTTTTATCCATGATTTTGATAAAGATTTGGATGGAACAGAGAAGAACTTCTTTCTAGTATGTCAATATCGAGATAGAAAATTCAAGCTGGAGCTAATTCCCGTAAAATGTAAAAATATTCTAAAAATTAGTCTGATGTTGGGCACCACGCTGAATATCAAAGTGGTACAAAAAATTAGTAATATTATCGCGCAAAACAAATTATCTATCATATATACATCGGGTATCTGTATTCAATCAGGAAATTGTATTTATGAAGTATATTTAGATGCAGAAACTATTTCGGATAGGGAACATCTCATTTCAAGTCTCGTTCGTATTACCGAAGTTCAAAACGTTAAAATAAGAGCGATAGAAGGATGAGAAATCGATTTGGGTTAAAAAATTATCTGAATTCTTCATCAAGGTAACTTTTTTCACTGAAGGGGGTGTTGTGCACACTCCAACAATTCTCTCAAAATATTAAAATAGAATCGAAATCCATGTATGAATAAGTATATCCATTTCACCTTGGAGGTTGGAATTATTTCTGATAAAAATGACTTGTTTAAATTCAAGATACCCTTATTTGGGACTTCAAATGTGGGAAAAACTTCGCTAATTTTACGTTTTGTCAATGAATCATTTGTAAATGACATTAAAAAAACAATTGGAACCAATTTCCTCGTGAAAGATTTCGAAATGGATAGAAAAAACATTAGATTACTGATATGGGATATTGGAGGTCAGGCTCAATTCTCAAACATGCGAACCGTATATTTTAAGGGGAGTAATGCTGCAATCGGGGTTTTTGACATTACTTCATCTGATTCTATTCTTAAGATACCAAAATGGATCGCAACTATCGAGAAATTAGGCTTGAAAATTCCAATGCTCCTTCTTGGTAATAAATACGACCTTGCCCCGAACATGCAGATTGTGAAAGAAAAAGAAATTAAAGAGCTTATATCCCAAGTCTCGAAACAGATGGGTGTACCAGTAGAATTTATGTATACGAGTGCTTTAAATGGGTTGAACGTAGAGGAAGCATTTTCAATAATCGCCAAAATGTGCATTGAGAATTCACCAAAATGACCCCATTAATGTGTTGTTAAGATCTTTTATATGACAAATTCTATCTTTTAGATAGATATGGCATCAATAGCTTTTATCGAAGAAGACGATATTGGATCTGCTTGGATCAGTGCTTTGCGTAAAGTACTTTCTGACGGGGATGATATTAAAACCGAATATGATAGTGATACAGATTTCCCTGCAAAAGATAGCACTGTATTGATCTGTGTAAGGAATCCATTCAGCAATCCCATTTTGAATAAGCATAGTAAAGAGGAAAAACCTTTGAAAGTGCGTTCTAAGGCAGGAAACTCTTATGAAGCATATGGAAGGATTGAGGATATATTCCTCATTGGGTCTATTCAATCAAATTACATAGAGGAAGTGCTAGATGGTATTAATGACCATTATATAACCCAATCTGCAAAAAGTTTTCCATATTCCTATCACGATCGTATTTATTCGTATGCTCCGTTTGCATTGGAGGATTCTTTATTGAAAGAATACTCCGTTCCATTATATGAGAATGAAGAAATTGCTAACCATGAAAAACTTAAATATAAGGAAACGGTGAAAGAAATTAATGGAAATTTGGTTTGGAAGTTACAAGATGGAATTGAGATTGTTTTGGATAAAGAAATTAGCGAAACATATGGAATAAAGAAATTACCTTTGAGTATTTTGAATTTTCCAAAAGTCAATCAAATTGAGCTACTCATACAAAAACTTCAAAAAAATCCTTATACACGCAGAGCCCAAGCCATCACTTGGCGTCCCTATTCTGATATTATAACTGATGACCCCCCTTGTTTACAACGTCTATATTTTCGCGTTAAAAATGGTAAACTCTTATTACAAACTACTTGGAGAAGTAGGGACCTGTTTAAGGCTTGGGAAGCCAACGTAAACGCAATGATTCGTATCCAAAAATATGTTGCAGATCAACTGGGATTAGAAATAGGGGAATATATTGATTTTAGCAATTCATTACACATCTATGGTCGAGATATTAAAGATGTAACGAAATTATTAGCAGAGATAAAGGATTAACCAAGAAAACCTTCAATTGGTTGAAATCCATCTTTTGTTATTTTTACTATTTGGAATTTGTAACCAGATCCTGCGTCGCGTGTGGTTGCAGAAGTTAATGCTTTCTTTACTAAATCCATTACTTGTTTTTCTGATAGATCAGGTTTCCATTCTGCTTCAATTACACCTAATGCATAAGGGGATCCACTTCCATACGACAAGAAATTATCTTCTTCAAAAAGAGTCCCAACAAAATCTATTCCATAAAGAGCTCCTTGATTTTCTTCCTCTGAATATCCACCAATTATCATTAGTGCAAGATAATATCCTCGTCCACTATAGATAATATTCCTTACAAGATTAGAAATGTATTTCACAGACGGAATTTTGCCAGTCTCAATCTCACGAATGTTAGAAAGAGCTTGGATTTGATTAACCACAAATTGACAATCTGCAACAGATCCGCTCATAGTTGCGGCACTGAAATTGTTAACCTTAAATAACTTCTGAGCTCGAGTCGATGCAACAAAGGTTCCCGCTGTAGCTTGAGATTCCGTTGCAACAATTACTCCATCTTTATATTTTATCCCAATTGTAGTTGTTCCGGTTTTTAATATATGATCGGGGCTAGAGAAGTCTCTGGAATCCTTTTTAATTTCCATAGTCAAATCAAATAAACACCTAAATTAATAGTTTTTTCATAACTTTCATTACTTTTTCTCCTCCATTCCTTATTCTATCCTCCCGAATCGATCTGAAGAATAAAAAAAGATTAAAACTAGAAATTATTAGAAAACAAATACCGTTATCTGAGGATGAAGTAATGAAATTTCGAGTCGTATTGAAAACTAAAACGAAAAAAGGACATGATTTGGTTCTAAAACTAAATGTAGCCCCATCTAAACATCAAGGTTTAGTGAATTTTCTCAAAGCTGCAACGGATTCGGATAACGAGGTAACATTCACAGTTGAAAAGATCTCCACTGAGCAAGAACATGCTGAAAGTTCCGTTTTTGGGAATTTTAAATTCCAGAAAAAATCAACTAAAAAGGAAACTCAGAAGAAAAAATCCACAAAGGAATAAATCACGAATTTTTCTCAGACTTTTTATCTTGTAAGAAAGAAGGCTTTTGAATTTCTTTTATATCGGTTACGTATTTCTTTGGTTTTTTAATTTCTGAATAGGTATTACACTTTTTACAACTAACTACTTTGCGGAGTCCTCCATTATAATGATATACTTGTAAATATAAGCGGGATCTGCAAACTGCACATTTGTCTTTGTAACTTAATAATTTCTCTTCAATAAATAATCCATTTTTGTGTATTTCCATATTGAAATCATTTGTTTTTGGGAAATTGAAATTTTATGTCTAGATAACTAATAATACGCGGATTGTCGAACGAATTTTTTTTGTCTTTAGCTTTTCCATGGTATTTTTCTTTAGGAAATCGACTATTAAGATATATTTTCATTTTTGCAGGTATTGATTGGTGTTTTAATCGTTTGTCTATCTCTAGAGCGAGGTCTGCACATAGGTTAATACTGAATCCTTGAGATTTTAGGAATATTGAGTCTACTCCCTCTTGAATGGCATACATAGCGTCAAATGCATAGCTACCGATGAGTTCTTCTACCTTGGCAGGATCCTTTTCATTCCTAACTTGGATTACTTGTTCTTTTGTCATTGCAAAACAAACTACATTCAAACTTCAATGAAAATAACTAATCTACTGATATAGAATCACCTATTTAACTTTATAGGGTTCTAATAGTTCCTTTTTGACTCTACTAAGGGTATTATAGATAAGCGATGTATCGATATCGAGAAATGGGGGTATATCTAGGTCGTACTTCAAACGAATAACCTGACAGTTACCAGTATTATCATAATATTTTTCAAGATTTTGGATTATTTTTCCTGAAATTCGATTTTCTGGATTATTTATAAAATTTAGAAATGAACGAGATAAAATCAGAATGGGAATATAGAATTCTTTAAAATTTTGAGATATCTCCTCTTTTTCTGGTAAGGAACGCAAAAATGGTGTTCTTTCAATGAAATTTGGGGAGAATGAGATATTCTGATTGATTAACGATATTAACGTTTCGGATAGTTGTACGGTAAATAAAAAGCATAGATTTGAGGATTGATCAAGTTCAGATGTAAATATTTGATTTAAAATCGAAGGGTGAAATATCGTATCTGAAGGTATAACAACAAAATTCTTCGTACTCTCCTCTAGTTCAGGAATCAACGATAAAAGAGTAAACGCAGGTCCTTTAACATAATCTTTATTCGCCAAAATTGAGTTTAAATGTATATTTTTTATATTTAGATGCTTCTCCGTATGCAAGTATTCCTCAAATTCATTCGCTTTATACCCCAATAATATATTAATGTGTGAAACTGCATTATAGATAAGACTATTGAGGATCAAATCAAAAATTCGATTATCTAGGTCGATTTGTAAAAGACTTTTATGAGTTTTCCGATGTTCTGGATTAAAACGTGTAGACATTCCTGCCGCTAGCATCACAACAAGAAGATCTTTTACTAGCATGATATTCCTCTACAAGTCATTGTCTTCCACAGTATATACATGTACCCCATCTTTTAAAACGAGTATTGAATGTTCGGTTTGAGCCACCAATCCTCCTCCAATCTCTTCAAAAATAGGATATCCTCTGAGAATTCCTTTTTTCGTAAATTTATCAATAGTTGTATTTATTTTATCTGTTCCCTCCAAAAAGTCAACCGCACGTGGGGAAAACGGTAATGATTTGAATTTTGACCTGAATTTCTGTGCTACTGCCTTTTCATCAGTTTTCAATGATTTGGTCTTTTTCATACTATGGAATTCGAAAATATTTGTAACTTTTCCTGGGTTAATCGCTCCATACCCATTCGTAGTGAAAGGCTCAATTGCATATGCTCTGCCTTCTTGTAGTTGAGATGCATCTCGAGAATTTGGTACATTTGGGATGAACGGAGAATCATGGATTTCATAGGAATCTAATCCATGACCACCTAAATTAGAAATTGGTTTAACATTATGCTTAGTAATAGCCTTATAGATTTCTTGACCAATATCGGATACAGAAACTCCCGGACCTGCAGTGTTTATAGCTGCAGTAAGACCATCTTCGGATGCTTTCACTAAATCTTCATAAATTCCTTTATCGTCACCGATGTTTATGGTGATAGCTGCGTCTGCAATGTATCCGTTAAATTCTGCTCCACAATCTACTTTGAGTAATCCATGGTCCGGACATATGGTTTTATCTTCTAATTCTGGACTGTAATGTGCCGCAATAGTATCCAAGGAAATATTAGCGGGAAAACCCAATCCACATCCTTGTTTAATTATTTCTCCTTCACATAGTGTAGCTAAATCAAGAAACTTGGTCCCGGGTCTAACGATGAGTTTTGCGAGTTTAAGAGCTTTAGCAACTGCTTTTCCTGATTTCAAATAGGCTTTTATTACTTCGTCTTCCATTTTTTTACCTTCAAGGTGTTAGTCTATCTGGAGTTCGAGGGTATAGTACTGTCTCCTTAATTTGATCCACTCCTGTTAGAATGGTCAAGAATCTTCCAATTCCGAAACCTATCCCTGCATGTGGAGGCATTCCATAATCAAAAGTGGTTAAATGACTTGTGAATGAATCGGGATTTAATCCTTGGTTTTTCAATCGCTTTATTAACAGGTCCTTTTCATGGACTCGGGTTCCTCCCGAAGCCAACTCTAACCACCCTTTTTGAAGGTCGAATGATTCACTGATCTTAGGATCTTCATCCGATGGTCGAATATAAAACGGTTTTGCTTCAGTTGGCCAATGGGTAATCCAATAATAACCAGGTAAATATTCATTTAACGCTCGATATGCCTCTGTTGAAATATCTTCACCCCATTCAATCCTCATTTCAGTCTCCTTTTGAAGTAAATTGACGATATCGGTATAAGTATGCCTTTTGAATGGCTTTCGAGGGGTTTCAAAGGTATCAAGAATATCTAAAAATTCCAAATCCTCAGAACAGTTCTTTTTGATGTCTTTGGTAGTTTTAGATAAGATCTCCTCCATCAAATTAAACACGTCATACATTGTAGAAAATGCCATTTCAATATCAAGAGTATAAATTTCGCAAATATGCCGGTTTGTAAAACTCTTTTCGGCTCGATAACAAGATCCCAATTCAAATACACGTTCGAATGGTACTGTTAATTGTTCCTTGTAAAGTTGTGCGCTCTGGGATAGAAAAGCATCTTTATCAAAGTATTTGAAGTGGAATAATTCGGTCCCCCCTTCCGTTGCAGTTCCAATAATTTTTGGGGTGACTACTTCAATAAATTTCTGTTTATCTAGTACATTTCGAATTGATTTCAACATTTGGTACTGAATACGGTAAATTGCTTGATTTCTAGGTAATCGTAAATCTAATGCGCGATGATTAAGACGGGTATCCAAATCCGACATAGTTTTTCCGGTCATGTCGAGAGGTAATTGTTCAGGAGCAAGATTAAAAATCTTGATTTCTTTTGGAATAATTTCTACACCTTTCTTTGCCTTTTTAAATTCTTTAACTTCTCCCGTCACTGCAATGGAGGATTGATGTGGCATATCTGCTTTCTCAAACACATCATCGGGGACAGAACCCTTTTTGAGTGTCAGTTGTATTTCACCGGTCGCATCTTGTAATATGATAAATGTTAATGCTCCCAGTTTACGGATTCGTTGCACCCATCCGGCTATGTTCACAGTTTTTCCTATGAGTTCGGGATTTAATTCGGAGGTGAAATGGGTTCTTCGCCAATCACCTAATTTATCTAACTGCATAATAATCATCCGAGTCTTTTGTTCCATACATGTGGAATTTCTCTTTAATTTTGTTATTCAACAATATTTATTGAGAGTGATAAATGTCTAAAGCAATATGGGAATGGGGAATTTCAAACAAGTTATTGTGATCCGAACGGATCTTAATATGAAAGTGGGTAAGAAATGTGCCCAAGCATGTCATGCATCTTTAGCTGCAGCCGAGATTTCTCGTTCTAAAAGCGTTGAGACATACCGTCATTGGAAGAATCAATCGGGACAAAGAAAAATTGTGGTCAAAATTGACTCAGAAGAAGCGATACGAAAACTTTTTCATGATGTTATGGATGCAGGAATTGCGGCATATCTTGTCCAAGATGCAGGATTGACTCAATTAGAACCAGGAACGGTAACTGCATTAGGAATTGGTCCTGATAGATCCGAAAAAATTGATAAATTCTGCGCGAACTTAAAATTACTGTAAATAAACAAAAATCGGTGTTTCGATGAAAAAAAACCAAGAACTCATATCAATATCTGATTTGGAGAAACACGTAGGAATTTCGACGTTTAGTACAACAACTCCAAGTATTCATGGAGATTTAAAGGTTTACCCTGAAGATTTCATTGTTTGTGAAATTACTCCTGTTGGACGCATCCTATCAATTAATGAACCAAACTATGTAGCAACCCAAGGTCCTCGATCGTCCAAAATATCCTACACATTGGTTGATGTTGTGAAAAAAAATGAAGACACTATTTTAGCAGCCGAAAAAATTGCACGAAAATTAAATATCGATTCAAATTATGTGTCTTGGGCTGGACTAAAGGATAATCGCGCAATTACTGCACAACGAATGACGATTAAGGGAGATCATCGGCAAAAATTAATGGATCTTCATTTAGATACCTTATTCATTAAAAATATTCATTATTCAAAGACTCCCATTAAATTAGGGGATTTATGGGGAAATAAGTTTGAAATCATTTTACGGAACATTGAGGATTTTGAAAAAAACGAATTGACTTCAATTACTACTAATTTTCAAAGGCAAATTGCCCGAAATGGCTTTCCGAATTACTACGGGTTACAAAGATTTGGATCAATACGTCCAAACTCTCATCTGGTCGGCAAGTACATATTTCTCATGGATTATCAGAAAGCTGTTGAAGAATTTCTCTATGCAACCTACTTTCTTGAGCACGAAAATGTCAAAATATGTAGAAAAGAATTGCATGATACTCAAGACTTTGAGAAAGCTCTTAGTAATTTCCCAGAAGGATTGTATTATGAACGTTTGATGATAAAACACATTGCAAATAAACCTGATGATTATTTTGGGGCATTAAGACGTATTCCTCGCCCTCTCCTTAATTTGTTGATGTCTTCATACCAATCTTATTTATTCAATATTGCAGTTAGTGAACGCATGCGGAAAATTGGGAACTTGACGGAACCTAAACCTAATGATATGATTAGTCTTCTACTCGAAGAGAATGGATTAACTACTCCTGTGCGTTACACATACAAGAAATGGAAAAAACCACATCTGAAAAAAGTTTTAGAGATGGACCGCGCACGGATTATGTGTCCAATATTAGGTTATGATTCAAAACTCAAAGATAGTTATTTTAAGAAAACATATTCACGAATATTACGACGAGAAGAATTCAAAGTTGAGTACTTCAAAAACGGTAAAGAATTGAAAGCATATGATTTTCGGGGCTCATTTCGCGGAATCATTGTAAAACCAAAAGATCTCCAAGTTGTTCCCCAATATGACAATCGTATGAAACCTAACATTGAAATGCGGTTTTCTCTGCCAAAAGGAACTTATGCGACAATGTTAATGCGGGAACTCACAAAATATTAGTAATCAATATGTATCTAAGGTTCTAAAGCCTCGATTGTCAATTATACTAAGTAATTGTAACGTATTTTTACGACCAACGTCAACAACCACACCTAACATAAAAAAGTGGCACCTTATGGGTTTTAGGCACTCCTATGCTAAAAAACACCTACAGTTATTCCATGTAGGCTTTTTAGCATAGTGTTGTGAGAAATAGGCTATAGGATGAAGTGGGATAGTTTTTGATGAATAAAAAAAAGGATTATAACTCAAAAATTTCTTTCAATAACACTTCATCATTGGCAAATGGAGTGCAATTTCCATCCCATTTCTTAAGAACATCTTCATGTCTTCTTTCAAATTCTGCAACAAATGTAGCTAGTTTTGAACGAATTTCTACGGTTTCTCTATCTGCGAATATAGCTCCAAACACATGTTTTCCATATTCGATTATCACTTTCGTATCTCCGTGGTCGATAGTGCGTAGCAAGTCAGCACTCTTAGTGGTTTCTTTGATGAACGAGGTAATTGCACTGAACATTCCTGCAACAAGTCCTGGGTCTGCAGTAGAACTTTCCTTAAATTTATAGGAAAATACGTCCCTCCCATCATCGTACATTGTATACATGGAATCTAGTTCTGCACGTTCATTTGTGAAACTGAATTCAGGTTCCCACCATAATAGATGCTTACGTTTGGTCATGTATTTAATTGTAACGTACATTCTATCTCGTTCCCCGACATCGTCAGGTAACAAATCAGTTACGGTGATACCATTTCGACATTCATACATTAAACGTTTGACTTCATCTCGTTCGTTTTCCGAAGGTCGATAACTTTTAGGTATTGAAAGCAAAAAATTCGATTCTAGACATTGCTCATAGGTTGGCAAGAAATCAATTCGGGCAAAAGTTATTTGATCTACATAACCTTCGCTCTTCACTGTTTTTGTGATAAAATCTTGACGAATATAGTGGAAAGTCAATCCAATCAAGAACAATGACATGAAATATCTTAAATACTGGAATGGAACGGATAATGCATATAAAATCAAATTTTCATTACCAAATAGGATTTCCACTAATGCTGTCCTCAGAGTGAATACTTGTGGCCCAAATACATTAGTTTGTACTAACTCTCCCGTAACCCAATACGTACTTCCTGAATCCCCGAAGAATGGAAATATTGGAGGGCTTGTCAGGAATTGAAGTAATATCGCTTCAGCTAATAACAGCACAAATATTATAATACTATTGATAAACAGATTCTTATTTTGTTTATACGAGTATCCTATTACGATTCCAGTTGCTACAACTATGATAATCGTACCAAATGTACTTACAGCTGATGTACCCTCCATTTTTAACGCATCGATAAAAAATGTACTTTCACCAAAGAGATTTAAATTAGGATCACTGCCTAATAACCCTTGACCCATACCAAGGAAAACACTCAGTAGAAATATCATTAAAACACTCACTACACCAAACATCGCGGATACGCCTATATTTTTAGCTAGATTTTCTTTTGATTGTCTACTTTTCTCTTTCGATTTTACACCGTTTATGATTTTGATAAACAATAATATAGAAATTGGCTCAAAGATTGCTATCATCGTCACAAAAATGAATGCGGCCATAATAAAGTAACCAAAGAAATATATTACCAATATTAAGGATTGAATTGCTTCCTGTGGTGTAGAAGTTGTTTGGAATGCTTCTACTACAAAGAGTAATATACTTAATACTGAGATGGGGGTTGCTACTGACATTAGGCTTGTGTAGGTATCATTTTCTAATTTCTCACCAACGAATTTACCCTCATATGAAGCCTTACTAGACTTGATTAAATGGATAGCATACAGGAATGTTGCAATATAGACAAAGAATATCTCAAGAAACCATCCTAAACCACCGTGATTTGGATCTAATGCATCCACTCCTGCAATATTCAAAATTGTCACCAGTAAATAAAGGGAAATAGGTAACAAGACGACAAGAGATCTAAATAATCTCCTCTCATTTTTGAGTCCACCCTTAGTCAATTTCTCAATAATCATCTCTTTCGGGCTTTTTTTATACTCAAATGATAAATCTGCTAATTTTTTATTAAATTTCTCTTTACCCTCTTTTCGTAGCCGAAAATACAAATACAGAAGTGAAATAAAAGGCGCAAGTAAGAAAATGAAAGGTAAATTAATGAGTGGAATTTGCATATAATTCGCAATGATATTGAACATTCGAGCAATGAGATAGCCTACTCCTAATCCGGGTCTAGTCCCTCCACTAATCATTGTATCTGGTACAGGTCCAATTTGAAATAACACTGGGGAGACGAAATATATTAAGAAGAAGAATGTTATTCCCATTGCAACACGTGAATAGATTTTTTTTGCGACAACCTTTTTTCGAAGGAATGGTAGAGGAATCCAAATTAATCCAATCGGTAAAAAGTTGAATAGTATTGTGATTAAAACATCATATAATGCTATTTTTGCCACCTTCTTTAAATTAAATATCTTGAACTTACTTTTGTTTTATAATCTTATATAATTACGCAACATAAGCTAAACAGACCTTAAATTTTTAATTCGACAGTATCACATTAGGATCAAATGTTTGAAATTGTATTTCATCCCCTTTATAATGAGTTACGTGAGTTAATTGAACCTAAACCCGTATTTGAAACGTACGAAACTCCCTTAAGAACTCGGGTTATTTGGGAATATTTCAGATCTAGGGGATATATACCATCGGATTTCGACAAACAAGGACTTATCAACAATCTGGATATAGACCTTCGAGTGAAAAAACCCTCTCCATTGAAAAAAAAAGACATTCTTAGAATTCACTCCCCCTATCTTGTCGAATTAGTAGAAAATTTGTCTGATGTGGGTTATGGGGAGATTGGTAATCTAGTCCAAGCAACTTGTGATACATTGGATATCGCCCTGTTAAGTGCTGGAGGAGCGTATATAGCAATTAAAGATGTATTTGAAAGTAAATGCAATCAATCTTTTGCCCTCATCCGTCCACCGGGTCATCATGCAATTCGGGATGAAAGCGATGGTCTGTGCGTGTTTAATAATATTGCCGTAAGTATTGCGAAATTACGTGAAGAATGTAATTTTAAGGGAAAAATCGCTTGTATTGATATTGATTGTCACCTTGGAGACGGCCTTCAGAAGATTTATTACGAAGATCCAAGCGTTTTGTATTCCAGTATTCATGAATATATTCCTGGAGAGTCAGGAATGATTTCAGAAGTGGGAGCTGGTGATGGAAAGGGATTCAATATTTGTTATCCAGTTCCACTAGAGGCAGATGATGCTTATTTCGAAGGTTATTGCCGATTTTTAGAACCATATTTAGAGAAATACAAACCGGACCTCATCATAGTCGCTTTGGGTCTAGACGGTCATTGGGCAGATCCAATCGGAAATCTTTCTTTTACATCAAAAGGATATGCATTTTTTGCCAAATGGGTTCATTCTATGGCAAATAAAGTGTCCAATGGGAAAGTTTCATTAATATTTGAAGGTGGATATAATCTGGCAGTATTACCCCATCTCGCAGAAATTTTTCTGTGTGAATTTACGAAAAAGACCAAGTATTCTCCATTTGAGGATTATATGTTTCCTTATTTAAATGAGCAAAAAACTGAGAATTCAGAAATAAAAAAGCATAACCAAAATTTGAAAGATGAATTGGACCCTTATTGGGAATAGAAATGAAATTACAGTTTATTTAATTTCATGGCTGCTTCTTGTACAGAAAATAGCACATCTCGCGGTCCTACTTCAGGAAGGATATAAGTTACCAACACTCCTTTCTCATAAGGAGCTAATATGATATGTCCTTTTCCCGTAACATTTGTACCAATGATTCTTTCAGGCGTATGTTCGACAATCATATATTTCACACCGAATAATGCAAGAGAACCTTTGTTAGTTTGAACCGTGTCCAAAATTTGGGTCAAATGTGTATTCAAATCCCAGTTTTCTGTTTGGTAAATTATAGTTTTGTCAGAAGAAATAACACCTACTCCTCCCACTTTCATTTTCGTGTCCGTAAACAACACATCTATTATCTGTTCAATTGACATTTTCTTTACTCCTTTTGTATACATTCAGTACAAAGTAGAATGATCCAAAATACTTTCTTAATGACTGACTAGTGTCTCCCAGATAATTATTAAAAGGTAAAATCTAATATGGAGATAAGATAAAAATTCAATAAGGTGATTTAGATTACTTTAAGATTATTCAAAAAAGCTATAATGCTATCAATGCGAAGCAGAAAACGGTTTATTGTCTTCACATTCATGTATACTGCTATAATCATTTGGATGTCGTTTTCCATTCAAATGCTTTTTGCAAGTAGACCGGGAGCAAAACCATGGATTATGGACGTAGATGAAACAGTCGCAATTATATCTCTCATTCTATCGGCTGTAATAAGTATATCTCTTTCGGTTTTTTATGCGTGGATTATCACAAATTACCGAAGAACCGAAATTGCGACACTGAAATGTATAGGATATACAAACAATAATGTTCGAATAATAATTGTTGGAGAACTTATTTGGGTTACAATGTTTTCCTTTTTGATTGTATTTGAATTATTGATTCATATCGTAGCTTTTAGTGGCTATTTCCATTATACTGCTGATTCTATTGTAGATTTCTCCCCAATTATTAGATTTCCACCTCTACTGATTACAATTGGTTTGTTTTTAATCGCACAAGTTGGAGGGATCCTTATTGCTTATCGGCGAGTATTACGGCTAAGACCGATTATCGCACTCAGGATTCATAAATAGGAGGAAATGAAAAATGAAAGAAATTATGATTAAATGTGAGGGTGTCCACAAAGAATTCCGTCTTCGAGGGAACATTATTCGTGCTCTGATTAATGTGAATTTAGAGATTGAAGCAGGAGAATTCATAATGATACAAGGTCCAACGGGGTGCGGTAAAACTACACTCTTGAACGTCATGAGTGGTTTGGATCTGCCAGATGAGGGATCTGTAATATTAGACGGAGAGGATATTGCACGAGCTAATGAGGATAGATTGAGCAATATTCGTAGACAAAAAATCGGATTTGTATTTCAAGACTTCAATTTAGTCGACAATTTAACCGCTATCGAAAATGTAGAAGCACTTCTCTGGCCGACAGTTCTACGCACAAAAGAAATTGAAGATCGCGCTATTGCAGCCTTACGGGCTGTTGATGTTCTTGAACGAAAAGATCATTACCCAAGTGATTTATCGGGTGGGGAACGTCAACGTGTTGGGATGGCCCGTGCGATCATTCATCAACCAAGAGTACTTTTCGCTGATGAACCTACAGGAAATCTCGATCCTGCCTCTGGTACAAATGTACTTGAATTATTAAAGAAGTTAAATAGAGATCTCGGAACCACTATGATCGTAGTAACCCATGATTCCAGTTTGGTTAAGTATGGAGATAGGGTCGTGAAAATGGACAGGGGACGCATCGTTCGATAAGCATACAATTTTATATTCAAACTTTATTTTTTATTTCAACTTTTAGCAAATTAACACCTAATTTCTTTAATTCTTTATAGACGAAATCCATGGGGAGTCCAATTACATTAGAGGGTGAACCCGTAATTGACTCAATAAAAACACTAGCTCTATCAAACATGGAATAACTACCTGCTCTCCACTTATATTCATCACTGAAAGTAACATAATCAGTAATTTCTTCTTCTGTTAAGGAAGAGAAGCGGACTTCAGTGACATCAACGTGCTCTACAGAAGTGTCACTTTCACTATCATAGATTACCACTCCTGTTGTCAGAATATGTGTTTTTCCCATCAATTTTTGTAAAGTTTGAATCGCATGCCCCTTATTTTTTGCCTTACCGAGAATATCTCCCTTAAAATCTACAACTGTATCTGCAGCAATTATTATATATTGCCCTAAAGGGATCAAACTTTGTTCTATATTTACCATTTTATAAACAGATGATACTTTCCCTCGAGCATGAAATAATGCTAATTCCCTAGGAGATAATCCTGGTTGTGGATTTTCATCGTACTTACTAATAATTACTGTGTGGGGAATGTTCGCATTAGTTAGTAGACGCTTTCTATCTCTAGATTGACTAGCAAGAATAATAGTTTTTTGAAGGTTCATGAATGGTATAGTAAATTTGTTTCATTTCTTAAACAATACTAATCCCATTTTAATGAATGATTTACACAAACTAAAAACCCGGGCTAGAGGCACATCGCTTTCTTCAGCAATCGTTTCCAAATCTTTCATACCATCTATTGCTTGAAAAACAATCTTTGAATCTATACTGGAGAATAGATCATAGATTCCTTTCTCATAGATTTTTTTGATTCTTTTATACGGAACTAACCCTGCATCAAATTTCGAGATGTTTCCACCTTGACATTCTTGGGGATTTTCTAAGCTATCATCATGATTGATGATATTTTCTAAGATGTTTTCAAAATCTTTGAAAATCTCGGTTTCACCATCCCACTTATTTTCAGTAATGAATGGAAATCGCCGGATAAATGCGGAACTGATCTTTTTAAGCATGGCTTCAACTAAAAGTCCCTGGTCCTTTCCTTTGGAAGCTCCTACAAACAATAAATTATTGTCATTAGGTGGTTTAAAGAACAAAAAGCTGACATCTTCCATTTTCATTTCTTTCATGTTTCCAAGTGCATCTACGTTATTTGCGAAAGAGTTAATTGCAGATAGAAATCCTGAGATCATTGTAATCTGGTCTGCATCAGCACGGCTGTTATCATATCGGCAATCATTCCTCGTAAAGATGGGCAGACCATTCTTTAAAATGAATAAATCGTTTAACATGACAGAATCGGTAGCTTTTGACATCTCTTGTCGAGTAAAGAACACTATAGAATCTAAAAATAGCTGTGTAATATGAAGATAGTACCGCCTAGGTTTACAGTTGCTTTTCGGACCTAAAATCAATAGGAAAAAGTGATAAATGTGCACGTAGTGCAATAAAAAAATGAAAAATAAAAAGAAAACAGAGTACTTATAATTTGGTTCCACAGTTCGGACAGAACGGGTCGCCTGGGATTACTTTAGAACGACAATTTGGGCATAAAATTCCCCCAGTACTGGTTGATGAACCAGTTGTTTCTGCAACAGCAGTAATTTTCGGCTCTGCTTTCTTCTTTCGTGCTTTCTTAACTTTTTGAGTCTCTAATTGTCCTTCTGGTTTGTATTTCAAACTACCGATTAGAGCCCCGAAGGTACCCGCAATTATTCCACCTTCAACGCAAGCTAATATAACAGACCAAACATATGGTAAATCTGTCATACCTGTAAATAAACTATTAATAACTCCCATAATATCGATTGGTACAGGTGATGCGGCATTTACTATGGCTGAGATGATCAATGGGAATACTCCTACAAAAAGAGCATATGCAAGTCCCACTGCGAGACCAGTCGTTAGTCCTTTTCGAGCTTTTTTACAGAATAAAGCCGCAGTAATGGTACCCGTTAACATCCACGGCAGAACAATTGCTAATGCCATTCCAATATCGTCAGGTCGATAATATAAAGCCCAGTGTAGAGGGAAATACCATAACATGATAATTCCTAATAAACCTTGCACGATGAACGGAATAAATCCGGTCAAAAATCCACCTGTAATTCCAGCCGCAGCAAATGCAGCTGTAAATGCAGTATCCATAGCGTCTCCAATTCCAATGAATAGGTCGCCAGTGATCGCTGCACCCAAATCTAATACGTTAAAAGAGAACCATGCCATAGGTATTAAACAGAGCATACCAAGACATCCGGTCCACATAACTCTCCATAAGCCCATTTTGAATCATTTCCTTTGTTTTCGTTGTGTCTTTGTTTTTTTCTAGAGATCAAGAAAATTTGCATAGATAAATATTATGAGAAATAAGCCAGCTATTACCTTTATATCTATTTGACTACATTTGTCTAACAATTTTTGGTGGAGATTCTCCATGTGACTATTTTTCTAACGATTTTACATTCATGTTAAAAAGAAAATATAACACCTCAAAAACCTATTTCGAATCCTAACGATTTTTCATGAAAATCAGCATGAACGAAAAAAGAGTTTATAGAGATAGATTATCATGGAAGTTTTCTGTGTAACGTTCTATAATGGATTCTAATGTGAATTTTTGGGATTGAGGACCAAGTGATTCTACCACGAAAGATCCTACAACACTACCTAGCCTACACGCGATTTCAAAAGGGAGATCTTTTGCTAAACCAAAAAGTAAACCAGCTCGGAATCCATCCCCTGCGCCTGTCGGGTCTTCAACAGAATTCGGAGTGCATATGGGAATTTCTAATTTTTCCCCTTGGTAATAACACTCTGATCCTTTAGATCCTTTCGTTATGATAATATTGGGATTCAGATTGAGTAATTGATCTAGGGAATAATTCATTTTTTTGAGAATCATGGAGATCTCGTATTCATTTCCTATGGTGATATAAGATTTTGGGATTATTTCTAAGAGCATTTCAGGAGTGAATTCTGGGGTGACTTGACCTGGATCAAACAAGAAAGGTACTCCAAGTTCGCTAAATTCATTCGCCCATTTCATCATTGCGGGGGAATAATCTGGACTTATTGAAGCAATCTTGACGGTTTCTTTTGAATAATTTCCTTTTACAGAAATCTGTTCCCCCCTAACCATAGCTCCACGATGGAAAATGATTAATTGATTATGTGAAGAATCGTTTACGATGTAGCAAGATGCGGAATGAGAATCAGTATGGATTTTTCCCTCAAAACTCACATTAGAGAACGATTCAATTCTTGCTTGGTACCCTAAATCCACAAAATCTTGCCCCACAGAGGTAATTATACCTACTATTGCACCTAAATTGGATAAATTATACGCAATATTACCCGAAGTCCCTCCAAATGATTTAATTTTATCTTCCGGCATTACTGCAAGATTAAATTTTTTGTTATCAGAATCCGTAGAAATGGTTTCGTTCATATTCCCCCTAAACGTCATGATGAAGTCATATGCAATTGAACCCAGAACTAATATTTTTTCATTGACCATGTTTCAGACCTACATCCCATTGAAAATAAAATTATAGGAAATAGAACTTAGTCAAACAAAATGATTTTAAGGGGGTAAAATTTGATTGTACTGAGAACAATGGGAAAACCCAATGATAATGAAATTCGATTTGACCCAATTTTGAGAGAGTGGGTTATTGTTGCGCAAAATCGCACGGTTCGGCCCGTCCTCGGGAAAACGTTCACTAATGAAGAACCTAAGTATACTTGTCCATTTTGTCCTGATGCTCCGGAGGGTGCAGGACAATGGGTTGTCAAAGCACTTCCTAATAGATTTCCCGCTTTAAGCACAGAAACCAAAGGTAATTTTACAGATAATACTCTTATGTATGATTTTTATCAGAGACGACCTGGAAAAGGGAACTGTGAAGTGTTGTTGTATTCTCAAGATCACAATAAAACGTTAGGAGATTTAACTATTTCCAATATAATTGCGCTGATCGAGCTATGGAAGGAAAGGCTCGAATTCAATATGAATATAGAAGAGCTAAAATACTCATTCATTTTCGAAAACCGGGGAGAAATAATTGGAGTAACCCTAGCTCATCCTCATGGTCAAATGTATTCATTTCCATTCATTCCTCCTCGTATAGAAAAAGCAGTCGAATCCTCAAAGTCCTATTGGGATGAACATCATTCATGCTTATTCTGCAAAGTGGTAGAAACGGAACTAACGGACAAATCCCGCATTATTGAAGAAAATGATGATTTTGTGGCATTTATTCCATATTTTGCGAAATGGCCACTTGAAACACATATTTATCCTAAACAGCACTATTCTTATATTAGCCAGATTCCCTCAAGTCAATCCGAGAATTTTGCTTCCATAATTAAACGCACAATCCAGAGATTAGATAAGTTATATGGATTTATTATGCCATACGTTTTTTCTCATCATAATGCTCCATACAATATGGGAAATTACGATCATTTTCATTATCATATTGAGATTTACCCACCATATCGTGCAAAAGATAGAATTAAATTCATTGCTGGGGTCGAAATGGGAACCCATACTTTCATTAATCCGACTAATCCTCAAGAAAATGCAAAAAACCTCCGTGATATCAAATTAAATGAATGAGAATGTCGCATATGAAATCAAAAACACTAATTGCAATTGTAGGGTTACCCGCATCTGGAAAATCAACAGCAATTGAGGCTGTAAAACGACTAGCTCCCGTTGTAATAATGGGAGACGTCATAAGAGCGGAAGTACTGCACCGTGCCTTAGAACCAAGTCCGGAAAATATAGGATCCATCGCGAAGGAATTGAGAAAAAAATATGGGAAAGACATCATCGCAAAACGCTGTATTGAAAAGATAAATACAATAGATGAACCCGTAATTCTAATTGATGGCATCCGCTCTCTTTCTGAAGTGAATTTATTTCGAGAACATTGGCCCATATATGTTATTGCTATTACTTGTTCGAATCAAACACGTTTCAAGCGGATAAAGACCCGAGGTAGAGCTGATGATACGATTGATGATGAACTAATTCGAAAAAGAGATCAACGAGAACTACAATTTGGACTTGGAGAAGTAATTGAACGAGCAGAATATAAAATTGAAAACGAAAAAGACATTGAAAGTTTGAAAAGAAAAGTATTGAACTATGTGAAGGGATTGCTATGATTAAAATTGAACTTAAAGTAGAAGTAAATCCGACTGAGGAACCTGAGAAAATTATTAAAGTTCTAAAAAATTTTGCAGAAATTGATCAAGACAAAATTATAATTGACACTATTTCGGACAATTATTATCTATATACAACCACCGTGGAAGGTAGAGGTAGTCTTCAATCCTTATTCAGTGGACTACGCAGTCAGCGAACAGTAGAATCCGCTCGAAAACATCTTATGGGTAAAAGGCGGGAGAAAAATGTCTCATTCATGTTGAATAAGCAAGCTTTATTCATGAACAAATTCCATTTCTGCCATTCTCCCGAAGAAAGTCCAATGGGTCCAGTCTGGGTAAGAATTGAATCTGAGGATATCACACGAGTTCTAGAGTATCTCGTTCCTCATACCATTAAAGGGAAACCCCAAGAAGTGAATTATCTGCCTGAGTAATTTCAGATAAGACTTGGGAAAATATTTCTTGTTTTTCATAAGCTTAATAGACGCTTCGAAATACTATTTTCTTGAATCCTATAGAGATGAACCCTTCCTTATGGAAAAAGATGATAACCTATTTCAGAAGAATCTTCATGCAATTGGAAAACTGAAATATGTACAAGAGTTAAAAACATCAGAAATTGAATGTATTTTGTGTGAAATCATTAAAGATTCTGATAAAGTGGAAGTATTGAAAATTCACCAAGATGAACTTATGGGAATTTCATTAAACTTGTATCCCTTCAATCCAGGACACTTAATGGCGTTTCCCATACGACATATTCTTGATTTCCGGGAGTTAACGGAAAATGAAATATTACGCTTATCCAAACTGATCTGTATATGTCAAGACATGTTGACGGAAATGTATAACCCAACTGGATTTAATATTGGGTTTAATCAAGGTAGAGCTGCGGGAGCAAGTATTAAACACCTTCATGTACACATCGTTCCACGATTCAATAGAGAATTAGGATACATTGATATTGTTGGAAAAACTCGAGTGGTGGTAGAGGATGTGCATTCAGTGTATGAAAAAATGAAAAAATTACTACCGAGTTTTTTTGATAAGAAAGAATAATGTGATTATCTCTTATTAGAAAGATCTCGACGAAGAATTTTTATTCGTTTTTTATGTTCAGTGATTTCTTCATTCAAGGTGTTGATTTCTTTTTCATGGATTTCTTTCATTTCACTTAATCTACGGTTTATTTTTGCTTCCATCTTTTCCTTGTCTTCTAAAATACTTTGAAATTCTTTTAGTTTGGTCTCAGAAGATTGCTGTTCTTTTTTAACAGATTCCAATTCAAGAGATTCCTTGATTACGGAACTCCTCATATCTTCAATTTGGTGTTCCAATCGCTGGATAATTGCTATATCTCCAGTTTCCTTTTCCTTAAGCTTTTTTACCTGTTCGTATAGGACATGTTTCTGTTGATTCTGATCAATAACAGTTTCATTTAGTGTTTTGATTTCCTCTTTTAACTTAGCAACTTCTGAAGAATTATTTTCTTTTTCTATTAGTTGCTTTTTCAATTCTTTAGCCAAAGCTTCTGTATCTTCAGCATATTGTCTCAAGTCGTTCGTTTTCTTCTCTAATTCAAAAATTGTTTTTTCTTTAGTGGTGATAACTTGATCCTTGTTTGCAATTATTCCTTTCAATTCTTCAAAATCCGATTGTTTTACCGTATCTGCTTCCATATATTGGATTTGCTCAGAATAATCGTTTACTTCTTTTTGAAGTTCCAAAATAATCGCATCTTTATTCGCAAGTTGTTCTTTAAGGGACGCAACCTGTGTTGACTCTTCTCTAATTTGAAATTGTTTTTGTGATAATTCTTCAGAAATAGACTGGTTTTGGGATTCTAATTCAATGATTTTGTTTTTTAAATTCACAAATTCATTTTTATACCCTTCAAGTTCTTGGACTAAACCTTTAAATCTCGATGTTTTATCTTCAGCTTCGGATTTTACCTTGATTAATTCCCCTTGAAGTTGATGCTGGATGGTCTCTAATTCTTTAATTTTGGATGTATTTATGGTTTTTTCTTCCCGTAAATGTGCAATTTCTCTGACAAGTTCCTGTTTTTCAGCGGAAATGATTGCTATCTCGTCATCAAATGACTGATTTAAAGCGGTTCTATTCAGTAATGCTTGGTTTTGTGCATTTAACTGCTCTATTTGCATATCATAGGATCGAACCATTTCTTCTCTTTCTTTTATGGCATTACCTAATTTGAACATAAACTCGTCTTTTTCTAATTTAATCGCGTTGATTCGTTCTTGCATTTTGGTAAATTTACCGGAATACTCGTCTTGAATTTGTTCCACATCTCGGGTTTGACTGTCTCCTTTTACTAATGCATCTAACTCTTGATTCTTTTTTTGTAACTCTAGAATTTTTTTGTTCAGTTTTTCAATGATTTGCGCTTGTTCTGTTAATTGCTCAATCGATTCTCCATCTGTTTCTTCTACCCAACCCAGAGCTGATAACGCTTCATTTATTGCATCATTTTCTTTGATTTCTTTTCCATTATCTTTTTGATCGTTCAACTTGTTCACGCAGATTTTCTTATGTACTCATATAGTTTACTGTCTAGAAAAAATTTTCCTTAATAACAGTATTTTGAAAATGTAAAAATGAAAAGGAGAAATTTAAGAATAGAGTTTTTTCCACTCAATATATTTTTTAGCTTGTTCTTTGCAAAGGTCGGTTTCACCTTGCTGAATCTGAATACGTACATTTTGGATATTCATTGCCGTCGTATAAGTATCTGTACTTACCAGAATAATAGGTATTCCTTTCTCTTGTGCTTTGGCTAATGCTACAACTTCAGGATGCAAATTACCCGTAAGGACTATCAGTGTAACTCCAATCTCTATTGCAGTTAAAATGATATCTGATCGATCTCCACCAGTGATTACACCAAGGTTTTGAGCTTTGCGTAAATAGCTAATAGCTGAAGAGATCTGCATAGCTCCGATTACAAAACGCTCTACTCGATTATCTTTTACTTCTTTGAGGTCTTCTGTAAGTAATTTACCTCCAGTAGCTTCTAGTACTTCCGCAACTGTAGGCGATGATAATAATTTTGACTCCGGAATTACACCTAATAAGGGCACTTTTCGTTCTTGGAAGATACTCTCGTATTTATCTTTAGATTTGGTTAATTGCAAATCCGACATATTCGTCAAGACTATACCACGAAGGTTCAACTTATATCGTCGTATTTCTTCTAATGCCATAATAATTTTATCCAGATCCCCGTCATCCTTGCACATTGAAACCAAAACGACTTGCGAATCAAGTAATTTTGCAATCTGTGGATCATTTAATTCTAAGGAATGAAATTGCATATAATCATGATTGCCTTCAATAAGTACGATATCGGTCTTTTCGACCATTTCATCAAAAGCGTCCTTGATTAATTCTTTTACTCCGTTCACCTTCTCACTGGGTATTTCATCAAGGAACGCAGTTGGAGAGATGAAAATAGGACAAATTTCCTCACGGGAATACTTTCGATCTAACATTCGATGAATAACATTGACATCTTTATCTGCTTTGGTGACCTTCACATCTGAAAAGGGATCCCCTACAGGCTTGAAATATCCCGGATTCATACCATCTTCCTTAAACGTAAGGAACAATCCTATACTCACGGCAGTTTTTCCAGAGCCGGGAGCAGTTGACATTATATAGATAGATTTTGACATTTTTTGTTCCAGTCTGTTTCTGTATTATTTTTACCTTATTTCTGTTTTTGTGATCTTTTTTTATAAATTAATTATAATATTTTAGTTATTTTCGCGACGTTATCGTAATTTTAATATCCACGGCACTGTAGTTGTCATGGTCGGGATTCTCTTCAAATACTAAGAGAGGGTTAATATCTAACTCTACAATTTCTGGAAAATCATGTACCAATTGTGATATTCTGATAAGTACATTTAAAATAGCATCAATATCTGATTTAGGTTCTCCTCTAACGCCTTTCAGTATTGAATATATTTTAGTTTTGCTTAGCTGTCGCAATGCATCATCCTTATCATACTTATATGCTAAATCAAAGGACACATCTTTCAAGAAATTGGTGTAGATTCCTCCTGTTCCAACCATCAATAATGGACCCCATTGAGGATCTTTAGTCATTCCTAGTATCATTTGGGTGGATTTTTGAAAATTAGAAGTTTCTACCATTTCTTGCAGTTCGACACCGTAAATTTTTGCATTCAAAGGGCCGTATTTGTGCACATTATTGATTATTCTCAAGAAAGCATCTTTTGCTTGTTGTTCATTTTTAATATTCAGCATGACTCCTCCACAATCCGTTTTGTGAATAATGTCGGGAGACACCACTTTCATGACTAATGGGAATCCAATTTTGCTTGAAAGTTGTTCGGTTTCACTTGCACTTTTTGCTAAATATGTTTTCGGATTTTTTATTCCATAGATCCGGAAAATTTCACTTGTTTCTGACGCAAGCAAGACATTTCTACCATCATTTTGTGCTTCCTCAAATATCTCGGAAATTCTTTCAGTTGAGATTCGGAAT
>SDNX01000112.1 GCA_004524545.1 Promethearchaeota archaeon
CTCCGCAAAAATATTGTTACATACGGGACATGAGGAATATACCACAATTTCACCAAGATTTTTAGCTATTGTACGTTTTACTTTATACCCTTCAATTTGTACTTGATGTGTATCCTCTCCGTGGTCTTTTTTAAATTCTTCATGAAGTAATACAGTCTGTTGAATTTCTACGGGGATTTTTAGCAAGTAAAAACAGTGAGGACATCGAACCACATGATGGATACCATGAGATTCAGCCCATTCATTGATGCAATGCAAATGAAATCCGGTTCCGCACGAAGGGCAATATCTTCCACTTAAACTGAAGTCTAATTTCTTTACGGGATCACGAATATGAAAGCAAATACCGCATTTATTGTAAGTGTTTTTGTTTCGAATTCGTGCAACTATCTCTTGAGATTCTTGTTTCATTTCCGCATCAGATTTTAAGGGAACTGCAATTTTCTCCAGCATTTTTGAGAACTGTTTAGGTTTTCCACTGGATATTCCAGGATAATCGCTTGCGATTTTTTCCATCGTTTCTAATAATTCGGAATTCTTGGCAGCTTCGAAGAATTTTCCTTGAGTGACTTGTGCAATTTCTTGGAGAGTCTGAACATGATTCAACCCCCCAATCTTAACCGTATCAATCTTAATTCCTAAACCAGATGCAATTTTTGCCATCTTGTCTGGTGTGGTATGCTCAGATTCAGTGATATGACCATCTCCAATAATAACAATCTTTGGAGTTCGAGTTCCTGATATGCGAATATCCTCGATATGCAATTTAATAGCTAATCCCATTCCTTCTGCAATATTACTCGGACCTCCCGGATAGATATTTTCCATTTCCTTTTCGAAAGTTTCCGCTGTAGGATAATCCCCAAAACTTAAGAGAGTTTTTATTTCTCTACCTACGACGACCAGAGCATAAAAAGTTTGAACATCCTGTTCCATGGATTTTCTATGTCGTATAAATTCGAGAACAGAGTTTTTACATGCATCCAAGCGTGTGGGTTCAAGATCCGCACGTGCACTAGATCGAGATGCATCTAAAACAAAACAAATGTTTTCGAATTGGGAAGCCGCCATATCATGTTCACTGAATGTCTAATATGATCTTTCCTAAAATCAATGATATTTAACTTATCGTGATAATAATTTTTTTAGAAATATTTCAACTACGAATAAATTGTAATGAAAAGAAATTGAGAGTGTTGTTTTGACCTATTGCCATAACTTATCTCTATCCTCCACATTTGGAGGATTCCAAAGATGGAATATCTAAGGATTAATAAGTTTTTCGGATCTATCTACAATACGGTATCGTTTAAAATCTCGAATTACTGTATCGCCTACCTTAACGTCGGTTGGTACATTGACGAATGAGTTTTCTTCCTCGGCGGACAACATTTGAGTTTCGCTATTGTGAGGAGTAAAAATATTCCCCTTTGGAAAGTTTTTGGCAATTTTCAATTCTTTAATTAAAAAGTCACGTACAGCTACCCTTATGAGTTCACTACGACTAGGGTATAAGCCTTCATCTCCAACTAATCCCTTAATCGTGTTAATATAATTCACAGGCAAATTAACAGTAATGATTTTCATTTTATTAGCCCTTTTTGTAAGTTTTTTTATTCATCCTTTTTACCCAGGATGAATCCCTTCTATATTGAGTACAGTATGAAATCTTTTAAAATTTCCTCTCGTTGGCGTTTAAGTTCGAACCTAAAGTCCACTGGTAACAAAAACTTTAAATTCTTAACCATTTTTTGCCCAAAAAGGAATATTTAACGATTTTACCGATAAAATAATATTGGTTAGCTAGTTATATAAAACTTTCGTTGGTAAATCTCGGCGATAAACCTTTTATAGTTGAGAAAATTAGACCCGAAAACCTTAAATAATATATATATTTTACGTCAGTTTCATAAAAGTGGTGCATTTTTTATTATAAGAGGTATTAGAATACACTATATTAGACTTGTTTTTTTTGGTAGATCGTTCAATTAATATATAACACAAAATGAACATTTCTCCATTGTTTCATTCCATCGTCATGTAAACTACCAATCTTCTTCAGATTATTTATGAAACTGTAAATGCTTTTACTAAAAAAGTGAACATTTTTTAATTTTCGTATGAAAATCGGGACTTCGACCACCCGACCCAACCTTCAACCAACCCAAAAAATTTAGGAATTCATCGTCCTATTATGAATGAATCATATTGACCGAACAAGTTGAAAAAATGTTTGAGAAATTGTTAAGTACACTACAACTTGACAATTCTAAGTTTTTCAGTGAGGAACTTAGCCCCGATCAAGAAAAGATTAAGAAGCAAGTAGAAGAAATTCTTGGGGAAAACATTGAAGAAGAGTTAAAGGCTGTTGGAGGCAAACTAGATGTAGAGGAATTTAATAAGATCGAATCTGAAATCCAAAAACAACTTGAAAATCCCATTTTCAAACCTTATGAAGCCGATCTCAAGAAGTTGGTAGAAAAATGGCTTCTGCACAAGAAAAATGAATTTTCATACCACTTATTCCTTGTGTGGAAAGTAAAAGAATTTCCATTTCCGACTGTAACATTCCTTACCGTGCCACAAATCATCTGGGAAAAGGGAAAAGCCGACCGGATGAAATTAAATCATGATAGAATTGCTTTTTGTGGAGAAATTGAAGCATTAGCCACACGAACTGTTCTTTATGCTAAAATTTCGAAAGCCGATCCTTTATTTGCACCACACATCGGAGCTCTTGATCTTGCAGGATACAAACCCGAACTTACCGATGAGACTTCCAAAACTCAAAATATACTATTTGTGAAAGAGATTATTATCTCATTAGATAGAAATTCCACCCAATCTCAAGTAACTCGCTACGATAGCCAGTATGAGCGCCATGGGGAACCCATTTGTGATTATTTCATGAAAAATGATGATCTGAAAAAATCGATGCATAAATTAACCTCAGCAATTGACTCTAAGAGACAAATTTCGAACGCTGCAGTCTGTGGAATTATATTACCTTTAATTAAATCTACAATGGCATTAACTACTGATGAAAGTTCCGGGATGAGCACGAAGAAGTTGGAAACGTGTTTCGAAGGTTTGCTTAAATTTGCAGCTGCGACATATCAATCACCGAATGTGAAGAAAGCAGGTGATATCCAAGCTCCAAGTGCAGGTTTAACACCTCAAGCACCTGCAGCTTCAAGTGGACCTCAGTTACAGGTATGGGATGAAGCTAGTCTCGCAGCTGAAGCCGCTAAACGAGCTGCACAAACCATGCCTGAAATGGAAGTCTGGTCTGAGGAAGATTTGATCAAGGAAACTGCTGGAAGAACTGGATTGAATCTTCCCACATGGACAGAAGCTGAATTGGAAGAGGAACATAACCGAAAAATGGGGACGGGAATGAATGTTCCGGATTGGAAACCCGATGAGACCCTAATTGAATGTCCAAAATGTGGATATGCTAACAAACCAGAATGGGGAGATACTTGCGCGATGTGTGATGCTCCTCTGTCTTCAGATGTCCCTTCTGAAGGATCTGAACAAGAATCAGAAGAAGAATCTGAAGAGCTTGTCGATGAAGAAAAAGAAGAATCAGAAGAATAAATTAAAATACACTTATTTTTTTACCGATTCTTCGGTAATTTCTACATGATCGATGGTGACGTTTCCTTTTTTCCCCATCATGCCTTCAGCTACTTTATAATCGTCATAACTGCGTTTTGCGACTTCTGCTATGAACGCATCAATTGCGTGGAGTTTTTCTGGGGCAAGTGGAGGAACACATTGATTTGCCAATATTTCATCTACTTTCACTCGAGCTTTCTGGATGATATTCATGGAACCTCTCTTTTCCCATGGTCGTCGACGAAGGCGATCCGATAATTCAGGCAAGTAATGTGCAGTTCTCATGTGTTTCAATGTGTGTTTATCATCAAGGAAATTTGCGCCTTGCTTCTCGCTGGTTGCAATTCGAGTAATAGCATCTAATCCAATCGTTTTCTCACTGACTTCTACTCCTTCGATTCCTCGTTTAACCATACCAACTAACTCATCATCGATAACAAGTAATTCCAAAGCTTCTGATAAGGTAGCTTCGTAAGATCCTGCGCATGTTATATAATTTATACCTGCATGAGCCGCCAACATTAGTGTTTGTAGACGTTCGTATCCATTTTGTAAATCGAGCACTTTAGAATCTGTGACAGCTCCAGGACCACGTGAAGGAATATTATAATAACGTCCTAGTTGAGCAATTCCAGCTGTGATCAGTCCCGTTTCCACAGATCCCATTGCACTGTTTCCCGTTCGGATGTCAGTAATATGAGAAACAGTGCCATAGAATATCGGTGAACCAGAATTATAAATTTGAGAAAGAACTGCTGCTCCGAGAATTTCGGCATTTGTTTGAGCAAGTAATCCAGCTACAGTAATCGGTGCGGTTGATCCTGCTAATGCTTCGGGAGCACATATTGTAGGCTGTTTGTATTTGGTAAACACTTCAAATCCGTTTGTCATCAACTGAGAGAACTCTAACGGGCTGGTAATCGAAAAAAATCCCACCAACCGAGGATGATTAATTAACTCATCCTTTCCACCAACGATGATTGAAAGAAGATCCATCATATCTTGACTTGGTAACCTTCCTAAGCATCCTAGTCCGTATGGTTTTGTCGAATTTTGCGCCCACGCTTTGATTGTGTGGCAATGAAGTTGCAAATAGTCGACGTCATTAGGCCATACATCTACATGGGAACAAATGATATGTTTTAGAGAATCAACAATACGAATCTGGTGTATTGTATCAGCGAGAATCGTTTTTCGGACCCCTTTTTTGTGTTCGGGGTCGTAAATCCTAACCGGAGTTCCGATTGTAGCAAATTCAGTATGTTTTGTATCAACGGTTGCGGTGAAATCTCCATCTCTTCCATACAATGTGAACGAATCCGGAACCGTTTTCAATTTCTCTTGAACGAAATCGCTGGGGAATTTCATGTAAGTAGTATCTGTAGGGATTGCCCCATTCTCTGCTAGAAATTTCCGTAGGTTGGGATCTTCCACTTTGATTCCAATATTTTCCAGAATATGCATTGAAGCATTGTGGATTTCTTCAATCTCATTCGTAGAAAAGACCTCAAGTTTTCGCAGTTTCACTCAAAATCACCGTCATTTTCATTCCACTAGGCTTAAGCAGAGTTTAACAGCTCCGATAGCATCGTCAGCCCATCCATCTGCTCCAATATTCTTTGCCCAGTCGTCTGAGGTAGGGGCACCGCCAACCACAATTTTATATTTATCTCGTTTGCCTTGTTTATTTAAAAACTCAATAAATTTGCGCTGGATGTCCATGCTGATTGAAAGTAAAGCCGACATACCAATAATAGTCGCACCAACTTCTTCCGCTTTTTCCAGGAATGCTTCAGGTGAGACATCTACGCCGAGGTTATGCACTTCAAAACCATTTGCAAACAGAAATGAACCTACTAAATCCTTTCCGATTGAGTGAATATCACCTTCCACAGTACCAATGACTACAATTCCTTTGGTTTCTTTGGCTTCTCCCGATGCCCGAATAACAGGATCTAGGAGTTCATCGATCGTCACCTTAACAGTATTAGCAGCAGCGATAAGTTCAGGAAGAAAAATTTCTTCATTCTCGAATTGGTCACCCACATTTTTCATGATATCTCCAATTGTTCGCAAGAGTTCTACTGCAGTTGCTTTTTTCGAATCTAAAGCAGTTTGGCAAATCTCCTTAAGTTTTTCTTCATCGAAATCTAATACAGCGGTTTCAATCTGTTCTTTCAAAGACATAATCATAGGATAATTCCATCACTAAAAAAAGGTTATCTTGTGTATTGGTTTTTAAAGAGAACACCTCACAACTGCATATCTGGAATACTTCCGTTTTTTTTAAGATGAAAATAGTGTAAAAATATTAGGCACGAAGCTGAGTAAGAAGCAAAGGTGCTAGAAAATGAAATTGCATAGAATGGAAGTATTATCGCATGATGAAGTGGAAACGATCCATGAGACCACCCTTCGATTACTTGAAGATATTGGAGTTATGGTGCATTCGAAAGAATCTCGAGATTTGCTCAAAGAAAATGGGTGCATTGTAGATGAATCAGCTAATAATCCGTACCATTACGTCAAATATCCTCGTCATGTTGTCGAGAAATATATGAAGACGGTGCCTAGTGAATTTACCTTACACGGTGTGGATGGTTCTTTTACTCAGACAGTTGACACGAATTCAACTACCTTTGCTACTGTTGGAACACCTGTGAAGATGTA
>SDNX01000113.1 GCA_004524545.1 Promethearchaeota archaeon
GAATAGTATATTCTAATCTGTTAATTTGTCTAGCGAGACCATTCGATCTTCAACAATTTTTTGGATAAGACTATTTCGATATATGATTTTTGAAGGAAACATTTTGTTAAACGTGTAATCTTCCTTCATAAAGGAGCGTATTTTATGCTCGATAAGATCAATTTCTTCTAAAGATTCCGTTGTAACCTCACAATATACACCTGGTGGATCTACTAACAATTGATTGTTGAAAATTGCAGATTTGATTTCTCTTAGAATAGAATCAAATAATTGTTCAAACCGGATATAATCCATATTTTCTTTACTAATGTATAGATTGATGAATATCCGTTGGGAAATTTTATTGGGTTGGGTATTAATCGAAAATCTCCCTATTTTGAATCTAGTGATCTGATCAAGATAGTATTTTACGGATTTTGAAGTCATTTTACAATCTTTAGCAAGAGTAGCCACAGAAGTCCGCACATCTTTGATCAATGCGTAGATTACTTTAAGTAAGGAATTGTTGATTTTTACTTTTTCCACAGGGGGAGTATATCGCTTGATAACTAAGAATTCACTCACATCATTGATTTTTCGCTTTAGTTTTTCTACATGTTTTTCTAAATCTTCATTCCCACTACCCATTACGTACACAATTACTGATCCATCATTACCTTGGTAGGAAGGATCATATCCGGAAATTATCTCGCAAAAATGTGGATCATGACCGATTTTTTTGTTGATGATTTCAGCGATATTCCCAGATTGAGGATATTTAAAATATACAAAACAACTGCTGACCTCGAAAATAGAAGGGTGAATTTTGAAAATAAAGCGTTCGATGACCCCATCTTCAATCATCCGAATTACTCGGGTTCGAACCGCGTTACCCGTTAAATTTACTCTCTTTCCAATAAGATCATACGGCGTACGCGAATCTTCATCCAATATTTCCAATATTTTAAGATCATTCTCATCCATGAGAGAAACAGCCTAATTACCGTAAATTACAATAAAATCGGTATTTTAAATTATTATAAATTTTCTGATAATTAATTATACTTGGATCTATATAAAAGTTTAAAGAAAACTATTACCCCATTATTCTAAGGCAAGAAATAACTGTTCTACGTTATTATCTAATATTTTCTGAAAAAAATCTATAGGTTCTTTGAAACTATCAAACTTAGTGGAATGAGTCTTGGCTAAATCCAAGTTCTGCAAGAGAGTTTCTTTGTATTTTAGAGGTAGATCAACGAGCTCCCAAATAGTCGGATTCTCGTTAATAAATAGTGTTAATTTTTCCTTTAAAGCACGGTAGATTGATCGGTTTTCTTCGAAATACGTTAAATACATTAACATTAGCGTTGAAAATACTATTTCTGCATAATATTTTCCATACACATTCTGTTTAAATGAGAATTCAATTTTCGGGATGGGTAAACTCAATATATTTTTCTGTAAATGATGAGGAAAACTCTTTCGATCAGCATATTGGAACTTTTTTGAGTAATAAAATTGCATAATATGAGAAGAAATCAAGCCTAATATAAATTCTAAAAGAAATGAATGCGATTTATATTCTTCCTTTAAGGTTAACTGGTATACTACTTGAATAGTATATGAATTACTATAATCTATTGTGGCGAGTAATTCTTTAGAGGTTTTTCGAATTAGGATCTTTTCCTGTTTGTATATTTTTGCAGGTTTGTACTTGATTCCCCTTCGTCGCAATATAATGTATTTATTCCCTGTTAGCAGATATTTCTGTATATTTTTCCCAATTAGAAATTTCGAGTATGGTATATCTACATCTGGCCCTGGTTGTTCATCCATTATTATTTTATCTCGTTTTTTCAATCGGTTTAGGAATATTTTTTTCTTGCATACATTGCATTTCGTAAATTTTGTCAAGTTTTTAGAATCTAAAGACCACAAGGGAGCAGGCATCCAAACTTTACAATGATAACATTGAACAATATCTCCCTTTTTCCCAATTTCTACTCCTCTGCTATTATCTACCAGATCTTGTAATCTATAACAAGATTTCTTTTCTATTTCCTCGATTATCTTTCTATCCTCATTGTTGGTGAAAATATCAAAGATATACCCTTCATTATTCAAAAAATCCATTTGTTTACGAAGAATGTAGTGTGATCGGTCTTGCACTGCAATTTGGTTTAACTTAGTATCTTTGTCTGTATTGAGATAGATATTTACTTCATGAGTGGGGTTGGAGATTTTCTTTTGTAGCCCTAGAATGATTGCAGGCATGTTCACTCCTTCAAAGATGTCTTCTCCCAAATGAATAATATCAAGTATCGTAGTGTTGTCAAGAATGTGTTTTCGTAACTCTTCGTAATTTGGATTTAACAAGATAGTCTCGGGTAACACTAAATAGAGAAAGCCATTTTCTTTAAGAGATAAGATATTCCGTACAAGGAATAACCCATAGGAATCATATTGTTTCACGGCAAATGAGGATAGGTCTTCAATTTGAATAAGACGAGTTTTATTAATCTTAGCCCCCCAAGGAGGATTCCCTACTAATAAATCAAATTTTTTTGGTATTGGGTTAATAATGGAATCTCGAATCCCAAGATTAGTGACTTCTATGCTTGAAAAGCGATGTTTTTGTAATAATGCATGGTTTAGTTTAAGTATGTCAATTTTATGGGGATCGGCATCAAATCCATAGAGACAATATTTCCAATTCTGGAAGTGTTTCCCGATTAAAAAATTCTCTAAAAACCCACCATACCCCACAGAAATATCTGCTACATTGATATTAGTATTGAATTTAACTTCTTTTAAGAGATATGCGAGTCGTTCACCAATCATTTGGATAATCCATAGTGGGGTAAATACACTACCCGACTGATATTGTGAAGTGCTCTTTTTATCAATAAGTTTTCTTTCATTTGAGCAAAAATCAGAAAGAAATTCTGAAAAAACTGCCGAAATGCCCCCATACCGCAAATTTGTCTCTGAAAAGCCGTTGAAATCCTCATAACACATATTCACAAACATTTTTAATTCATATTGTTTGATGAACGGCATAGAAAATTGGGTTTTTATTTCACTTTTAATCCCAATATGAAATTTATCGATCATCCAATTGAATACTCGTTGAATAATCATTAAACTGAAGTCCAAAACTTGCTGATCAGCCATCTGTACATGTTTTATGTCAAATATCTCAGTGAATTTCAGAATTTCCTGAGGAAAATGAGATCTATGTAATTTGTACTTTTTTAAAAATTCAGGTTTGAGAAACGTAGTGTATTCTGGCTTTAGAACACCTTCTGACGCTGTAATATAGAAAATCTTTAGGAAAAGGTTTCGGATACTAGACTCTGTATGTCCTATATTAGATTTTGATTGTGTAATCCATCGTTTTATCACATGCTGATACTTATCAAAACTTGTATAAGTGAGAGGGATCCAAGAGGGTGTATGTGATATACTGGGCATTCTCCATCAACACTTGAGCGTTATAGGACATTCAATAAAATAATGGTAATTATCCAGCCCAATGTTAGTAAAATGGTCACTATATTGAAAGGTTTGAAGCGTTTTACAAGTTTGGTTTGAAGTTGATTCTGTAACATATTGTGTAAATTTGCATTTCTTTCCTTTACATCGGATGCAATGGAGTTCTGTGGAACTGCCCCCAATGTAGAATTCACTAAATTTGGGATGTTTTTTGTTATAATGGTGTCTGAAATTATTCTTGCGACTTCAGTTGGAAGGTTTTTCACGGCAGTTTCTGATGTCAATCCTTTTGGGAAGAGATCTGTCACGCGCTTAAGTGAAGAAATCTGACTCAAATCAATTTGTGTCGATTTTTGTTTCTTACTCGAAGATTCTTCCATATACATTACAAATAGCCTACTCCATAAATTTTTTACCGTTTTTTGTTAAGTCTAACTACCTTTTATGTGGATAGGATTATTAAATAAGACGTTAAGTTTAAATGTATAATTCATTTTGTTAATATCAATCATTCGTTTGGTGTAATTCCAGACAAATGTACACTGTAATTTACAAAACTAACAATAAAAAAAATCAAAGTGAATATCATGCCAGAGAAAAAACAATCTAGTACGATTTTGAATTTGCTTTTAATCATCTTTGGGGCAATCTTCTTAATTCAAGGTGTAGTTAACGCATTAGGATTATATCTTGCAGGTTTCACCTTACCTACATGGTTAGCAGGTGCTTTAGGTGCAACTACAGAAGCCCAAGGTTTACTTGGTGCAAGTGAATGGTCCGCAATAGCCCTTGGTGTCTGGGCCTTAATCTGCGGAATCGCCATGTTCTTCGAGGAGGAATGGGCTATGGGGATGGCACTTGTTGTACTCTCCCTAATGGCTATCAACGCAATTCCTAAAGCAATTGATTATATTATGAATGGATACTGGGGTGTAGTTTATACATACGTTTACATTCTTGTTGGAATTGTAGGTGTTGTAGGTTTCATTTACCTGTTAATCACCAGTAAACGATACCACTAAACTAATTTAATTAATTGCAGTATTCTATCTATTTTTTTTCTAGTTCTGATTCTGACATATCTACATGATGTTTTAAAAAAAAACGAAATGATTCATTTTGATGGATATCATTTTAATTATAGAGTACAAAATCACGATAATTTCGAAAATCCGAAAATGAGGGAAAATAAAAAAAAAATTCTAAAAAGACTATTATGCGTTTTAGGTGATGGCGATTTTAAAGTCATCCTAAATACGCGGGAATAATAGTCTGAACCATTTTTTTCTCATTTTGGATTAACGGATAACCCTCCACTCTTCTCTTGTCATTTGGGATAAGAAATTTGTACAACGGCTTACCTTCAAGATAAGTTTCTGGTAAATGTCCTGTTTTCATAATATATTCTTGGAGTTGGAATAATTTATCAGCATATTCCGCTTGTTGCTGCTTTCTAAGTCTACCCGTTCGCTTGAGTTGCGAATGTTTAGACTCCACACGGTTATTCGTGACACATTTTTGAGAAAAAATAGGAAATAATGGCTCAATCATTTTCTTCATCCAGGATTTGCTGCCTTGCATGAGACTGATCTTTCGGGAATCTGGATTAAGAGAGAGTTTTGCTGTACCATGTTTTCTAAAAGATTCAGAATAATATTCCTCCTTTTTTTGTCGCCATTGCTGATACAGCGGAGTGTCCTTTACCTCTAGGGTCAAGCCCCCTCTTCCAATCGGCAACTTAGTTTTGATGAATTTTATCTCCCATTTTACGGAAATCTCTATTCTTGCTTTCGTGAAAATCTTCCAGTGCGTGTAAATTATGTAATGAAGATGATGTGGTCCAAATTTTTCATATTTATGAATGGAAATCTTCCCAAGCTTACCGGGTGTATGATTTTGCTGAACTACTATACTTCTTAGACTTCCCAAAAAGGGGATTGATTTATACGAGGGTTCTCCGTCACTTACCAACACACGTAACTTATCTCTACAGTTTTTAGGAATAATTAAAAATATTTTTTTAATAGATTTTTCCAAATTCTTTGGTTCCACTAATCCTGCAGCAATTACTTCAAATTTATCGTTTACAAACACAATTTCCGATAACGAATTGCCTCGTTTTCCAAAAAATGTCTCATCACCGTAGATTACTCCTTTTGGAATGGCATATTCTTGCTGATTAATCAATGTCGGATGTTGTTCAAATACTTGGTCGACATATTTATGTTTGAATCGGCTGACTTCATATTGTGGAATCTCCCAAGTATCTCCGATTGATATTTCCTTAGTACCCTCAAAAAATATACTGTGTAGGATACGATTGATTTTAGCTTTATAAACAAGCATGTTCCATTCATTTGTATTGCTACCGAATCGTTTTCCGCAGTTTTTGCACTTGTACCTTTGGGAACTTCCCGATGAAGAGTGGTTCCATCCATCTTTAACGAGATAAAAAAAGTGTGGACACGGAGAAAATGATGGATCACTAGATCTCTTACTTTCCAATTTGGAAAAAATGTGTACTTTAACTTTCTCCTCATAATTGATCTTTTTGGGTCCAATACTTGGCAGAGTCATAAACCTCATAGAATATATAGAAGATCGACTATTTATATCTTCTCCTCACTCATGACTCTAAAATATGCTCGAAGCATAAGGAAAATGATCATTACTAGTAAATAGAAGTTTAGAACTCTCAAAACCGTAGAGATATTGGCTTGAATAGAAAAAAATTGGTTTTAGGCGCCATCACCTAAAACGCATATTAGTCAA
>SDNX01000033.1 GCA_004524545.1 Promethearchaeota archaeon
AGGACATGGAACTAAAGGTTTGAAATCGGTTTTTAAAGATCAGGGATTTATTCAAATTGACCCATTGGATCCTGCTGGTCGATATCATGATTTTTTTTTATTTGCACGTATACCCGATTATAAAAAAGGTGACTTAGAACGAGTTTTATACTCAGAAGGCTTGGTTTTTGAAGACTTCTTCCAAATGATGTGCTTCATACACCGAGATTATTTTCAACTGTTCTACACTAGAAGACGTGAAGAGTACCTTCATAAATACTATCAAAAACAAATTAAATACATCAAAGAACATCATCCTACTTTTTTCACAGATGCATTGGAGATATTGAGAGAGCAAGGGGCCCAAACTAGTGCGATATTAAAAAATCTTGGAGATGCTGCGTTAGGTAAATCTCGTTGGAAAGAAGGTATTTTTAAAACAAATATCTTTGAACTTCTTTACCATTTCGGTAAAACAGCCATTGTTGGAAGAGACAAGAACTTCAACAAAATATATGATCTAATTGAGCGTAAATATCTTGAAGGTGAACTCACATCTACTCTAGCTTCAGAAAAAACTCTTCACAGAGAAAAATTGAAACTTCACCAAAAGAGTTTTCCTGTTGTAGATTCAAGAATCTCTGTAACAAAAACAGGTAAGCTTAAAATATCCAAGGCAAGGGATTCTAAATTAAGAACCTCAGAACAATTAGAGGAATTTATTAGTCCAGATGATAAATCCGATAATCCCATACTCGTTCATTTCGAAAAAAATAACCGAATTTATATAGTTTCATCTCAATGGAAACATTTAATCGAAAAAGTGCAATTTGATAATGAAATGAGAGCAATTGGTCCTTTAGATCCTGTAATACGCGATCGAGATCTCACGGAACAAGTATTTAATTTTAAATATCGCTGGGAAATTTATACACCTGAGAAACAACGTCGATGGGGATATTACTTGCTGCCATTACTGTATAAGGGTAAAATTTTAGGTAGAATTGAACCGACTTTGAAAGTAAAGGATAATATATTGCGTTTTGTAAATTTTTATTCCGAACCGGGAATAAAATGGAGTAAACCTATGACCAAGGCTTTAGAAAGACTAATATTTCGATGGAAAACCATGGTGAACGCATCTGATATGGATTTAGTTAACATAACTCCCCTTCGATGAAGTGAAATCCCAAAGATACTGTGCAATTATTGCAGTTTTTTCGTTGTTCACCCAAGTGAAGATGACTAAGCCAATGTTTTTTCCTTTGGATTTTAATTCTTTTTGTATCTGATTTAAGTCTAGAGTTAATCCTCTTGCTTTACAATCAATTCGATGAATTTCATGCTTTTTGAGTAGATTTCTAATTCGAGGAATATCGACAGGGCAACTTTCAATTACTTGATAACATTTCAACCATGGACTCCCAATATATTTTTCACTAGTGAGATATGCGACTTGTGGGTGTAATGTCGACATTCCAAACATTATCGCTAGATCATTTATTAAATGTGCCTTAATTGCTGCCGGGTCCGGCTCGTAGAGATATTTTTTTAAATTCGAAACCAGTTCAATTGACGATTCGGTATACTTATTTAGATTTTTTACTAAAGTTAATTTTTCTGGGAGTTTTGTAGCAACAATGTTTTGAGAATTTGAATGTTCTCTAAGATTTCCAAACCAAAGCATAATTTCTTTTACCTCCCCCCTAAGAGATACTACTTCAATATCACATTCATAAGGAATATGAGGGATGTCGACACCTGGAGCGATCTTCACACAAATATTCTGGTTAAGAGGTAAAATTTTGTCAATTAAAGATAATGGGGGGATATATTCCTCGATCTTCACGGTTCGTTGATCATCGTACCTTCGGCTGGGATCGAAGAAAATGTAATCTGCTTCTTCTATCACTTCTTGAAATTTTGATTGAGCTATTAAATCATTAATATCTCCTAATATGCTGGTGACATTGTTCTGAACGTTATATACCTCTAAATTATGTTCTAGCATATCGAATGTTGATTGATCTTTTTCAATGACAGTCACTTTCCAGCGCAATCCGGCAGCGATTGCATCTCCTCCAATACCTCCGCAAAGATCAATACTATGCTTGATTTTTCCTAATTTAGAAAACACTTTCCAGGATCGATATTTGGCAATTTCCATTGAGGATGCTTGGGCTAAGGATGACTCAGTATATTGCATTTGGGATGCTCGGGGGAATTTTCTACGCCCTCTCTGTAAAAAACGAACTTTATCAAGAATTGAGGGAATATCGGATTCGGTATAGCCTTTCTTTTTTAGAAATCGTTTCTGGGTGCTTGTATTTTTCATCTTAGATAATTTTTCCATCAAAGCATCCATATTCTTCTTATTGTTTCATATTATTTTGGTTTTTCGTTAAGAAACCAAATTTTGTTAAACTAAAAAAAAGTAGAAAAAAAAATCATCTTATTCCTTAAATTGTGCCATATCATCTGTGAAAGACGCTCCCTTTATGGGAGGTGATCTACGATATGTTTTCTTGTAGATAAGAGCTGTCAGACTAGCAATTGCGACTGCAATTCCAATTCCAACTCCAATCATAATATAAGGGATGATTGTTGAATGGACAATAATTCTCTGGATGCTGCTGGTAATTATGTTTCCGTATTCATCCTGAACTTCTACGAAATAGTTCACCTTGGAATCCACATTATCCAATCCTTGAATAGTAATCTCAAACTCTTCCAAACCAGTGAAATAATACACCGATTGAGATCTCCATGCAGACCCTTGTTGATAGACAAATCTCACTTTATAAATATCGTTGTTATCCGTTGCTCCTAGGTTTAATACTAGCTCAACTTCATCAATTCCTTCAACTTGAGCTAATGATATTTCATTTATCGTGGGATAGGTTAAATCCTTGTATATTGAATAGTCAAAATGATATAGGATTGGTAGATTCATTAGAGCGATAGGATTAGAGGCAATAGTGATATTTTCATACATCCCCCATAATTTCGCGGACGGTATTAAAGAATTTTTAACTGTGTCCACTAGAAGATTGTATTGAAGTGTAGTCGTTCCTGTTGGTAATAGTGGAATGAAGAAATGCATTTCTGATGATGAAAACTCAAAAGTTATACTCAATAAATTATTTCCTAGGGATAACCCATTGATCCGGATACTCTCAGAAGCCAGAATCATGCCTGTCGGGATGTAATCATCCAGTGCGAAATACTGTAGTGAAGAATTGGAATTTTGAATTTCTAGGCTGACAGTTAGTAGATCTCCGGGTAAGACATCTGTTATTTTTGAGTAAGTCTTCTGAAGAGTAATGAGATTTTCGTCTTCTCTCATTGCGGAGGTTGAAGGTGCACCAATTCTAGTAGGTACATCGGGTATATGCAAAATTGATTGCATAATCGGAATATCAACTTCAAATACTCTGACAAGAATAGGACCTATACTCCGGTAGTAGTATATACTGTTTTCAGCTGTATTATTTAGGACCAAATTCATTGAAACGAAAATTCCTTCAAAAATATATTCATTTTCCTCAGTCGGAGCTTGTAAGGTGAAGTTGATTTGAGTGTGTTCAGATACCGATGCTACTGTAATTGTGGTAAAACCATTAAATTCTTCAGGAAGATTCATTAATGAGAGCGTAACATCTTTTAATTCTAAACCCGAGTGTATTGGATCCAATTCAACTGTGATATTGAAAAAATGGTCATTATTCACTTCAATAACTGCAGGGATTGTGATTATTGGAGCATATCGTACCAGTTGAGATCCTTCAAAAATTAACGCAAGCTGTCCAATACCTGACACGGTGATGTTAATTTCATTTTCTCCAGGTTCCAATAAACTACTAATCTCTGTTAATATACTTGAGGGTGTATTGCTAGTATTGGTTAAGTTCAGTGTAATTTGAGGATCTTGTGCTGAATTTAGCGTGATTTTCACTGTTCCATTGAAATCAAGTAATGGTGTTGACCCCGATAATTGTTTGATTTCGGATAAAGTGTAAATTGCCGCAGAAGAATCAGCTGTTGACCACCACCCCCATTGAGACTTAGAATCCATTAAGAATTTAACGGCTTTTTGAATAATGGCAAAATTACCTAAATAATTGTCCATTGCTAAAGCAAGGGTTGCATACGCAGTAATTTCTACTCGGTTTCCTAAATTATGCCAGTAATACGAACCACTATTTTCCCAATAAACCGTATTTCCAGTTGTTTGTCGTTCTGCTGTTAAATATGCCAACATAGTTGATTTAAAGGTTGAATTATCATATGTGGTATTCATTGTTGTAATTAGATACAATGCCGCACCATACGAGCTTTGATGATTTGTATTTAACCAATCTGCACTGAGGAAGTCTAATCCCGACTGAATCGCATTTTCCATTGCAGTAGTTTTATTTATAGAAGAGATTAAAACTCTTAGAGTGTAAATTGTTGCTTCAAAATCATTTGCTGAGTAATAGGGATACATCCATCTGCCATCTGCTTCCTGTGAACTTAGAATGAAATTGAAACCCTGAAATAGGATTAACGAGTTCACACCAAATCCTGCTAATTCGACTTGTTGCATTGTGAATAATACTAGTGTACTCATTTGAATATTAGATTCATAACCATCCCACCACCCCCAACCACCGTCTTGATTTTGCATGCTGTATAATCTGCTTAATCCTTGCATTATCATAGGAGTGAGTTCTTCAATCAATTCATCTTTCAACTGTCCAGTTTGATTTAAATATCTATAAATTAATGCAGTAGAAACGAGTTTCGAGGATGTCTGTTCAATACACCCATAGGGATACCCAATTAATCGTTCCCATCCCTCGATCGATATTTCAATAATGTCATCATAGAATGCAAGTGTTTCTTGATGATAAATGCTATCAAGATCAACCGTGTAATTAAATAGGTAGGTTCCCATTGATTCATTTAGATATTCAGCCCATCTTTGGTTTATCTCAAATCCATTGGGATGAATATACGTTTTCATCTGTTTGGCATCAGTATAAGTTTCTTCATTCGTTTCTCCAATTGCGACGACTGTTATATTTTGTAATAGTGGATCCCGCGCATGAAGTGAGAATTCTATTTCCGAAACGAAATTATGAGGAACTTGAACAGATTGGATGGGATTATTTAGAATATCGAATCCGGGGGCTTCAATTAAAACATCTGTAACTAAATTTGAACCAACATAGTTATACACATATGTTTTCAATGTAACAATTTCATCTTGAGATATATAGATGGGCGGCTCAAATTCCACAAAAAATGGCAAGAAAGCTTTGATTTCAATAGTTTTTACATCTCCCCACAGAATATTGCTTTCATCTATGGCATTTCCTACTATTCTGATTGTCCATTCTCCAATATTATCAGGTAATTGGAATGTGAAATTTGTTGGACCTGAGATCACTCTAGAGGGTATCCAGTTTGCAGATTCGGAAATATTATCTCGAACATTAATGTTATAATTATTAACGACGGATTGCAGATCAATTCCTCCTCCTCCTCCTTCAAGTGTAAAAAGATCCCATAGACCTTCCCTTCCATAATAAATATTTAAATCGTAATAAAAGGGGTAATAGAATCCTCCCGTAGGAACTTCATAAGTGATCCATGCATAATTTTCCCAAAATACACCAGTGCCCCAATTTGATCCGCTTCCTATGTAAGCATTATAAGAACTACGTTCAAAATACCCAAGTTCTGAGTCATCTTCTGGTTCTACCACAAGTACTGCACTATCAATGAAGGTAGTAGAGATAAGCATCGGATTATTATAATTCGGAAGAACCGTCAGAGTCACCATATCTCCGGGTTCATATACATCTTTGTCAGTTAAAATCTCAAATCCGGACTGGAAGTTAACGTGCACGACAACATATTTCTCGTGTAGTTTACCTGAATCCGCTATTGTGTAAACCATAATGCAAAAATCTGGTCCAAGATCGGGTGTTATGAATAATTCTTTTGTGAATTCATTTCCGACCAAGCTTAATTGCTCAGAATGCAGTAAACCTCTTTTATAAATTTCAAAATAATACGGTTGATTAGATGAGATGTTTGAAGTTCCTTGTATTTCTAAGGTATCCCCAAGATCGACTTCTAAAGAATAATCAGATTTGAGTGTTGCATTTGTTGTGATTGTTATTTCATGTATACTACCTACAGAGAACTGCTTGGACACCGAGTGATATAAGAATCCGCCATAATATTCATTACTGCGAGAGTACACATACGAGTAAAGATAGTAGGTTCCCTCCGGAGCAAAATTGGGAATATCTACTTGAAAATTCCGAGAACCATCAATCTCAAAATTCGCACGACCTAATAACCGATAATCTGAATCATAGATGAATATACGCCCTTCTCCTTCTGTTGCGACTTGTGCTAAGACATCTACATAAGTTGCAGTAAGTTGTAGATTATCCCCAGGATTAATATTAGTATTTTGGATTTGAACATCTAACTTGTATTTTCGATATCTGTAATAGGTAGACCATGTTGTTGACCTTCCATCCCTCAATTCGATATTTAATCTTATTTCAAAAAGATTGTATTCTGAGACCTCATTCAAAGGTAATGAGAACTCCACTTTTCCTGCTCCATATTCGTTAGTAGTTACAGTAAATGAATCCAAGCGATTCCTGGTCCGAATAGTAGTTATATAAACAGGATATTCTTTAACTCCATAAACTTCAATCTCCGCTGTCACATTTGCCAGTGGATTGTATTCAAATCCCCACCATTGATCCGAAGTTAATATTTGGAACACATTAAAATAGTATTCGGTAGGTTCATCGGGAAGTGGAGACCAATCGCTAACATATCCGTATGCTATAATATCTTCAATTCTGGTATATTTTTTACTAGTTTCGGCAGTTCTTCCATATGTATCCGTCACCGATGCATCCACATTAAAAGACCAATCGATACCTTCCAGCCATTTCAAATCAATTGAAAATTTGAATTGTCCTAATCCATTCGTTTTCCCGGAAATTTCTTTGACGATATCATCATAATAATCTTTAAGCGTAAGAGTGACGTCCGCATCCACAACTGGTTGCCCAAAATAATATTCGACTTCAACAAACCCTTCAAATAATTCTTGCTTATATATTCTCTTAAGTCCTCGATATTTTGGGAAAAATTCCTGACCATCCGTGTCAATAGTCACACGAAATACAGGTTTTTCATAATAATCTACTCTAATTGAGTGTAAATTGGTGATTTCATTTATCGAAAACTCAAAACCATAGGATCCCGTATCCCCATCATAATCAATCGGAAATTCAATTATTGCTACTCCTTCAGCATTAGTTTGTATCGTTGTCCAAAATATAGCGAGTTCATCAGGATTATAGATGGTTAATTTAAGTTCCTGGTTTGCGTAAGGAAGCCGAGTTTCGTTCAAATATGTATATTGAAACACTAAAGTGCGAAGTTTGATGGTTTCTCCTGGACTATAGATTGTTTTATCACTGGAAACAACGAATTGGTACTTATCATAATTGGATTCTTGTGCACCGCCCCATAACGTGTAATAATAATGAGTCCAGTCTTTATAGAGGAATGTACTGTATGTGGAACCATCTTCAGATTCAATGGTCAACCGTAAAGAGTTCCAGAAATAATACTGGTCATCTTCAGAAATGATAATTGGGTTTGTTTGGAATACATCATATCCATATGAATCAGTTTGTTGTTCCCCGGTTTGAAGCGTGATCCATTGATCTTTGTCATAATCATAGGTGGAAAGAGTGTAGGTGTAGTTTTCGTTAGACATTGGGCTGAAATCTGACACATCCACAAGATGAACCGCGGCATGATAATCCTGATTTTCCGTATAATATTTTGATCCTTTCAAGAATACCCCCGTTACAGAAACGCTAAATTCTCGATAAATTGCTACATAATCTTCATTATAATATGCGAAAATCGTATATGAACCTGGATCGGTGGTATCTGAAAAACTTAGAGACACCTCTCCGTTTTCGTCAGTAATGTATTGATGGGAAAAAATTTGGTCTGCATCATAAAAATCAGGATACCAATAATAATAATGACGGTAAAACCCCTTGAATATTTCAATAGTTAAGGGACTGCCTGGACTTGGATTGAAACTTTCAGTTAATCTCAAATTGAGATTAATGGTTTCTCCTGGAGTAATCGCATATTTATCTAAATATAAACTTAAGGCAAAATCCTGGTGAGAGTACCAGTATTGAGATGCTTTCGGGAACTCCTGTGTTTGATCTACTTCTTCATCAATATCATCATTTAGCAAAGGTGAGGAATCATTCACTCGAAAAAAATAGGGTGAAGAATGAGATGTATAAGAAGGTAATTGTATTTCCTGTTCTAAGGCATTTTCTTCTGCATTAGCTAGAGATACATTCATCCACAGATTGGAAAGAGGTAGAACGAGGAAAAATGCGATAATAGTCATATACTGACGTTTCTTTAATATTTTCATGCGTTTGCACCGAGAAAATTCAATATCTTTCTATTATAGTCGCAGCAACATTATGCTATAGTTTCGAACGCGGGTATCAAAAAAAGAGAAAGTGTTCTAAATTATAGTAAAGTCATTCTAACTATCTGTAGTTCAAGATCTTAACCAGTTGCAAAACCATAAAAACCGAAAAGGTAATTATTTAATTCCAGAAAAGAGACCAATTACAGAGAAGAAAGTCTCTTCTTATGAGTAAAGTGATAAAAATGGAACAAGGAATACATTATCAATACGAAATTGCTGACCGCCCCACATTTTCCTATCTTAAAGTGCTTCTAAAACAAGGTCAAGAGATAAAATCTGAACCACAGAGCATGATGTTCTTCGAACCAACACTGGAATTACGTACACAGCGAGCAGAAGGTGGTTTTTTCAAGTCCCTAAAAAGGACTTTTGCAGGTGAAAAATTTTTTGCAAATGTGTATTATGCCCATTCTGATGGATGGCTCGCCCTCTGTCCTTCATTTGCAGGAGATATTCAACATATAGCTATGCAACCAGGTGACTCGTGGATTGTTTTCTCGGGTGGATATATTGCGTCATCCATGAATTTAACGCAAGATACCCGATTTCAAGGTCTGGGTAAAGGAATAATGAGCCAAGAACGCCTTTTTACATTGAATGTGGTAGCCGACCAGGGACCTGGGGACTTATTTGTAGGAGCTAATGGAGCGTTCATAACTTGGGAACTCCAAGCCGGTCAAATTTTAAATGTGGATAACGGTCATCTCGTAGCTATGAGCTCAAGCGTAAATATGGAATTTCGTGCTGCTGGCAACTTAAAAACTACGCTTTTATCTGGTGAAGGATTCATGGCAAAGCTTACGGGACCAGGAAAGGTTATTATACAATCCAGAAATCCGAGAGAATTTGCAATGTGGTTGTACCGATTTATGCCGAAGCCAAGTCATAATTGATTTTTTTCAATTCTCTTTTTTTTATATTGGCTTATTTTTAAATCGCATGAAAACTTCAAACCAAAGATACAGGTTTATCAAACTACCAAAAAGTACCACAAAAAACGAGTCCTTAATCCAAATCGTATAAAAGAAAATAAGGTAAATTGCAAATAAGGCAGTAAAAAAAACAGCTGAGAATAGAATTCGAGGGATTAAGTTTCTGCCAATCAAAATATAAGATGTTAGGCTGGGAATGTGTGCTTTTTTTATCAAACAATAATTACCATTTCGGTTCTCTGCTAATCCCATTTTGGTAATTTTCTCTAGATGGTATTTTGCTACGGATGGTGAGGATAAGGAAAGTGCTCTTTGTAATTCACGCACTCCTATTTCTTTCTTATTCAACAGCGCAAAATAGACCATCAATGTTGTACCATTCAGATTCTTGGTAATTTTGGAGTCCTCTGAATCCTCTTGTTCTGTTTCGGTGTCAGAGATAGATCTTTTTTTTACAATTTTCGCAAAAAATGCTTTTATACGATTTTCCTTGTTTTTTTCTGACACGATGTCTCAAGACCATAAAGAGAAAATAGATAAAAAAATCTTGTTAATTCGATTTCTGTTTAACAAATTGAACTACTGCAGATAACTCTTGTTCGAATGTATCTTGAGGTCCGAATATATAGATCCTAATATTTGGACCGGTTCCTGATGGTCTTACAAATAAAACACTAGTTTCTGATTGCAAATATACAACGTCAATTTTGTCATGCATATCGGAAAAGGAGTTTACTGAGTAGGAAAACTCATCAATAGTGATATTCTTTCCGATTAAGCTCGTTAGATTATCTATATATTGTATCTTCTGTAAATCCGTTGCAGAAATTGTGGTTCTTCCCCTTCCAATATCCCCTATATATTTATTAAAGTCATAGTCCAATTCAAGCAAGGCACATAACACCAAAATTGCTGGAACGGGATATTTATCTCCTACGATAGGGAATTCACTAGATAGTTTCCCTCCATTATTATGGAATAAATTAAAAGTATGACCTCCGCTTTCTTCCCAAATTGCAAATATAACCTCCTCATTCCCTGGGAACGCTTTTTTGATAATTTTTTTAATTTCTTTTTGAGAATGCAATTTGACGTACTTATTATTGATGAAATGATAGATAACCGAAAGATCGACTTGAGATTGAGGCACTTCTGCATCTGCAGCTAGATATTGCAGGATTCCCAAATGTTTGTAACCCACTCCACAAACAAAGTTCACCTTTGAGGAGGCATCGCAACCCGGATCACTTGGAATTGTTTTCACATTCACGATATTTTTTCCCATTTCTTTTGAAAGAATGTTATGCATTGCTGTGTAAAGCTGATTAGGTTCGAAATTGTAGAATTTTCCTCCAATACGGATGAGAAATACAATTCGATCTCTATCAGCATCCAACATTATTGCGATTTTCGCATTATTCTTTTCCATCATCTGTTTAACTGGTTCTTCTTCAAATCCCTGAGTTGGATCCGGAGGATTAAGATTATTATCAATAAGAATAACTTTTGCACCGCAAGATTCCAAGACTTGAACCAATTCAGGTGAAGCTCCCAGAAATGGCCATAAAACAATGTTTTTACCTTTCAACACTCCCAAATCTACGATTTTTGACACTAAATTCAAAATATATTTGTTGTTAACATCATCCGCATCAATCATCTTAGGGATGTAAGTTTTCGTAACCTTAATATGATCTAAACTGAGAGCATAGGCACTCACTTTTTTCATCACAGTTCCAGAAATTGGAATTGGACGCTGAATATAAAACTTTAATCCATTCCATTTCAATGAGTTGTGACTAGCTGTTATCATCAATACGACATCTATATCATCGTAAAGCGCGACTGAAGCTGCTGCATAAGGAGTCGCCATTTTAGAAAATCCTCGAATGTAAGTACTTCTTGGGTCCGTTTCTCCCTCACCTGTTTGATGATATATAGTGTAACCTTCATAAGCAAAAATTCGAGATGAAAGATCTAATAATAAATCAGCGGAAGGTCGGTCATCAGTAACGATTAATACATTGGGTGTATCCATACCCAACTCCTCTTTTGCTATCACTGAAATTCCTTTTATTACACGAAGAAAGTAGAAAGTTTGTTTTCGAGTCAATGTATAACTTTTATTTTGTACGTCAAAAATGACCATCCGCAATCCAGAAGTAGGGGGTACAAGAGGATCAATTATCTCTCTCTCGCTATCATCCAATTCATCAAGTTCAATGGTATTATATCCTTTGTTTTTATTTACAACCTCTGGGATTGATTCGAACTTAAACGTGTAATTCATATTAAGAGTTGAATTTCTCTCTGATAAAAAAGTTTTAGAACAGTTTTTTGAAGATGGACTTATGGACCGATTTAGAGCAATCCGTCTTCCTTATTGACTTTCGAAATTAAGTCTCTAAGAATTTTATGTATTTTCTCCCGATACTGAGGTTCAATTGCAATCATTCCATGCGCAGGTATTCCAAGGAGTTTTTCTACAAATTCTGGAGTCAATCGATTATCTAAATCTTGTTTATTCGCAATTCCGATAATAAAGCAATCCTTGTAGTATTTCGCTACGAGTTCCGTAATAATTTTTTTAGACTCTTTTACATTTGAAAACGTAGAATCGGTGACAAGTAATGCGATTCGGGTTCCTTTAAGGAGACTTCTCCAAAGGTCGCTGTATTGTAACTGGCCAGCGAAATCCCATAGAACGATGTTTCTCTTCCCGTCAACATCCAAATCGTCGTAATTTGCAATGTCTGCGGTGATTGTCGGTTGGTATTCTAAATTCACTTCTTCTCCACAAATCAAACGGAGCAAAGATGTTTTTCCCACACCACCAAATCCAATTATGGAGACTTTTATGGGACCTAACACGATTTGATCAATAGTTTCCATGAAATTCTGAAAGACTGTTCGGTTGCCATTCTCTACAAAATCTTGAATTTTGTCTCCGTATTGTTTCTCAAATTCTAAAATGATTTCCTCGAGTTTACGGATCACAAAATCGTTTTCATCCTCAAGATCTGTGCAAACTGCAATGATTAATCTTGGCCGTTCAATTAATTTGAAAAAATATTTATTTTTTTCCGTTTGAGTAGATTTTATTTCTGATTGAGCAATCTCTTTAAAAAAACCACTAAATGCACTCAAAAAACCTGACAAGAGATCATGGTCTATCGCAACAGGACCATACTCGCGGAAAAGTATGTTTTTACCCTCTGATGTCAAAATACTGAGATGCTGAATCATAGTCTAATTTATGCATAAAACTCGAAAATATATTTATTTTTGTTAAATTCCTTGTTAGTTTAGGGATATATTGTGAGTACACTAGAAAAAAATCCATTAGAAAAGAAAATTGACGTGATTTTAGAAGCGGTTCAAAGTTTTGGCTTAAATTTCATACAAAAAATGGGGGAATTGAAGCATTCTATCGGCATTTTAACAGATCAGATGGAAAAAATGAATAATACTTTAATTACTGTCAAAGGGTTAGAACCAAAAATTGACGAAATTGGCACAATGAAGAAGGAATTACTTTCGGAATTACATTACCTGCAATCTCAGATTAAAACCTCATCATTCAAGAATTCAGATGTAATAAAAATGAAGGTGGATGACGAATCTGTTGAGCATCTTGAGTTATTGGCATCATTTAGGCAAAATTTGAAAAGCTATTCAAAAATACATGAATTAACAAAAGAATTGGAAACTGTAAAAAAGAAAATCTATGAGATCACTGGTGGTCATCGGGTTCTCTTTGAGATTGGTGAAACAATAAAAGATTTCAACCGAAAAGAGTCATTAACTGATTCTGATATTAAGAGTCTTGAAGAAAAAACAGCTTTTTGGTTGAATAAATTGAAGTAAGTTGAATTTTTAAGTAATGCAAAATACGCCAAACCAATGAAACGGATTAATTTCCCTTTTTCTGCCATTTTAGGTCAAGATAGGATGGTTCGAGCATTGATTTTGAATGTCATCGATCCTACAATTGGCGGAGTTCTCTTAACAGGAAAACAAGGCACTGGAAAGTCAACAGCGGTTAGATCCCTTATAGATATATTACCTGAAATTGACGCAATAAGAGATTGTCCCTTTTCATGTGATCCCACAGAGGAACCTGAGAATTTATGTGATAGTTGTAGGACCATTATCAAAGCTACAAAATCAAATGTAACTACTGATAAAAAACCTATTGCCTTTGTAGATCTCCCATTAGGTGTCACCGAGGATATGGTTTGTGGATCTCTTGATCTAGAAAAAGTTTTGAAAGAGGGGATTAAAAGCTTACACCCGGGATTACTAGCAAAAGCAAATCGAGGGATTCTATATATTGATGAAATTAATCTTTTACAAGATCATATAGTAGATATTTTATTAGATGCAGCAGCATCTGGAGTAAATATTATTGAGAGGGAGGGAGTTTCCATATCTCATCCGGCTCGATTTATCTTAGTGGGTTCAATGAATCCCGAGGAAGGAGAATTGCGTCCACAAATTAACGACCGACTGGGCTTAGAAGTTGATATTATTGCTCCTTATGATCCGGGAACGCGTGCAGAAATTACTCGTCGAGTAATTGAATTTAGTAATAATCCAAAGAAGTTTGGGAAAGCATTTGAGAAGAACCAAGAAATTCTAAAAACCCGAATTAAAAATGCTCGAGAAATCGTTTATTCCATAAAGGTTCCGGCAGAAATTTACGCCTTTGTCTCTAAATATGTTGCTGAATTGAGAATTCCTTCTCAGAGAGCTGATATTACATTTGTAAGATGTGCAAGAGCAAATGCAGCTTTCCGAGGCTCTATGATAGTAGAAATGCAAGATTTAGACGCGGCTATGGATTTAGTCTTTGAGCATCGCATTCGAGCATTACGGGATGAGTTGGAACCCCAAGAGATCAAAGATAAAATTCGTGATATATATGGCAAAATGAAAGATGCCTTTGAAAATTTGGATCAATATAAGCCCAACAAGGATCAAGAAGGTCCAATGAAGGCGTCCGACGAAAGCCAATCTGATTATAAGCAACAACCTTATGATCCCGATAAACTTAAAGGGTTGCCAGAAATTAAAGATGACGGGTTTCCTAATAATAAAGAGCTCCAGGATTGGTTAAATAATTCGTCTGATGGATACAAAGTTTTTGACCTCCACAAAATTAGGAAGTTCTCTCCTAATGAATTGAAACCTATTGCGGAATTACATGAAAAACGGATTTCTGATCTTGAAGCTCTATTTTCTAACACTCGCAAAAAATCGGATTTTGGAGGAAAAGGGAGAAGAACGCGAATTACGTCTTCTCAAAAAGGCCGATATATATCATTCAAATATCCTATTGGAGCACCTAAAAATATTGCATTTGATGCATCGGTAAAAAAATATCTTGTTAGAAATCATTGTGCTAGTGATAACGGGAATCTGGAATATTGCAGTGCCGAATTCCCTATTCGGATGGATATGTCGGATATTGTAGAGAAAGTGTTTGAGTTCAAAGCACCCTTGTCTCTTCATTTTATTCTTGATGCATCGGGCTCTATGGCTCGTTATCTTACCCAAATGACTGATGTTATTCGTACATTGCACCGGGAAGGTTATAAAAAGAAAGATAAGACCAGTGTAATTGTTTTCAAGGGGAGAAATGCGCACATTTTACAACGACCTACAACGAACCTAAATCGAATCATAGCGAAACTTCCTTCAATCGAAGGGTTATCCTATACTCCTCTTGCAGAAGCGCTCGTAAAAGCCGAAAACATGATAAAAGCAGAACGTATGAAGAATAAAGATCTAATTCCGGTGGTCGTAATTTTCTCTGATCTAGGAGCAAATATTTCTCGAAAAAATCCCGATCTTATGCCTCAAAGCCAAGAAGATTTCCGGATTATATCGTCCGAGTTAAAAGAAATTGCGAAAAGTTTCGGAAGGAAGAAAGTAAGAGTACTCATCATGATGCCAAAGAAAGGGTCCTCTATTCAGTATCTTGGAGTGAACCCATTTGCAATGCAAGAAATTAGAGATAATTTTAAAAAATACGCCAAAGCAGATGTGTTTATGTTTGATTCCTATAATCCGCAGAAAACACTTATTAAATTGAGAAAAATATTATAAAAAATGAGGGTGCTTAATTTTTGAGCAATTTATTTCTATTTAATTCTTTTCGCTAACAACCAAGATTCATTAATCAAAGCGTTGAAAAATTTTATGTGTAAATGGTCGTTTGAGAACACTGCACCAATACTTTTCTCCCCAATACTTCCAATGAACATTTCTTCATTGTCTTTCAAACAAATCCAGCGATCTTTTGAGTCGAAATTACGAATAGTAATGTTATCTAATGCTTCAAACTCTTGGAGTAATTCTTGATCTTCACTATTAGGTCGCACGCTGCAACTAGCTTTAATGTTTACAGAAGTTCTTGCATCGTATAATCCAAGCTCTGCTAGATCCATAATTGTTGGTGTAGTTATTACCAAATTATGCACAGATCTGCTGACCATATCCGTTAAAAATTCGACAATCTGATCTCGGGAGACATTATTCATCATAATCTCTCCTTTCGCAGGGCTGGATACATTTTTTAGATTGTTTTTCAGTTTTTCTACTTCATCATCTGCTGCTTTAAGATCTAAATTAAGGAGTTTAATCTCATTCTCCAATTCTTTAATTCGCTTGGTTTTTTCTTCTAAAAATGCATTTGATACCATTCCTTTGGAACTATCTACTTTCTGATTCAATAAGAGAATCTCATTTTCTTTCGCTTCCAGTGTATTCTGTAAAGAATAAATTTGTTCATCCTTCATTGAAAGCGAATGTTGGATAGTTTGGATTTGCTGGTCTTTTGTGCGAACCATACCTGAAATTGTCCCTACTTGGTCGTCTTTTGCTGTTAAATTCGATTGCAGAGTGGTTATCAGGTTCTCTTTACTTGCTAACTGTTGTTTCAAGCCCTCTATAGAATTTTTCAGTTCATTAAAGGTAGTGGTTATTTCTGCAATTTCTTGTTCTTTTAATTCAAGTTTTTTTATACAATTTTCTAGTTCCATAGGTACCGTTACCACTGTTCTTGTTAGTTTTATACAATAAAATTAGTACAGATTCTTAAATATGTTTAGACAGATATGGGATGATCCACATACGATCGAAAAAAATAAGGAAAAGTACCCTTCGAGTAGAGTGTTTGATAGATTAGGCAATTATTTGATCAAATCTCATGAGATTCGTTGTTTTCCATGATAAGAGTATCCTTTACAACACTTCCATCGGGAATTTCCACACCTAAACCAAGTATTGCATTTTCAATTTGAACATAATTACCAATCTTGTTATTCCCTAATAGAATGCATTGAGATATTTCTGAATAATCACCAATTCTACATCCTTCATTTATGTAGACTTTAGGTCCCACCAATACACTATCTCCAATCTCACAAGATTTTGCTGTTACAGGCTCAATTATCGTGGGATATTCACCCGTATATTCAAAGGGTTCCTCGTGTAAGAAACGAAATGTTGCTTGGAGTATATCTTTGACATAACTTATATGATATTTTCCTGCAGAATGCTGAGTTAACTTACCTTTACGGCACAAATGTACCCCTCGAATGAGGAGATTATCTGATAGCATCAATTTAATAGCTGAGGGTATCTCGAATTCTTGTCTAGAAGATAATTCAACCTTATCGATGTACTCCCATACATTTTGAGTGAAAACATATAGCGGAATCGAATAATAATCGTCTATCTTCTTCTTGGCACCAGGTTTTTCGATGATATCTATAACTACTCCTTCATTTAATTTTATATTGCCATGAGTTTCACTCATTGTGACATCGTCTGATTTATACACCGCTAACGAGCATATTGGATTTGTTTTAACATGCGTTTTTATATATTCAGATAAATCTGGTTGGTCTAACAATACATCAACTGCAGAGACAACGAAGCATGGAGTAAGATTATTCTTTTGGAACTGCTGAACTGATGCTAACAATGCTTTTTCTGTAGATTCTTTGGCACATTTCATTGCATACACCATTCCTTTTGGTTCATCTTGCTCAACAAAGGTATATTTAATTTTAGGGTCGGCTTGAGACACTTTCTTTACATAGCTTTGTAATTTTGTTGAGTTTGGAGTACACACAATGATATAATTTCTGAAGTTTTCCTTTCGAAAACTTTCTAAAATCCTGCCAATTAATGGTTTTCCCGCAATAGGGATAAGTGCTTTAGGATAACTGTCTGAAAGGGGTTGTAATCGAGTCGCATTACCTCCGGCGAGAATTACAACTGGAATGTTTTCATTAGAAAAATTGACCATAATGTGAACTTTACAGCCTATTTCAAAAATTTTTTCCAAAAAATGAATATTTAGGCAGAATCCCCTTTTTTTTATATATGGCTATTGACAAAGGCATCGAAGAGATTGATCGTCTGGTATCACAGACTTTTATGAATAACAGCGGGATAGTGGCATTGATTATCGCAAGCCATGAGGGAAAGAAAATCTATACAAAGTTTCGAGAAACTCAAAGATTTAATGAACATGAATTATCAGCTATTACAGCTTCACTTATTTTTATATCACGGGCAATGTTCAGAAAAACTTTTGGATTGGAAATTGCTCATACAGAAGTGAAAGGGTCAAAAAACATCTTTTTTTCGGTGCTGACAAAAAAAGTAACAGGATCTGTAATTTTCGATCGTAAAATGGTGGACCTGGTTGGAATTGCTGAACAAAAGCAAGTTATTAATGATCTCTTTATGAAGATATCTGCAATTGTTGAAACGTCCGTTATCAAAGAAGATTTATTTGTAATGATTAAACGTGCTATTCCCAATGCACTTTCCATTGTTATCGTGAATAAAGAGGGACTTCCGATTAAGGTTGAGTCCACAATAGAAGAACCAAAGATTTCTGCATTTGTATTCGCATTGAATTCTCTGTCTAAAACACTTTTGAAAGATGACGTGGAACATACAGTGATATCGGGAGAATATGGCTCGTATATTATTCAGCAAATAGATGCAGAGAGAATTCTGGGTATTGCCGTACCTGATAGTAAAGATGCTAAACTCAATAAATATATTGCAGCGTTACAAGACATTATGAAAAATATAGTATAATTCGTAATACATTACTTTTTACGCTCTTCTTTTTTTACATATCTGCCACGTAATTCTACATCTTCAATTCCTTTAAGAATTAGGTCACATTCTTTGCCATATTCAGATTTGTATCCTTTAAGAAACCAAGGATATATGTTGTCATAAAATTCACCATGGGTGCTTGTTATGACTCTCTTGAAAAGATGTAAGTCTACAGATTTATCTTCCTCTGAAGCGGACACGAATGCCAGACCAAAATCAATGAAGAACAATGTGTCTTGAGGGATATTAAAAATGATATTCGAGGTAGTAAGATCTCCATGAATTTGATCGTTCATATGAAGACGGGCGATAAATTTGCCAATCCGTTCAAATATATCTTGTAATTTTGAGGGTTCTAAATGAGGGATCTGGTCTTTTAGTCTATCCCCCTTGATATATGACATTGTTATGGCTGCATCTACCAAATCGATATCAATAATGACCGGTACAGGCACCATAAATTGTTTAGCGCGAATTAAACTACGGGATTCTGCTAATGTTCTTTGATTTCGTATGATAGAGTCTAATTGTTGTATTCGGTAGGATTTTTGAGTCCGGTGTTTAATCAATACTTCTCCGTTTTCCCAAGAGGAACGAATTAATTTTGCTTCAGCACCTTTTCTAAATACCTCTGGTTGGGAGGGAATTTTTTCTTCGAATTCGCGTACAGACACTGCGGGATATTTCGCATTGGATTTTCTCCATGGAATTTCTGCATTATCCATACGAAATTTAGGTTCGATGATGGTTTCCTCAAGTGTCATTTCACGATCATTCAAGTATTGAAGAACTCCGGTCCAACCAATCATTGCTCCATTATCTCCAGCCAAACGTAATGGAACCACATAATATTGCGCATCATGTTCTTCTGCAATATACTGTATCATTTCCTGTAATCGCTTATTTGCTGCAACTCCACCTGTAAGGAGAACCTCTTTTTTCTCGGTGTGAGCTAGAGCTCGTTCCGTGACTTCCGTTAACATTGAAAATGCTGTTTCTTGAAGAGAATAGGCAATGTCTTCTTGGGTATACTCTTTTCCATAATTCGGAGATTTAATTAATCTTCTACACGCCGTATAGATTCCAGAAAATGATAAATCCATTCCTTTGACAATGTATGGTAATTCGATATACTTGGTAGATTTCGCTGCTAATTTCTCAATTTTAGGACCCCCAGGATGTGACAATCCTAAATCTCGAGCGACCATATCAATCATATTTCCTACTGCAAGATCTAATGTTTCTCCAAAAATCTGATAATATCCCGTTTCAAAAGCACTCACTATTGTGTTTCCGCCAGAGACATACAAGGTTAAGGGATCATACGAATTACAGAATTTTCGACCGATTTCAATATGACCAATACAGTGGTTAACCCCTACTAAAGGGATGTGGAGTTTTTGGGCTAAGGATCTCGCGACTCCCGCACCAATTCGTAGACATGGCCCTAATCCAGGACTCTGACTGAATGAAATCAAGTCGATTTGGTTCAAAGACACATTTGCTTGCGTTAATGCGGATTCTATTACATCCATAAATACGTTATTATGATGATCTACCACCTTTCTGGGGTGAAGACCTCCAGTTTCGGGCACAAAAGTATCATTTACAACTGATAAAACCTCACCATTAAAATCAACGATTCCAACACCGAATGTATGTGCCGTACTTTCGATACCTAAACAATAACGCATTTTAATTCACTTAAAAAAATTAACCGCTCTATTTGTGGTTTATGAATATATTTCAAAGAAACTTAAGAGGGAATATAAAAAATTGAGAATAAATAAAAAATTGACTATCGTTGGATTCTTCGTCTTCGAGTTCTTGTTTCTACTCCACCAACGGTAGTGGTTTGAGTAGATGCCTTTCCAGTTGGGGAATCAAACTTAGTATAGCCACATGCCCCGCATGACGTCCGATTATAATGTTTGGCTAAATATACACCTTCTCCGCATCGAGGACAGGAACGATTTAATCGGACTACCTTTCCATCTTTAACTTCCCACAATTTCGACTTATTTGGCCGATGAATTCTTCCCTTCTTTTCTTTTCTCTTTACTGCCTTCTTCTTTGCCATGCCTCATACCCCTATTTTTTCTTCCGTTTTGCTTCGCGGATTTTAGCACGTTCATCTTCCCGTTGATCTTTAGGGAGATTACGGATTATCATATATTTTGGTTCAAATTTCAATGCAGTTGCGTTATCATCATATATATTTGCCCTGCCGTCTGCAGTTCTGTTCCCAAAACTGGTTTTTACCTTTTTTACAAACACTAAATTCTCATCCGCGGTCTCCAATGCGGCGATTTTCTTTTTTAATTCAATACGATTTGTAGTTCCCGAAGTGGATTGCTCTATTTTGAAATGCACTTCACGTCGAGGCATTAAAGGATTAATTTTTGATTCTATAATATTTAGTTTGAAACTCATGTTACTTGAAACTCTTTAGTTCAGTCGATTTTTAGGATAAAGAACCAAGTTTAAAAAAATTTTCTAAATCATGGGTTCTGAGAGTTCACTTTATTTTCATTTACCCAATCGGATCATTTTATTAATCTGCAGAAAGAAGATGTAAAAAACTATGGGAAAAAATGAGTAAAATGGTAGATATCGGAATTGTTAGATATGGCGCTTACATGCCTAAATATTTATTAGAACGTCGTTTGATTGCTGAAGCCTGGGATTTTCCGTCCATCCCTGGGGGGATTTCGGTGTCAAATAATGACGAAGATTCCATTACGATGGCAGTCGAAGCGGGGCTAGATTGTTTAGGGGAGTTGGATCCCAGCACTATCGATGGATTATATTTCGCTTCCACCACTCCACCGTATACTGAGAAACAATGTGCAACCGTAATTGCAAATGCATTGGACCTACGAAATGATATTTTGACAATGGATATAACTGATTCTACGAGAGGGTCCAGTATAGCAATGGCACGAGCATATGAGACAATTAAATCCGGAAATGCAAAATTGATTTTAGTAATTGCGGCAGATAAACAGAAACCGATGCCCGAGTCAATGTTTGAATATCAGTATGGAGATGGGGCGTCTGCACTACTGATTGGTAATATAGAAGTTGTATTATCCATTCTGGGTTACTCTTCGACTGCAGATAATGTTATTGGTCCTTACAAAAGAGCACAAGATGATTATGTTCGTCAGTTTGAAACCAAACACGAAGGACTATATGGATATAATCGTAACATGCTTGCAGCGTTTAAGACCTTATTCAAAAAATTGAAAGTAGATCCTGCTACCGTTCGAAAGGCAGCATTGTATGCAACCGATCCTCGGATGGCATCTTCTATCGGAAAAAAGATTGGCTTCAAATCTAAGGCCGTTGAGGGAGTACCGTTTTTAGAATTTGGGAACACTGGGAATGCATTTGCGTTAATGACGCTAATGTTAGCTATCAAACGAGCAAAAACGGATGATCTTATTGCTTTTGGAAATTATGGGGATGGTGCAGATGCTTTCTTAATGAAAGTTTTAGATAAATCCGCTTTACTCAACCTACGCAAATTATCCCAAGGAATTGTGGGATACAAGAATACCATGATTCCGCTAAAGAGTTATCCAGCGTATTTAGCTAAGAAAAAATTGCTAACAACAGAGCGTTATACTCGTAAGGCTTCACCCGTTCGAACTTGGAGGGATGAAAAATTCTTGTTTAGACTTTATGGAATGAGATGCAGGAAATGTGGAACGGTCCAATATCCGATCTTTCGTGGATGTATCGAGTGTGGTGCAAAAGACAATTCAGATGAAGTTAAGATGAAACGTAATGGAAAAATATTCACTTTTACCTTAGATCATCTCGTTGGTGGAAATTATTATGATACCCCTACTCCGCGATGTGTAATTGATCTTGATGACGGAGGACGAATTTTGTGCGATATGACCGACGTGGAAAAACCTGAGGAAGAAGTTCATATTGGAATGGATGTAGAGTTAACGTTCCGGTGGCAGCACCCTGGTGCAAATTTCCATAATTACTATTGGAAATGCCGCCCAGTACGATTTTCAAATAAACCAGAGGAGGAGGAAGAATAATGGGTCGACAAGGAATACGAGATAGAGTAGCAATTATGGGAGTAGGATACTTGAAATTCGGTGAGAGCTGGGAAAAGAACGCTGAAGATTTACTCATGGAAGCAGTTTACAATGCTTATGATGATGCGGGAATTAAAGATCCTCAAGCCGAAATCGATGCAGGTTGGGTTGGGATTCAATATTACTTTACGGGTCTTTCTGGATCTGCTTTAGCTGATTACATAAAGTTATATGGGAAACCCATGACTCGAGTCGAAAATTTCTGCGCTTCGGGAATGGATGCCTTCCGCAACGCAGCAAACTCCGTGGCTGCTGGTACTGCAGATATTGCCCTAGCTACAGGTGTTGAGAAATTAATGGATGAAGGAGGATCTGGTCTTCCTGGATTCCGAGAGTTTGGACATCCAGTGTTGCCTTTACCCTCTGCGCCAGCTATGTTTTCAATGGCTGCTACACGCTCATTCCATAAATGGGGTTGGACTAAAGAAGATATTGCTCGTGTTGCCGTTAAAAATCATGCGAATGGCGTGCACCATCCTATGGCACATTTCCGTAAAGCTGTAGATCTAGACACAGTTATGAAAGCTCCTATGATCTCCGATCCTCTAGGCCGGTTTGACTGCTGTGCTATGTCGGATGGCGCAGCTGCCTTAATCATTACAACTCCAGAAATTGCAGAAAGTTATGCACATTCAAATGATTACGTAGTAGTGAAAGCTAATGCTTTAGCAGTCGAAACAATGACTCCGTGGTATAAACCTTCCTATACCTTTACAGAGTTCACATCTACTGTTAAAGCTGCTGAAATGGCATATAAAGAAGCTGGAATAACTAACCCGAAGAAGGAAATTTCATTTGCAGAAGTACATGATTGCTTCACCATTACAGAATTGATTGACTGCCAAGATTTAGGTTTCTCAGATCCAGGTAAAGCGGCAGAAGATCTCAAAAATGGACGTTTCAACGCTGATGGAGAACAACCGGTGAATATTTCAGGTGGTCTAAAGTGTTTTGGTCATCCGATTGGTGCTACGGGCTGCAGAATGTTAGTAGAGTTAACGAAGCAACTTCAAGGAAGAGCTGACGGTTTACAAGTAAAAGACCCCGAATTAGGTTTAGCTCATAATTTAGGGGGTGCCTTTACAGCTGCTGCTGTTACAATACTTGGAAAGAAAGAATAGAGATCAAATATAGCATTAAAGGAACTCTTAAATTTTAGAATTAGGTTTTCCTCCTTTTCTTTTTTTCTTAAGGATGCATATTATAATATTCGAAACATTAATCCAGATAGGAACCATGAAATTCTCCAATCACAATCATAAAAAGAGTGCGGATAGTGACGACATAGTGGTCGAACTACAATTAGCAAGTGATACGGAAA
>SDNX01000034.1 GCA_004524545.1 Promethearchaeota archaeon
CATTGTCTTGCAGTATTTTCAAGATATATTTGTCTGTAGGATCTAGAAATTTCATACCAATTTTTGATTTCATTTTTTGAAAACCGTACTTTATGTGTAGAATGTTTTATTTAAATATGATTTCTTAGTTTTTTTCACTATTTTCTTTATAAATAGTATAGTTGAATTAACTACTAATTCTTTATAATTCAGTGAAAAATCCTTTAAATATGTACGATATTAACTCTAGAATTGAAGATAATTATAGTTTTTCTTGTCATAGATCGAGGAAACTATAGTTAAAATCACTAAAAAAATGTGAATTTATTATGGCAGATGTAACACTTAATGCTCTAGGAAAAAAATGCCCCATGCCAATTTTGTTGACCAAGAAAGAACTCAATAAAATGAGCAGTGGGCAAACTTTGGAATTAATTGTGGATGATAAAGGTGCTCTAAAAGACATTCCAGCAATGGTGAACACCACCGGAAATGAATTAGTTTCAACAAATGAGAGCGATGCAGAAATTCGCTTTGTAATTAAGAAAGCATAAATTCAAGGTAGGAAAACGGAATGACAAGTTACACACTCATGATCTGCTCGGAACCCTATAAGTATGAAGCTATGGATTCATTACTCAACTTGGCTAAGGCAATCATCGAAAAAGGTAACACCATAACAGGTATTTTTCTCTACGGATCTGGTGTCTACAACATGAAAAAGGACATCGATACAGGTAATCACATCCGAAATCTGCCTCAGAAACTGAGCGATTTTGCTAAGGAACACAACATTCCCATAGCAGGATGCCAAACTTGGGTTGGATTAGCAGGAATTAAAGAAGGAACATACGCTGATGGAATGAAGGACGAAGGTTTAGGTGAACTTTCAAACTGGACGGGTGATTCAGACAAATTAATTGTCTTTGGAGCTGGTGCATAACCATGGTGAAATCAGTAATTATTCTAACAGACTCAACACCAGTTGGGAAGAATTCTCCTCTTGAAGCAATTCGACTCGGTTCCGGATTCATGGGACTCGGCGAAGATATTGCGTGTAAAATCGTGTTTCGAGGAGATGCAGTTCTTACATTGAGTAAAATGATTGACCCAACAAAAGTTGGAATCGATTCCTATGCGGAACATCTTGAGATGGCGGAACTTTCTGATTTAGAACTTTGTGCAGTCGAGGAAGATTTGAAAGCTCGAGGACTGACTAAAGAGGATCTAATCGAATATGAATTGTTGAAAATTGTGAGTTTAGCGAATGTATCGGAAATGATACAGACAGCGGAGACAACGTTTAGATTTTAGGAGATGAAAAAATATGGCAGATATTGTATATTTATTCGGTTATAGTTTATTCGGATCCAACCAATTTGAACAACTGATTCCTCTAGTGAAAAATCAACTCACGAAAGATATCAAAGTTAGTATTGTGTTACTTCATGATGCAGTCGTTGGAACTATTAATAAAGGAACAACTCCCGCAGCGTTAAAAGGGCTCTTAGATTTCGCATTCCAACTCAAAAATGTCGGTGCGGTTACAGGCATCGAACCAGCAATCAGATTACATATTCATGTAGTAAAAGAAGACTTAGAAGCACGGGGATTTAGTTCAGAAACGTTAATTTCAAGATTAGAACTGATTGATTACAACAAACTCGTAGAGATTTTAGACGAAAGTGAAAAAATCGTATCTTGGATGTAAATTTAAAAAAAATATTTTCAATTTTAATAATGGAATTCAAAAAACAATAAGAAATAATAACCAAAAACTAAAAAACACATAAAAAAAGTGAAAAAATCATGCAAAAAGTATGTTTTATTGTCGGTGAAGACAGTTTCGAGAAATTTATGATGAGTGGTATCTTAGGTACAACAGGCGCTGCGCTAGATACGGAAATGCACTTCTTCTTTACATTCTTCGGATTAAACTTGTTAAAGAAGAGCTTCAGACCAAAAGTAGCAGGTATGCCTTTTCCAATGAAGAGAATGGCTGCCGGAATGTTCAAAGCTAAGATGAAGAAGTACGGAGTAGAGGACATGTGGGGTCTTATCAAAGATGCAGTGCAAGATGGAAAAATGAAATTATATCCATGTGAAATGACCATGTCTTTAATGGGAATTAAGAGAGAGCAAATGTGGGAATTTGTAGAAGATCCCGTAGGAGCAGCGTCATTCTTAGAGATGGCAGAAGGCGCTCGAATCGTCTCCTTGTAATTTAAATCAATTTTTTATATTTTTTATATTTACTCAAACAAATGGTGGAATTATGTCTGATTCAGAACAATCAGAGGAACAAAACAGGGAATTCAAAACGGATGAGGATTTTGATCCAGAGTTTTTTAGAAATATAGAACGTAAATCTAAGATTTTTTCGTGTATTCAGTGTGGCACATGCACCGCTTCGTGCGAATCTGGAAAGTGGACGGCTCTAAAAACTCGAAACATTATACGGAAGGTTTGTTTAGGGGATTTAACTGTACTTAAAGACCCAGATATCTGGCTGTGTACAACGTGTTTTGCGTGCTGGGAAAGATGTCCACGAAATATTCAACCTACAGGCGTTATCATGGAACTACGCAATTATGCAACCAAATTGGGTAATATCTCACCGAACCATAGAGCAGTCGTGGGATATCTTGGCAATACAGGGCATGCGGTTCCCATTAATGATATCACAAAAGAACGCCGCAAAGAATTAGGATTAGATGAGTTACCTCCAACTCTATTCAAATATAAAACTGAAGGGGAAGGAAAAGAACTGGAAAATTTTAAGGAATTTATGTTCGATTTACCTCCAGTTAAAGAAGAGAAAAAGCCCAAGAAAAAGGAGGAGAAAAAATAATGGTTAAGGAAAAGACATTTGCATTCTTTTTAGGATGTATTATGCCGAACAGGTACCCCGGAATTGAAAGTTCTACAAAATTTATGATGGAAAAACTCGGATATACAATTTTACCCATGGAAAGAGCTTCTTGCTGTCCAGCACCAGGTGTATTTCGAAGCTTTAATAAAGTGGATTGGATGGTTGCCGCTGCTCGAAATATTTGCATTGCGGAACAAATGGATACAGACATAATCACTGTGTGTAACGGATGCTTCGGAACTTTGCAAGAAGTAGATCATCATTTGAAAGAAAATGAAGACCATAAAGTTCTAGTTAATGAGAAACTCAAAAAATTAGGCGATTACGAATATAAAGGCTCCATTAATGTTAGACACGCAGCGGAAGTATTAGGGTATGAGGTTGGTCCTTGGGGAATTGAAGAATTTTTAGTTCGAAAGGTGAAAGCACGTGTTGCAATCCACTATGGATGTCACCTATTAAAGCCCGTGAGTGTTCGCGGCCTGGATAGTGCAGAAAAACCAAGTATGCTAGAAGATTTCTTGGAACCGTTAGGTGCTGAATCTGTGGATTTCGTTGAGAAGTATACATGTTGTGGAGCTGGGGGCGGTGTAAAGGCTTTTGATGGAAACGCCTCTATGACGATTTTCGAAGAGAAAATGAAAAACATCGACGCTGTAAAACCCGATTTTATACTCAGCCCATGCCCGTTCTGTCATCTTCAATTTGAAACCGGCCAAGACTGGCTGAATAAGAACAAAGGAACCAATTACGATTATCCTGTTATACATTTATCCCAGTTAGTCGCATATTGCATGGGAATGGATCAAAAACAAACCGGTTTACAATTCCAAATGATGGGTAAAGACTACATTTTCCAATCCGAAGAAATTAAACAGGAAGAGGAGGTTTCTTAAATGACTAAGGCAAATAATGAAGCTAATGTTTCCGAGTTAGAAACGGAAGAAGAACCTCGAATCGCAGTATTTGTGTGCCACTGTGGACATAATATTGCAGGTACAGTTGACGTTGAAAAAGTCGCGGAATCCGCTAAAGATCTCCCAAATGTTGTAAAAGCTGAACATTATATGTTCATGTGCAGTAAGACCGGAGTGAAAATGCTTCAAGATTCCATTAAAGAATTAGGAGTAAACCGAACTGTCGTTGCGAGTTGTTCTAAATTACAACACGGAAGAACTTTCGCCAAAGCAATTGAAGAGGTAGGACTAAACAAGCATAAGCACCAACAAGTCAATGTCAGAGAATTTTGTTCATGGGTTCATAAAAATGACAAAGAAGGAGCAACTCAGAAAGCAATACAGCTAGTTGAGGCTGGAGTTAATCGAGCCCGGAAATTAGAGGATGTGGAAACTCGAAAAATTCCGACGACAAAAGCAGCTTTAGTTATAGGTGCAGGTGTAGCGGGGTTACGCGCAGCTAACGATTTGGCCGAATTAGGAGTTCCAGTTACTTTAATCGAGAAAAATAGCACAATTGGAGGCCATATGACTCAATTGAACAAGACTTTTCCAACTCTGGAGTGCCCTCAATGTAGTATTAGTCCACTTACAAATGGAGTAGCAAATCACCCCCTAATTGACTTGTACACACTTGCTCAAGTTAAAAATGTGGAAGGATCTATGGGAAATTTCACAGTCGAATTCGAAATCAAGCCGCGATATGTTCATGATAACTGTACAAGTTGTGGAGAATGCAGTTCAGTTTGTCCAATTGAAGTTCCGAGCGAATGGGACAAGGGAATGTCAATGAGAAAAGCTATCTATAAAGCCTATCCTCAAGCAATCCCGTCGACATTTGTAAGAGACAAACAAACTTGCATCGGATGTAATTCGTGTATAAATGTATGTCCTGTTCAGGCAGTAGATTTTTCCATGAAAACGGAGAAAAAAACTGTGAATGTAGGTTCAATAGTTGTTGCTGCAGGATTTAATGAATATGATCCTTCTGAAATTGAACCGTATCATTATGGTCAAGATGGATATGATGATGTAATCACACAACTTCAGCTTGAAAGGATGTTATCCCCCACTTCTATCACTAATAGTGAAGTATTACGACCATCTGATGGGAGAATTCCAAAGAATATTGTTATGATTCAGTGTGTCGGTAGCAGAAACGATCAAGTGGGTAATGCGTATTGTACAGGCGTTTGTTGCAAATTTGCTATTAAAAATGCCCGTATATTGAAGGAAAATTATCCTAATAGCAATGTTACTATCTGCTATATTGATGTGAGAACTCCTGGATTGAATTTTGAAGAATTATATAAATCTGCACAGGAAATCGGAGTGCGATTCATTAGAGGGCGACCATCCGAAATCCTCAGAAATCCATTAACTGGAGAATTGCGGGTTATTGTGGAAGATACACTGAGTATGACTCCTTTACAGTTGAAAGGAGATTTAGTAGTATTATCCGCAGCAATGGTGCCTCCGGAAGGTATCGGACCTCTTGGATCCAGACTTCATGTTTTGCGTTCAAAAGAAGGATTCTTGAAAGAATTCCATATTAAAATGAACCCCACACTCAGTAGTAAAGGAGGTATTTATCTTGCTGGAGCCATCCAAGGACCGAAAGATATTTCCGAATCTGTAGCCCATGCTGGAGGAGCAGCCGCATTAGCTGCTGCGCATTTAGTTAAAGGGTATATTGAAAAAGAAATGCTGATTCCGAAAATTGACTACTCTCTATGCATTTCATGTGGTCTATGTAAAACCGTGTGTGCACCTGCGGCAATTGATGTAGATCAAGACCGAGTTTATTCGGTGAACGAAGTAGCTTGTAAATCATGTGGAATGTGTATGCCGGCTTGTCCTACAGGAGCAATACAACTTATTAATTTCAGTGATGATCAACTTCGGGATGAGATTATCCCATTATCAGGTGGGGAGGCGCATTGTCATGACTAGTAGTGAAGTAGGAGATTTTTGCGACCCAATGGATGCGGAAATTAAAGCAAAGATTAAGAATTTAGTTGTGTTTATGTGCAATGAATGTGGTCAAGGAGCGGCCAATACAGCAGGTGTCGCACGAATGGGATATGATGCAGCAATTCGAATAGTACGTGTTCAATGTTCCGGGCAAGTTGGGCCCATTCAAATAATGGATGCTCTCAACAACGGCGCAGATGCAGTTGGCGTAGTCGGATGCTGTTTAGGAGCGTGCCATTTCTTTAATGGAAACATATTATCGATGCATCGCATTAAATTGATGAAAAAATTATTCAAGGAACTGGGATACAGCGATCAATTCGTCAATCAATGGACAGCAAGAGCCGCGGAAGGGGAAACTTCAGTTGGTGATTTCGAGGATATGGTCGATAGATTGGCAGTAGCAATCAAAAACAAGGGGACGATTAAAGATGGCTGTTGAAGTAAAAGTTTTTCAGTTCAATGGATGTAACAAATGCTTCACGGAATCAATTCTCTTGAAGTTGGATTCAGAAGATAAAGTTACATATATTGAGAACCCTAAAGGTTGGAAAGAAGAGAAGACCGACATCGCTGTGATTACAGGATATTTATTACCTGAAGATGGCAAAATCCTAGAAAGCATTACGAAAAATTCTAAAAAAGTTATCGGATACGGAGATTGTGTAACTATGGGTGGAATTTTTGCCTTGGCAAATCAAAACGGGCATAAAATTACACCCTTAAAAGAATTTATCGATAATGCATCTTCAATAAATGGGTGCTTAGGGGAAATAATGGAACTGAATCAAGAAATTAAGGGAAAATCCCCGGTTAAACTAAAAGGATTATGTACGGTGTGTAAACGGAAATCAACATGCGATTACATGGAAGCAGTGCACAGACAAATTGAGTTTGAAGAGAGCGACGTATGCTTTAATGATCTAGGGTATCAATGTAATGGATTTGTAGCACAAGAGTGCAAAGAGCGATGCATTGATTATGATGCTCCATGTAGAGGATGTAAACCAATGGTTGCTCGTTCAGGAATCCGAATGCTTGGAATGTTCGGAACTCTGATGGGTAATATTGAAGTGGCTACCGAACATTCCGTCAAAGGTGCTACCGATAAGCTCGCAGATGAAGATGATGACATTACACGTAGTGTACCCGATGTCCTAGGAAATTTCTTTAGATTTACTTTACCAACATCAGGGTTACCTCAAGGAAGAATCCCTTCAACTGGTTCTGTTCTAGAAGATGTATTTACTGGACGATTGATTGAAGAATTACCATTGATAGCAGGACTCCTCGCAGGAAACAAGTCTATTTCGTTAGTATTGAATATTCTAGAAGCGTATGAAACCGGAACAAAAATGGAAGTTGGTTCATGCACAAAGAAGATTAGAAAACACCTCAGGAAATTAGAAGGGGATTTGGGAAAAGCAACAGAATCCCAAGACGCTCAGCAATACAAGGAAATCACCGAAAAAATTCGAAAAATCGCAGGAAACATGAATTTATCAAATCTTTTCTTTGGGGGATTCCGATCCAAAATTACTGAATACGATAATTTCGATGAATACAAAGCCCATCCTTTTGATGTAGTCGAAGGGTCTTATGCCCACGGGTGTGTTGAATATAAAATTGATTCGGATGGGAAAGTAACCGATTTTAAAATAAAGGAGGAAGCATTATGAGTTTTAAATTATTGAGTAGCGAAATCATAGATGAGGGGCTTTGTCAAGGTTGTGGTTTATGCGCTGGTCACTGTAAGCATATCGAGATGGATAAAACACGTCCTAAGCTGAAGGACTATTGTATGCTTGAGCGGGACGGTTTGGACTGCGGAAAATGCTACATCAACTGCCCCCAAGTCAAACAAAAAAAATTCAAAGACAAAAAACCACTCAATGTATATTCCCTTCGTAGCAAAGATCCAAATATTCTCAAGAAAGCTGCCAATGGAGGAGTAGTTACGACTCTTGCGAAATATTTGTTGGACACTGAAGTCTTAAAGGAATTAGTTATGGTTCAAGAAAAAGATGAAAAACCACGAGCAGATGTAGTTACATCAGGTAAACAGGCAGTAGAGAATGCTGGAGTTATTTATGGACGATCAGGTGTATTAGAGAAACTAGTAAATTTGGTCGGAGAGACTCAAGAACCCATTGGTATTGTAGGGGTTCCTTGTGAAATGCGCGGAGCCGCTGATGTTGAAAAAGAAATGAAACGGAAAATCTTGAAGATCGGATTATTCTGTAATTCTCATATGAGAGGTGCACATACCGAAAGCGGAATAGTGAATTCCCCTTGCTGTAATGGATGTCCAAGTGGTACTAACGCACGAGGATACATCTCATTGATCAGGCAAGGAAAATATCAAGAAGCGGTAGATTTGATTCGAGAGACGAACCCATTGCCCTCGGTATGTGGACGCATATGTACAAATGAGTGCGAGCATGGATGCACTATGATCACTTCAGAAGACCACCCAATTGCGATTCGGGAGCTTAAGAAGTTCGTTACAGAATGGGAAATCAAGGAAGATGAATCCAAATCGAAGACCAAGAAAAAACCAAAATTAGAGGGCAAGAAGGTTGCAATAATCGGCTCAGGACCTTCTGGGTTGACCGCGGCTTATTTCCTCTCAAAAATGGGATATGCTCCAACGATATTTGAAAAATCAGATGCTGCTGGCGGAATGTTGCGATTTGGTGTTCCACAGTTTAGATTACCTAATTATGTTCTTGACCACGATGTGGCAATGATTACCGATGAAGGCGTGAAAATTGAATATAACACCCCATTTGGACCAAATTTGACACTTGAAGACCTTAAAAAAGATGGATTTGAAGCGACTTTTATTGCAACAGGGCAGTATAAACCACGAACTCTTAAATTAAAAGGGGAAGACCTACCGGGAGTTCATGTGGCTATTAATTTCCTCATGGAACGAAAATACCGATTTTGGGATAGAAAGGAGGAATTTAAAGGCAAAACTATAGGAATAATCGGAGGAGGTCCGGTAGCCGTAGATTGTGGTCAAACAGCGTTACGTTTAGGTGCAAAAGAAGTCCATCTTGTTGATATTATAAACGAAAAACAACTGGAATTGACTTTGAAAGACATCCCCGAAAAGGAAAAACCTTTCATGAAATATCATTTCACCAGTTCTACTGCGGAAATCACGCAAAATAAGGATAAACAACTAGTGATGAATTGTCACATGATTGAATGGGGTAAGCCGGGAGAAGACGGTAGAAGCCCTATAAATAAGGTTAAGGGATCGGAATTCCAGATACTTGTTGATTCTATAGTAATTGCAGTCGGCCAAGCCGTAGACTTTGATCAAATAGACATTGCAACCGATAATAAAATCGAGAAAGATCATAATCGAATTAAAGTCAATGAAGTTACCTTTGAAACCAATATTCCAGGAGTGTTTGCTGGTGGGGATATTATTGCAAATTCTAAGGCTGTTGCAATCGCAGCAATCGCCCACGGAAAAGAAGCAGCTTTGTCAATTGACCGATATCTCAGAGGGGATGATTTGGTTAAAGGAAGATACAAGCAAGAGAAAATGTTCTTCACTGGACCTAAAAAACCTCCAAAAGATTATTCATTAAAACCAGAAACCCTTGAGCAAGCTACCGAAGAGATTAAATGGAGTTTTGACGAGATTGATGAACTTTTTAATGAAGAAATGGCAGTACAAGAGGCGAAAAGATGCCTAAGTTGTAACCATTTCTGCAGTCATTGCCAAGATTTCCCTGCAATTTATTCAGATTTGACAGCAGGAGAAGTAGGTTCACAAAAAGGTTATACGACTGTCGTAACATGGACTAAGCGAGGAAAAGAAATCATGACTCAAGCAATAAAGAAAGGATTATTTGAACAAGGTCAAGTCGATATTGATGCGATTAATGAGGCTATAAATATCAAATCCCAAAGAGAACTGCTAACATTCGAAAAAACTCCTCGAGAACAAGTATTGAACTATATTACAATGAAAGGTCCAGTTACTATAAGTGAAATTGCAAAAGCGTTAGAATTGGAGCCAAAAAAGGCGAGATACGAAGCTTTACGGCTTCAACAACTGCAAGAAGTCGAAATGAAAATTGATCCTGTAAAGGATGAACCCACATTTAATTTGAAATGTGAAGAATAACTAAAAACCAAAAAAAACAAAGGAGAAAAAATACTATGAACTTTGATGAAGAACTAGATGCATGCGGATTGGTCTGTCCAGTCCCCGCATTAAAAACTAAGAAACAATTAATGAAAATGGCCCCAGGAAAGGTATTAAAGGTGATTTCCGATTATAAACCTGCCAGTGAATCAGTCCCAAGAGACCTTGCAAAAACAAAAAATAAACATCTTGGAACGGAATTTGACGAAGACGAAGAGAAATGGTATATGTATTTTGAGAGTGTAAAATAACTGTTTCTCTTAAATTTCTTCTATTTTTTTCTTTCTTACATATTTCACTAGTTTTTGTACATCCTTATTCGGATCACCTATCATTGGACTTGATTGAGCAACTTTATTTCCTCTTTCATGTAAATGGTGAGGTCGAGTTTCTACGTCCCAGCGATCATCATAATTATCAAATCTCGACCAATCAGCTCGCTTTCTAGAATAGAGTATTTGATAACCATACTCTCCAAATTGATTATACTTTATGTAAATAATGATTCCAGATTTAAGCAATACCTTAAGCTGACTTAAATCCTCATTGATTTCACTATAATTTATCTCAAATTCCAATGATTTTAAAAGTAATTTTCTTACTCGTCGGAGATTTTCAATGTGATCAATCATTTCAATTTTTCTCAATCGAATTCAATAGTTTATTCAATCTTTGCTGATCGGCATGAAGTTGTTTTAGAGAGATCGCATCCATTTCTGCTTCAAGTAATTCTCCAGTTTTAGCTTTTTCTAAGAGTTCTTCAATAGAACTTTGATTCCATTTTGAAAGGATGGAGTCAATTAGTTTACTAATATTGCTTAATTTATACGTTATTAGCTCTTTCGCTGTTTCTTGTTCCATTTCTACAGTCATTTTTATATTCATTTATCTTAATGACTTTTTGAATTTAATTTTGTGTGTAGAACAATGAGAAAAGATCCTGTATTTTGATAGTTTGATAGCGAACTACCGAATTTGTTCTCTTTTTTTAATTTATAATCTCAATTGTTATTCACTTGGATTTTTTCTAATTCCTTTATGAATCCCTTCAACTATGAACTAGGCTTGCTTAAAATCCCCGTTACGAATATTTCCCTATCGTCTCAATTCTATGAACAGCATCTGCACTTTCACAAAGAATTCGTAGCTGAGGAATATGGATGAGCTCAATTTTCAGTTTCAGATCTCTCGATTGCGCTCTATGTTCCAGGGAAGGGGGGAGGAGAAAGTCAATTAGGTAGATCATTAAATTTCCACTTAACACTCCCTGAAACCCCGTTTTCAAAACTTGCATCCAATCTTCTAAAAATTGGACATCTTCATGAAAATTTGATACACAATGGAAATGACGGCAGTGTTTTCATAGATGTGGTCGATCCCGACGGAAATGTCCTGAAAATCATGCAATGCAGCAATTAAAGGTTTCCTTGTTTCTATAGAAAAAGTTGCTCAATTTCGCCCCATTTTACTAATTTTTCTCTCTTGATGAGAATTTAGGCTATTTCAATAGAAATATAAAGGTAAAAAGCAAGATCACTTAAAAGGTGGTAAAAGTGAACAAAAAATCTAAGATTATCAATCGAGTTTCATTACTGGTTCTCCTTATTTTATGTTTTCAAGGAATATTTGGAGGAAATTCATCCTCATTTGCGCAAGGAAAGGTAGGAAACTTACAAGCTGGAGAAATATATACTGGCATTGTAATTGATGCGCTCGCAACAACCAATACAACCAATTCAGGTAATTGGACATGGGCAGTAGACCAACCCTGGTGCAGTAATGACAGTGGAGTATATGTAATTGAGGACATGATTATCAATAATACAAGTGGAACAACAAGAGGATCTGGAATTTTCATCAATAATTCCCATGATGTGGATTTCCGCATAGAAAATTGTACAATAACCGATGTTAATGCAATAATCTCCTATTCAGCGGGAATTGATATCGAAAATAGTTCCCGAGGGGTGATCTATAATAATTCTATCTCAGATACTAATCCAATAGGGTGTGGAATTCAATTACTGGGATTTAATTGCCACAACATAACTATTGAACGAAATATAGTCACGAATATCTTACGGCATGCAATTTTGATGTATGGAGGAAACGAAATTCATGTTATCAATAACACGGTCAATAATGTAGCATATAATGGAATTTATTTCTATCAAGGAGTTCAAAATTCTACGATTGCTTATAATTATGTGAATGATACAAACAACAACGAAATGAGCGGTCAAAATGGTGGTATTAAATTATTGGATGTAAATAATGACCACAATCAGATCTATAATAACACCATATTGAATTGCTGGAGAGGAATTTATTTACGAGATTCATCGAATAACTCGATTCACAATAATCTAGTGAAAAATAATGAAGAAGCCGGAATCATCTTAAGTACGAACAGTAATGATAATAATGTCACGAATAACATTGTGACAAATGAAAACGGAGATTACGAGCAAGATTATGGAATATGGTTATCAACCAGTCATAATAATACATTTTCACAAAACCACATTTCCAATCAACGAATACATGGTTTGATTCTGCAAAGTTCTAGAAATAACACTATCAGCGAAAATTCAGTAGATGACAATCAAATCATGGGCATATTCTTAACCGATTCATCGAATGGTAATTCTATTAATGACAATTCCATCAATCGGAATGATTTAGGAATAGGTCTCTCTTATTGTGAGTTCAACAATATTTCCGAAAATATTCTAATTGGTAATGGGTATTGCATTTATGAAGTAGAGTGTGGGACAAATTTTATTTTGAATAATACTTGTTCGGAACCCTTCATTACACTACCCATATTTATTGATGATAGCGCTACAGGACTCGGAGCAAATAACTGGACATGGGCAGAAAGTCAACCATGGTTCTCAGGTGGGGGAGGTACGGAATTAAATCCATACATCATTGAAAATCTTATTATTAGTTCATTAGGATTCTCTAACCATGGTATTACTATCGTCAATTCAAATGTATCCTTTATCATTCGAAATTGCTCGATTTATAATTGCGATACAGGAATCGATTTAGATAATGTAAATAATTCTCAGATTATTGGTAATGATATTTATGACTGCGACGAAGGGATTTATTTTGAATACAGTAGTGAAAACATCATATCGGGGAATAAAGTATCGGAAACCTATACAGGGATAACTTTGTATATTGAGTGTTATAATAACACAATTTCAGATAACATGCTTTTAAATAACCCGGATGGAATATATATCCAAAATTTTTGTGATAATAATGTCATAACAGATAACACAGTTGACCAGAGTGAAGTCGGGATTGATGTGTCTTCTTATTGTGATAATAACACGATTTCTCACAATATTCTTTCTGAAGTTGGAAACGGGATTTATTTATATGATTATTGTAGTAACAATACGATAATAAGCAACACGGTTTCTGGGAGTGACGATGCTATTTATCTCTATTCAGAGTGTAATAATAATTCAATATCAGAAAATATAGTGGCAGGGAACAGAAATGGGATCTATTTGGAAAGCAGTGATTCAAATTTAGTTAACGAAAATGTACTAAGAAACAACACTTTGGGGATAACCATTGATCCAGGTGAATTTAACTTAATTTATTACAATTTCTTTGTGAATAACGAACTGCACGCGCAAGATGATGGAACAAACAATGTGTGGAATTCGACGACAATCGGGAATTATTGGGATAACTGGACAACCCCAGACGATGATAATGATGGCATTGTTGACTCTCCATATACTTTTATTGAGGGTTCTGCGGGAACTAATGATTCCTTGCCCATTGCGGAAGATGGACCTCCCCAAATCTCAATCAGTTATCCTGTAAAGCGGGATAGGTTCGCTAGAATTGCACCTTCATTCATAGTCGAAGTTAAAGATTTATATGTATGGGATATGTGGTATACTATGGATGGTGGATTACACAATTACGCGTTTACTGTAAATGGAACTATAGATCAATTAGCGTGGGACGCATTGCCTACCGGAAAGGTAACTATTCAGTTCTATGTTCGCGACATTGCGGGAAATATCATGTCTGCGGAAGTTACAGTGATAAAATATTCTCAAACGCTTAGAATTGTGTATTGGATTCTTATTGGAGTCGCTGCTGCATCAGGAGCTGCAGGATATTATCTAATAAAACTCTGGAAAATTAAATTAGAAGAATAAATTATCCTCTTTTTTTATTTATTAATAGCAAAATTGAAAGAATTAGTAAAAAAGATTAATGTAATTGTTCTGTCTGCATTCGTCGATTGTTACGTGACTTTTGTCCATAAGATGGTCGTGTCTTCACATTCCATGCATATCTTCGCAATGTAGCAGTTTTACCAAAGCCACATGCCGAGCATTGTTTATTTTTCTTATGATATGAGTGTCTACCACATCTTCGGCATCGAATATGATTACCCTCATGATTATGTCGACCAGAAGCCGCTGTTCCTTTTCCCATGTTGTTTTCACCAAGGTTTCTTTTGTCTGTCTATTAAGCATTTCATTTATTTTTTTCGAAATTAAAATTCCTTTTCCTCGTCATCAGATACATAGATCCGTTTCCCAGAAGTCTCGACAAATTTAATTGAATCGCCACGCAAGATTATTATTTTGTATTGAACCTCATTATTGGTTCCATCTCGCAACTTTGTGACCTCTGAAGCGTTTTCAATAATCAAATTGAGATGCATGTCATACATTTTTAGCGTTCCTTTGATGAAGCGATTTCGGATCTTGATCGCTACCATGATCGGTTTGTTAAGTGACTTGCTCAAATACGAGGTTAGTGAACGTTCTTGATTCTCTTGTCGGGGTTGATATTGAGGACGAGACATTATATGGTTTAACTCTTCATGAGTTATAAAAATTGCCGAAAAGAGAACTAAGTTTTTAGGGTTCAAAACATCAGTATAAAAGGATAACACTTATTTATATGCAAATTATAAATCAATAGGCGGACATGAAAGCAGTGGAAAAACTCAATGGTCAAAAGATCGAGACAGATAGATATTCAAAAGGCACTTATCTATCTATTTCATTTGGGAATTTGATAACGGAATTTTTTCTAGTTGCTTTCGGGTCTAGAGTCTTTGATTTTTACGAAAATGAAATTGGATTGGATTCTAAATGGATATCTGGCGCTATAATCTTATATGCTCTTTGGAATATGTTCAATGACCCCTTGGTAGGATACATTTCCGACAAACCGAGAAGTTGGTGGACAAAATATGGAAAACGCCGACCTTGGATTTTAGGTGCAATTATTCCTATCGGGATCTCTCTAGTTCTTATTTTTGCAGTCCCACCATTTGATCCGGAACAAGGAGCTATTTGGATAACTCTTTGGTTGCTTGTAACAAGTATCATCTATGATACCTGCTTCTCGATTTTCGGAACAAATTTTGTTGGATTTCTTCCCGAAAAATTTCGATCGGATAAGGAACGTCGGCGTCAGGCCACGGTCGGAATTATGTTTTCTACAGTGGGTTTAGTATTAGGAACAACACTACCTAGCATTTTAGGAGATTATAATAACCAATTAACATGGCTTTTGGGTGCGGGAATAACGAGCATCGTAGGAATTGGGTTTGGATTATTAATGTGGTGGGGGACGATCGAACCTCCAGAAATGGCAAGACGTACAGAACATTGTGTAGAGGAGGTAATCATGACCAAGGAAGAAGAATGTTGTGAGAAAAAAAACCCGATTTTCTCAACGTTAAAAATCGCATTCAAAGACAATAATTATGTCATTTATTTGGTTCTAATTGTATGTTACCAATGTTTAACGTTAATGATGGTAGGATCAATCCCTTATCTAAATAGATTTTTAATCACTATCAATGGAGTACAACAACCTGTAAAAGAATATTTGATTTTCCTCCCAGCCGTTGTGATAGGATTGTGTTCTATTCCCTTAGTGAATTGGCTTACCAGAAAATTTAGAAGCCGAAGAATGATTGTTGTGGGGGGTATTATCATAATTTTTGCGGGGATATCATTTCTATTCATCTCAAATTACATTGTTGTAATGGGTTTTGTCGCATTAATGGCTCTTGGTCAGATTACATTCGGCTTACAACTTCAACCAATATTGAGTGATGTCATGGATGAACTCGTCGCAAAGGTCGGGAAACGGCAAGAGGGATTTATCGTGGGTGTTAGGACATTTTTTGCTCGATTTGGCATAATAATACAAGCGATTACATTTTGGGCAATCCACGAACTTACCGGATTCACTCCAGGAGCAGAAACTCAAGACGCATTAGCGAGTTTAGGTTTAAGATTTCAACTCGCTTTGGTTCCAACTGTAATTATGGCAATTGGGATAATTCTGTTTTGGAAATATTATGATATCGATGCGAAAAAGAAAGTGCAAATCCGTAGTGAATTATTCAAGAAGCATCTGTAAAACACCTATTCTGAATGGAGAGAAGGAAATTTAGCAAGTACACCATTTATAAAGATAGTGAACGAATTTGGTCATTGCAGATTTAATCGATGGGTCTAAAGAAGTGTTTCGGTTCCGTGAATTGCTTGCAGAGGTTGTAATGGCGACAATTGACACTCCCGATTATATTTTGGACAAGATTTTTAAAGTATATCAAGATTTCGTTGAATTAGTAGAAACTATGCGACCCTTTACCCCCGGGGAATTGACCAAATTCATTAATACGGAATTGTTGAAATATTCACAGCAGCCATTCTTTCCTGTATTAGCCGGACTTTATGTAAATGCGATGATCAATAAGTTATTTCAACAATACGATGAACTAGAGTTTGATATAACGGATTTTTGCGATGTTATTTTGAATAAAGCCGAATCAGAATCCATGTTGGCAGATGAGAATGCGGATTTTTCCGAAACTGTAGGTTTTTCATTAGATTATGTAGGTTACCTTCTCCCTGATCATAAAAAGCTAATAATTCGTGGTGCCGTAGGTGATTTTTCAGGTGCGTTAATGGGAGAAAAATCTGAATATGTCTTACATGGGATGCATGGACGCTATTTCGGATATGAAAAACACCCGACTGCAAAAATTAGTTTAGAAGGATAAAAATCCATACACTATCGGAACGTTTTTGAGAATTCCCAGACTGGGTCATTTACAAAGTGAATAGTCTTTATAACTTTACCTTTTGTCATTTTCTGCATTTCAGCAGCATCGAACATTGCCATTCCAACCGCCAGTGACCTTCTATGGGTTTCTTCTTGAATCTTAATGATATCCCCTTTTTGTATAGTGTCATCAATAACAGTAATTCCAGGGCGCATGATGTCCGCACCGTTCGCAACGAAACGTATCGCTCCTTTATCCACAGTAACGGATTTCATTTCAAATTTTATATCTGGTTGGAGCAACAAGGTTAAACACGGGATGTACCGTCCTTGTGTAATCCAAAAACTAAGAATATTATTGATTACGATAATTTCTTCTTTATTATCGAGCCTTAAAAATTCCACTTTTGGCTTATCAGTAAGCAGTTCATTGATAACAACCTCATCGAACAACTCATATAACGTAGTTTTTAGCTCTTTTATGTCTGCTTTCTTTAGCATATGTCTCTGTCGAATATTCATACTTATGGTAGTATGTGGTTCTTCTGTTAAGTAATTACCTCTTGATGGATCTGTTGGGTATTTTACAAATGCTATATAACGCGTATTTTTAAAAATTCTTAAGTTCAATATGCAGTTAATTACGAGAATCCATCAAAAAAATAAAATTCATGAGGAAACCAAAGAATGAGAATCCAAAAATTAAAGAATAAAATTCCAAGAAGAATCATTTTGGCTACAATAATACTTTTGCCTATTGCATTCGGTGGAGTGTATTTAGGCGTCTACTTTGGAATTATGGTTCCAGATTTAACCAGTTTTATGGAAGTTGCCCCAGATACGGACGAGTTTTATAACCTAGCGGATATTAATATTAGTCGCTTGGAAGAAATCGGAACAGAATTCGAGCACCTACAGCATGAACATATACCCCTCAATATATCTCAAACAATCACAAAAAATGCGACAACTGGGGATGTTGTTCTATATCATTTCACTGATAATGGTCAATTACACACCATAGAGAATCTTGTCGCATCGTGCCTTAGATATGCCACCCTCCCCGCTGGAGCCGAAAAAGACTATTCCTTGTATCTGATTCGGAGAATGGTAGACGCTATGCGCCTCTTCATCGAGGTGCCGAATGGAGGGCTGGGACCTACGTTTCCAGGTGAAATAGTAGCACGATTTTATGCTCCGCCCGATCGATGGAATGATGGAAATTACTCGGAAATTTTTAGTGATGAATCTTATCGTCATTTTAACGGAACTAATGGAAAATTGATAGATGCTTCCGGAACGGATTATTCTCAGTGGAGAATGCGCCTATATACTAGCAAAGATGAGTTAGCTGCATATTTCGGCGGGTTAGCTGCATTGTTAACCTTAGTTCCAGAACCGGATATCCAAAACATAACCAAACAAATCATTCTGCAATTGATGGAAGGAATGCTCAGTAGCTTTTGGCAGCATATGGGAGGAGTTGAAGATCCAGGTAAACCAGATGGTGTACACTTTCAACCTCCAAGCTCTTTTGTTTGGAAACTCTTATTAACTAAGCTAGCAATGATAGTGGAGCCAACTAATCAAAAATATCGACAATTACATCATTATTATCTTGCAAAAGAACGAAAAGTGGAAAATGTGTTTGTCGTCGGGCCGACTGATTCAATTGATAATTACTATTCTCATTACTTCAATTCGTTTGTTCTCCTTGGACTTTTCTTAGTCGAAGATGACCAAGATATTCTTAATTTATATTTCAAGAATTTTCACGAGAAAACCTACACAAATTATCGTGGACATCGCAATGCAATGCTAAATGCACTGTATTTAGCTGGAGCAGCACGAACGACCAGAACTACTCATTATGATCTTGACTCCATACGATGGGATGTGTTAGATCAATTATGGAGGTTCTCTGAACGAGGGTTAGTGCCTTTTGACACGACTATTGGAGGTTATAATTCTACAATTAATCGAACCTCTTTAGGAGCTGAATGGACGGTAATTGATCCGAATATTGCGAAATGGAAGAATTTTGTTGACAATACATGGTTCGGGGGACTTTATAAATGGTTGGTTTACGGGCTCCAAGACGCAATTTTTGATGATAGATTTCTCAAACCAGCCACTGTGGATATGATGCGACCCAAAGAAACAATATGGAATCAAAATCCTTACAAAGAAGACGGTGTGCATGTGTATGACACAACGAATTATATCACTCAATACGCAGGAGCATCATTCACCCTGCCATACTATATTTTGAGATATTTCGGATATGTGGAGGTTGCTTAAGATGGAAAATCGAATAACTTACCTGAAACGTAGGAGTTCAGGTGAATCAACAACTATCCTCTCAATTCCGTGGAGTTATTTAATAACCGGTTTGGCATTTTTTATAATTGGTATATTAGACTTCAAATTTTTGGGATACCACATTGGTCACCCCGGTGAAGACGGTATAGGTACCCATATAGGACAAGGATCGGCGGTTTTCTTAGGAGGAATTTCATTTGCTTGGACAATCGGGCTAGCACCATTAATTGTTGGCGCGATAATGATTGTTTATTGTATATATGCATCAAAACAGGTGACCTTTTCCCTTACAGATGAATCCTATTTAATCCAAGAGCGAAGATTATTATTTCCATTTGTAACCGAACTAAACAAATCTTCAATCAGAGAAATCAAGCACACAAATACGGGATTGAAATTACGTCATGTATGGATTCTCCTTTTTATTCCGATAGGAATTAGGGTGCTTCAGTTTGGAATCCCCCTATTTGGTGAACATCTATCTCATGATGATATTCTTCCGACCATGATGCTGTTAACCGGAATTATCAATATCTTAGGTGTATTCCTAACTGTTTTAGTACCCACCCATACCCTAACATTTCGATCAGATACGAAAAAATATTCAATTAATTACTTGCCCGTTTCACTTGATGGAAATAAATCTGTTCCACAAATGTTCGATTTAGTAAAAGAATCACACTCTCGAGAAAAGAATTTATCTTTAAATTTCAGAATGCTTGGAGGAATAGGATTGATTCTATTCTCAGCAATAGGATTATCTTTGGAATTTCTCTGGGGGACGGATCTTTCAATGGTCGGAATCACATATGGAATATTTTTGGTATTCCAATCATTTCAACAAGACACTGAGATATTTGGATATTTTACAGGATATAATAACAAAGATTCACAACGAGGTGGAAATAAATCCAAGAAACTATCATTTATTGATGTAATTGCTATTGGATTACTGTTCTATCTATCCACACTTGAATTTATTTGGGGATGGGTATATTTTGCCACCCCTAACGCGTTGCTCATTATGGAAATGATTTGTGTCACAATAATATGGTTGGGTGTTGTCTTTTGGATTTTCGTGTATATCACTGTTCCTATTAACCAGATGAAACATCTAAAAGAATGGATTAAAAATGATAAGAAATTTCGAATTCAACTCATCGTTAGAGGATTGGGGATACTGTTATGTATCATTTTATTACTTGTTAAAATCTTCTAATCAATTCAAATCAATCGTTGGCAATTTTCTCTTTTTCTTTTTAGCACCAATTTTTTGCCGAATATTATTAAGAGTGATTAGAATTTTATTAGGTATTATGAAGATGGTTACTCGAAGCTATCAGTGTGATACGTGTAAAACTGTGCATAATGTCCAGTTACCAGATGATCTTGCTTCGAAACATATACAATTCCCGTTTGCCTATTTTTATCTTCATGGGGATGCGAAAGATGTTCTCTCTACTCTTTATTTAGATGCAGAATTGAAAGTTCGTGGGGCTGAAACTCAGAAATTAGATACGGGACTCGATGATATATTTTCCAAGGGTCAGATGCTCTCAATCGTGCAAAACCTTATGGGAGAAATTGAACGATGGCGAAATGATTACGAAGAATTGAAAGAAAAATACGATGCTTTGAATGGATAGTCATTTAGAAGTGTTTTCTGATGGAAATCAATAAAGATCTTCATGCACCATGTGGATTAGTAAAATCTTAATTTTAGTGAGTTTTAGTCTCCTTGGGTTGACCGAATTTGTTAGATATTAAATTATTTAGAGAAAATCCCGATTTGATAAGAGAATCGGAGAAAAAGCGATTCCGTGGAACGGAAAATGTTGACAAAGTAATACGTTTGGATAATAAATGGAGAGAAAGCCTTCAGAAGGTACAGGAACTCCGTAAGGAACGAAATAAAATTACCAAAGAAATTTCTGAAAGTTATAAAACACTGAAGAAAGCCTCCTCTGAAGAAAAAAAGAAGATCCAAGCAAATATAGAAAATTTAAAAGTTAAATCTAAACAAATCGGTGATGAAATTACAGAAGAAGAACCCAAGACGAAAGAATTACTTGTCGAACGAGATGAATACCGCTATAAAGTAGGCAATATTCTTGACCCTAAGGTCCCCATTGCAGAAGATGAAACTGGAGATGTAGTACTTCGGAAATCGGGGAGAAAAAAGAGATTCAAATTTACACCACGTAATCATGTTGAGCTTGTTGAAGTTATTGGTGGAGCGAATACGAAAAAAGCTGCCGAAATAGCCGGTAATCGGTTTTACTATCTTCAAAATGAAATGGTGAAACTTAACTTAGCGTTGATCAGTTTTGCACTGGATTATCTCATTGCAGAAGGATATATCCCAATGTGGACTCCATTTTTTGCGCGATATGATGTGATAAAGGAAGCTGCTGAATTAGCCGATTTCGAGGAGCAACTTTACAAGATTGAAGGAGAAGATTTGTATCTTATCGCTACTTCTGAGCAAACTCTTGCTGCATTGCATAGAGGAGAAGTTATTGCCGAAAACGAGTTACCTATTAGATACGGAGGGGTTTCATCGTGTTTTAGAAAAGAAGTTGGGTCGCATGGAAAAGATACGCTCGGTATTTTTCGCGTTCATCAATTTGAGAAAGTAGAACAGTACGTATATTGTAAACCCGAAGATTCCCCCGAGATGCATGAAAAAATGATTGCACTTACGGAGAGTATCTTCAAAGCACTCAAAATTCCTTACCGAATTGTAAACATCGCTTCAGGGGAATTAAACGACAACGCTTCCATTAAATTCGACTTAGAAGCATGGTTTCCTGCCTCCAATACCTACCGCGAGCTAGTTTCAGCAACGAATTGTCGTGATTATCAAGCTCGTAAACTTAATGTTCGATTTGGCATCCTTGGAGACCCCGATACTTATGAAGTCGTTCATACACTAAATTCCACAGCAATTGCTACTGAACGCTTCATGTGTTGTTTACTGGAGAATAATCAAAATGAAGACGGATCCATCAACATTCCAAAAGCGTTGCAATCCTATATGGGTGGAATTGAAGTAATTCCCGCAAGAAATTAAGTTAAAATTAGGAAGGTTCTTTAACTCCAACAACCCTTTTTCTTTTCATGGATACCGGTAATGATTATCGAATTTTAATTGTTGAAGATGCAATCAAGCGGATTATGGAACCCTTGCGTATGAAGCGTTTTAAATTCCAATTTAGATTTTATCGAGAAGCTATTCAACTATTAGAACATTCTTCACACACTCTTCTTCAAACAATTAAATACTGCTATTTGGAACCCGACGCAATTGTAGAAATGCCGGAATTCAAGGAATTTTATGAAAATACTTCCAAAATCGAGAAAATGATCACTGAAGAAAAGAATGCTGTAATTTACAAACCTGATAACCCAAAAGATCTTCTAATGATGAAAGAGATAGAATACGTTCTCAGTATTTTCCGTGATTTTCCACGCCGAATTCAACTTCCACCACAGGCGGGAAATGCATTAGACACATTTTCGGTTCAAGTAACCCGTGTTGAAAAACATCCCGAATTCGATAAATTGTACATCTGCCGCACAACTGACAAGAAGCAAATTTGGAATATAGTTACAAATATCCCCGATGTTAAAAAAGACGCACATTATCCCGTCGTGCATTTACCTCCGACGATTTTTGGCTCCGTAGTTAGTGAAGCGATGTTCGTCTCAGATACTACCATAATGGATGAAGCTGGAACCTTGCTGAAACTCTCTGGTCCATTATTAAATGCGGTTAATAGCCAAGTGTTCGCCTTATTGAAGAAAAGCCATTAAACAAGTAATTAACGATGTCCTAATTGCGATAATGAATACACACGGGGTGCTTGTTGGATTACGTTTATTTTTATTGTAATCGGTTTAATTTTTTCAATTATCGCGGGAGTAAACATCTTCTAGATACCAATCATTAGTCAAACTTTCGCCTTATTGAAGAAAAGCCATTATTAACTCCTTTGTTTATTCATTTCAAAGACCAACAAATGCCGAAGTGAAAGAATTAAAGAAAAATGGTGGACAATGAGGGAATTGAACCCTCGACCCCTGCCAGTTTGGAGAATGAGTTAATATATTTAACCCAAAATGCCAAGGCAGTGCTCTTCCAACTGAGCTAATTGCCCATTTTTGAATTAAGAAGTAAATCAACAATATTGTTGATGGGTTTTAATTTTTTCGCTCTCGAGTCTAATTGTATAGAACGTACCTATTCAAGAGGCTTTCAATGCAATTATATCGATGGATGACATTTAAAAAACAGGATATAAAGATATGACTCAGTTGCTCAATAAAGTTCTGGATTTTTTGTTTTCAGATGAAATCGAACCGTATATTCCTATTGAGGGCGAAATTTCGGTGGAGGAATGTATTTATGTTCATTTTTTGTTAGTGAATCTCAATCAAGATGCGTCAATCTATAAAAAATGTCACTAAATGTTTAATTACTTACACGGGATTATCGAGTTTTCCTGAACTTTTGGTCTACAGGAGATTCAAGACATTATTGAAGATCTTCGTAATGGGATTCCGCTTCTTGTTGGAAAGCAAGGAGTTGAGGAACATCCTTTTGAGGTGGTATTATGGAATTTCATTAGA
>SDNX01000114.1 GCA_004524545.1 Promethearchaeota archaeon
AGATTGGTTATATCGAATAGTTGAGCTAAAACCAGATCTGTTTCTGTTGGGTCCCAATCAGTGGGGAGATCAAGATCGCTATGAAGAAGACACACAAAAACTTGGTGCTCCTACAATTTTTCGTAGACTCTCAGAGTTGGACACACAATTCCCCTTGAATAGCTCCACAAAAATCAAAGAAAAAATCTTATCTTGTTACAAATCAAAATCCACAAAGAAATAATCCTATTTTCTTTGTCTAACACTCACAGGGGAATATTTTTCAAGTTTTTTCGCAGCTTCGAGATTTTCGGTTATTCTTCCAAGCTTGGTTACCTTCATACTCATTTTTCCCGGTTTAAGACAAATGAATATTGAATCAGAATTCGGCTCGTATACTAAATCCCCCTCTTCTACTTCTTCAGTAGGATGTTCTAAACCCTTTTTAATCCCGATAGGAATCATGAAATAATCCTTTCCTCCAAAGTAAAATCGTCCAGATGCTTTTATGGGTAAAATTCTGGATATTCTCTCAATCGTTAGGGGAGCTTTTATTCTTTCCAAATATCCAAAACAACTATCTAATCCCAGAAACTCAAATTCAAGTTCGTAAGTTTCGATTGCCATACAGAAATTACTCCATTAATTTATATTAAATATTTCCCATTCTTTTGATGATGAGTGAAAAATACGCATATACTGATGAAGAAGGAATCTTTCTGGTTCGTTTAGCCAGAAAATCAATGGAAACATTTATCAAAAATAAACAGAAAATTCAGATTCCTGTAGATACCCCCTTTAAACTTAGATCTAATTCGGGGGTTTTTGTTACTCTAAATATTTACCGACCTAACGTTGAAAGATTTGATCTAAGAGGATGCATCGGACGACCTTATCCTCAACAACCATTAGTAGAAGCTGTAATTGATGCAGCAATTGATTCATCAACCCGAGATCCCCGATTTCCATCTGTCAGTAGTACAGAATTGGACGATCTAATTGTGGAGATCACAGCATTAACACCTCCCGTTGAAGTTAAAGCACATTCCAAAGAAGAACGGTTAGATGCAATCGTAATTGGAAGAGATGGGATAATCATCCAAGATAAAAAAGGATTTGGGGGTGCTCTATTCCTACCTCAAGTACCTGTCGAGTGGAATTGGACAAAAGAGCAATATCTCAGTAGATTATGTGAGAAAGCAGGACTTCCAAATCATGTGTGGAAAGATGTTCACATTACCAAATTATTGAAATTTCAAGGAGAAATATTCTCTGAAACCTCCCCAAATGGAGATGTAGTAAGAAAAATAATGTAATTCATTTTAAAATTGCTTCAGCTAATAAACTGGCCATAGTAACTTGTGCAAATGGGTTATTTATTGTGTCCGTACCGACGATCTCATCTGCTCCTGCATCTATTATTTGTGTAATTGCATCTTGAATCAATAAAGGGTGAGTACCAATTGCATAAACCCTACGAGCACCAGATTTTTTGGCGATTTTAATTGCAGAAGCCATGGTTCCACCTGTAGATATTATGTCATCTGCAATGATCACATCCATATTTTTCACATTTAATTTACCCGTCATTTTAATATCTCCAGTTATGACATCTCTCTCCTTGGAAAAAACCTCAACGGGAACATCTCTACCAAAAAACCAGGCAAAACTTTTACTACGTTGTACCGCTCCTTTATCGGGAGACACCACAACTGGATTTTGTAGGTCCTTTGATTTAACATATTCTGCTAAAAGTTGCATGGGGTTTAAGTTGAAAGCAGGAATTTTGAAGGTTTCTAGGACATGGTCTGCATGAATATCCACTGTATAAAACTCATCTGCACCTGCGTTTTCGATCATATGGCATATGACATGTGCAATTAAAGACTCTCCCGGACGAAAAGCTTTATCTTGGCGTCCATAAGCCAAATAAGGAACAAAAACTCGTATTTTCTTCGCTTTCATACGTTTTAAGGACGAAATCATCATAATTAATTCCAATAATCGTTGATTTTGGTCTGCACGATTACTTGCACCCAATGTTTGAATCACAATTATTTCTTTTCCCGCAATTACTGATTCATCGTCTATTTTTATCCGTATATAACATTCTCCGTCAGGAAATGTCTTATATTCAGTTTGTACAAAATCAAGACCCGTTTTATTGACCGTTCGCATTCCTAACAATTGAGAAGATGGTCCAATTACGATTAGTTTATCCATAGTAATCATCTATTGACACGTTTAAATATCTTCAAATGTTAATATGCTTTTTTTTATTCTATGAGTAGATTGAAAAGGGTCCTAATATTTGAATACATATCAGGAGGGGGGATCGAGGACGTACAAGATTTTAATTTTTTAATTCCCGAAGGATTTGGGATGCTTTCCTCTATGATAACCGATTTTGCTTCATTGGATTTCCAAATTTATACTCTGATTGATTCCCGGGTTATAGAACCATTTAAATCTAGTCATTCAAATTTACTCAAAAATTCCCAATTAGCGTATACTGAAATCGCTCATAATGAACAAGTGAAATCTCAATTAACCCATCTTATTCCAAAATTTGAATATATTTTGATTATAGCTCCTGAATTTTCAAACATTCTTGAGGATTTGGTTCGAGATGCAGAATTTCTGATTCAATCCCATCAAAAAATGTTAAACCTTCCTTCAGCTGCAATCTCAATTTTTACGGATAAGATTAAAACGGAATCCTTTCTAATGCAGTATGGATTTATCTCACCCCATTCATGTAAAATTACAGAATACTCCACAATTTTGGATCCTTCTCATCAAGATTACGTTATTAAACCAATTGATGGAGTAGGAGCAACAGACACCTATAGCATACAATTAGAGGATAATTCAGAGAGTATAGAAATGGTAATTTCAGATATTTTGAAACGATCTTCAAATCAAAACCTTCTGATACAACAGAAAGCAATTGGAATCCCTTTGAGTGCATTTATCTCAAGCAAAAATGGAAATGTCACATTTTTTACCATAAATACTCAGCATATTAATTTTTCTCCTGTTACAGACTCTTCACAAACCCGTCAAATACATTATTTAGGAGGAAGTACCCCCTACACTGAAATTTCTCCTTCGATTCGACGTACCATTTATGAAGCGGCATCTACGATATGTTCTCTATTCCACTTTACAGGATTTTTTGGTATCGATTTTTTATTCGACAAAAAAACGAATAATTATTCCATAATTGATGTAAATCCTCGTGTTACTACCCCGTACATAGCCATATCGGAACTCTTTCGTGAAAACAAACATAATATACTTGAAAGTTTGTTTGAGGGTGAGATTAAGGAAGAAATTCACGGCTCTAAATCCTTTCGAAAAACCGACCAAAACACAATTGAGTTACAGTGAGGTAAATAAGAGTATGTTAAATGCGATGTAGTGAATGAGAAAGGTGATAAGTAAACTTCGTTCGATTTTGATGAATTTAGTAACAATTTGAATATAGGAAATCAACAGAATCGTCCATATTTGAAACGCAATCATAATAATTTTCATGGTGATTCCTTCTACAAATTCGGGGCTTATCAGCGCAAGAATTGTATGGAAAATCAAATAGATAATCATGGGGTATAATCCAACTGAAAATGTTGCGACGAACCGGATTGTATTCTCATTTTTTTTGTACAAAAATCTGCACAATAATTCAGAAAATGCGATTACTAATACTAATGATATTAGAAATTTCGCTCCCAGCCAGAATCTAACTCCAATTGTTAATGGATCTTGATAGGGAAGAAAGAAAATATATGAAGGATTTACTCCTGCCAGAGCGATCAGCGTGTAAAAAATAAGTAGAATCGCTCCTGAGATAATCCAACCGAAGTAGACTTTTTTATTGATAAACTCAATGAGGCGTTTTGGAGCTAATTTGACAATCCAATTTACGAAATTTGAAACCGTCTTGCGTTCTTCAACTTTGGTGGATTCCATGGAATCGTAGTTTTTAATTAAAAAATCGTAAGCATGTTTTCCAAGAGTCGATAAAATGTATTTCTTTTTCTCATCTTGAACAACAAGAGTCTTTAAAACATCAAGATGATGATATAAAGTTCCCGTACTGACTTCTAACGAGCGTTTGAAATGAGTAAAAGAACCTTTCCCGTTTTCTCCTATCAATCTGATAATATTTCTTCGGATCTCATGGCTTAACGCATAATAAAAGGATTCTTCCGACTCTGGAGATGATAAGTCATCACTTGGAGCATTTCCCTCATTCTTTGCATTTAGTTTTTTATCACTCTCCATTTTCTCGTCTCCTTATGCTTTTTGAATAGTTTCTCTGCTTTCTTGTATAAGTATCCAAAATAAACCCCAAAAAAGGATTGCGAAGCCTGAAATCCCTAGGAATACTCCGTAATTGTATGAATTAATTTCTATTCCATTTTCTGTGAATATCACAATAAGAAATAAAGTATTCAAGCTTTGAGCAATAAATGCGATAATCGAAATAATCGCTTTTTTCAATTTGATTATATGATTGAACAATAGAATAATTGCCAGAACCACTACGATGCTTGATGAGATCAATGGAAATATGTATATGTATACTGCTTCCGTTCCATTTTGATATAAATACCAAGGAGAATATAGATGATTTATCCATGGTGTAAATTCTGAAATAATTAGAATTACTGAACTAATCAAAAAGAATACACTTGTCGAGATGTCCTTCCAGAATTTCCTCATACAGTACTAATAAAGGAAATGTCCTTTAAATTTAATCTACTCCATTTAAAATAGTTATAAATTGAGTATTATTGTTTTAACAACACAGATCCTACCAAACTGATCATCATGGAAGAGTATTTGGTTATCGTTCCTGGACGAATATGCTTATTCGGAGACAAAGTAGATTTATTAGAGAAACCTGTTATCGCTGCAGCTATTAATTTATTAATGCACATAAAAATTACAAAGAGGAAAGACAACCTCATCAAGTTTTATAGTAAGAATTTGGACTTTACAAAAGAATTTCATCTCCATAATACTCCAGATTTTACCCATCCATTGAAATATTGGAGTGCAATTGTAGAACGCTTGAAAAAATCCCTTACGTCAGGATTTACAGCAGAAGTTTATTCCGAAATTCCTATCGGTGGGGGATTATCTAGTTCTGCAGCGCTAAGTGTAGGGTTGATAAAGGGACTTAATAAGATGTATGATATGCAGATGGAAAATGGACAAATTGCTGAATTAGCATATGTTTGCGAGCACGATGACTTAGGAATTATGTGTGGTCGGATGGATCAATTCGCAATTGCTTTTGGGGGTGTAAATTTCATTGAAACGGGTTCTACTCCCACTGTTGAACAATTACCCATTAAATCTCTACCCTTAGTAGTAGGGAATAGCCAGGAAGAGAGAAAAGCTTCCATAATATTAAACCGTGTAAAAAAAGAGATAGAAAATAACGAACCAAATGTAATTGGAGCTTTCTCTGAAATCGAACAGATTGTGTATGCAGGAAAAAAAGCACTGCTCGAAGAAGATTTTAAAACTGCTGGGAAATTAATGATAAAACACCAACGACAAGAGGAGATTTTACAAGCAACTACCCCTAAAATTAACCGATTATGTGAAGAATCCATTAAAGCGGGGGCTTTCGGAGCTAAACAAATGGGAGCAGGTGGTGGAGGTGCTTTTGAAGCCATTTGTCCTGGTAAACAAGGTCTAGTAAAAAAAGCAATTGAACTAAATGGTGGAAAAACATGGGTCTGTGATATTTATTCGTACAAGGATGAGTGAATTGATTTATAATTGATGATTTTTTTAACGATATAGGGATTATCCAAGTGATTATGATAAAGCAGTTATAATGGTGACAAAAAAGGAAAATGTTAATTTTAACCTACTTCCATCCAGTTCTCGGTCCGGATATTTTACTAACAGAACCTGAGAATATCGTAGATTCCATTGATCCAGGTCACCTAAACGAAATTAAAAGCTTATTGGATACTGCTGAACCAGGATTTTTTACTCATTTCTTCAGCGTGGATATGAGAACCGTGAATATGGTATTTTCTTTGCCCTCTCCTTGGGCACGTGGGGGAGAGGAAATTGCAATGCTAACGAAAGTGATCCAAGAAGCCGATCCCAACTTGGAATTATATGAAAATCAATTTCTCCATTTTATCAACCAGATTAGAAATGAAATTCCCGATGTATATAAGGTATTTTATTTTAGAAAACCTCCC
>SDNX01000115.1 GCA_004524545.1 Promethearchaeota archaeon
CTAATATATCCCAATTCCATTCCTACTTCAATTCTTGATTATAATAGTGTCCTAGAACAATTTGAAGGTAAATTTGAAATACCCTCCAGATTATATTTTTCTGGGGCAAGTGGATCGGTAGAAGTATCTCAACAGTCAAAATCTCCAGAGAAGATCATTTATTTTTCTGTTTTATGGATAACAGTTAGAGATACGGATGGAGGATCTGAAGACTATTTGATATTGATGTTCGTAAACGTTGTCTTCGGATGGGTTGATTTACTAGAATATTTACCAACAATTATCACTGTGTTGGCATTAATGGGCGTTGCAGTTGCGATATTCGCAATTGTGAAAAAAAGAAGGCAAACTAGAATCTCTCAATCTCCATACACTGAAATGCACTCCGATAAAGCATATTGTATGTATTGTGGGAAACAAATCAATACCAATTACTTAGTATGCCCCTATTGTGGTAAAAGTTTGCCGTAAAATCAGATGGAATCAAGATCAAATTGTTAAAATAGGCATGAATATGATGCAAAAGACCAAAACAATAGATTTACTCTATTTTCTTAATATCTCGAAGATATCAGGGGAAAATCTCTATCAATGGGTAAAACGATCTCTCGGTAGTCCAAAGTATAATCTTGAAATAATGGCTATCATAGCAACCTTAAATCTCGCATCTCCTGAAGATTTTTGCAAAAAAAAAACACACCGCAAAACAATGTCAAGCAAAACTTGGACAAATATAGATGTATTTTATCAAGTATCCTATTAGCAATTTGCTATATTCATGCTTTTCTAAGTGGCTTTCTAAGTGAATTTGCAGATCCCTTTATTGGTTTTAATGAAATATTCAAAGATATTCTATCATCCATTCGGCAGATAATTACTTATGTTCGGGCACAATGTAAAATATATGCTTCTAATTTGAATATTTGTATCAGAAACAGCATGATTGAAAATGCAGATTCAAATCTGGTAAATCTAGCGTATTATCATGATGGCCATGCGCTTTTACTATATATCGATCCTACTTTTAAAGTAAGAGGAGCAGAAATTGTCAAAATTTCGGGATGAATCGGACTGAATCGATCATTCCCCTTTTTTTCCCACAGATTCGGAGTAAATACTCTAAGATTAGATTGCTACAGTAAAATATTAATACTTGAAATCATCAATTGTAATCCTACTCAGTATATATAGTGAATGCGATGCCTTATCTAGAAGGACAACCCTTAGAGCGATTAAAAGAACTAAAAAATGAACATGTAATCTCTATTGTAGAAAAATACGCAGAATTGTTAGAACCATCCTGTATAAAAGTAATCACCGATGCTGAAGAAGATTTCACCTATATTAGAGAAAAAGCAGTCGAGTTAGGAGAAGAGATTCCACTTGAAACACCAGGTCATACGGTACATTATGACGGTTATTATGATCAAGCACGAGACAAGGAAAACTCTCGAACCCTAATCACCGAAGATATGATTCTGAGTGATAGAATAAATACTCTAGATCGGAAAAAAGGCCTAACAGAAGTCTTGGAAATAATGAAAGGTGCCATGCGTGGCAAGGAAATGCTAGTATGTTTTTTCGCTTTAGGACCTGCAAAATCTCGATTTACACAATGTGCAATGCAGATAACCGATTCGTTCTATATTGCTCATTCTGAAGATATTCTTTACCGGAAAGGATTTGAAGAATTCAAACGATTAAACGGTAGTGATAATTTCTTCCTATTTATCCATTCTGCTGGAGAACTTGAAAATTCCGTGTCTAAAAACATTGATAAGCGTCGGATTTATATTGACTTAGTGGGAAATCAAGTATTATCCGTAAATAATCAATACGCTGGAAATAGTTTAGGGTTAAAGAAACACGCACTTCGATTAGCAATATATAGGGCAAATAACGAAGACTGGTTAACTGAACACATGTTTATAATGGGAGTGCGTCCCTCAGAAAAAAACCGCATTACCTATTTCTGTGGGGCTTATCCCAGTGCATGTGGGAAAACCTCTACCGCAATGATTCCCGGTCAAACTGTTGTTGGAGATGATATTGCGTACATTCGAGATCATAAGAGGTCATACGCTAAGGCAGTGAATATTGAATCAGGGATATTTGGAATTATTAAAGATGTAAATCCTCGTGATGATCCATTCATTCATCATGTTCTTGTGACACCTCGAGAACTTATATTCTCCAATGTGTTAATACATGAAGGGAAAACCTATTGGGAAGGAATGGGAATTCCTTGTCCGGAAACTGGTCGTAATTATTTTGGAATGTGGGAGAAAGGGGTGAAAGATGAGGAAGGAAACATCGTTCATGTATCTCATCCGAATGCACGTTATACTATCCGAATCCGCGACTTACAGAATATTGATCAGAATTTGAACAATCCCGAAGGGGTTAAAGTGGATGGTATTTTTTATGGAGGAAGAGATTCCGATACAAATGTCCCCGTTTGCGAAAGTTTATCATGGGAACATGGTGTATTCATAGGTGCAAGTATAGAATCAGAGACTACTTCTGCTACTATTGGCAAAACTGGAGTAAGAAAATGCGACCCCATGGCCAATTTAGATTTTCTAGTTGTATCTTTGGGAAAATACCTTAGCAACCATTATACTTTTGGAAAACGATTAAAAAAAGCCCCAAGAATTTTTGCTACAAACTATTTCCTCAAAATTGATAACACATATTGTAATGAAAAAGTCGATAAGAAGATCTGGATATTGTGGGCTGAGGGACGAATTCATAAAGAATATGATGCAATAAAAACTCCAATAGGATATATTCCTAGATATAAAGATCTAAAGCAATTATTCCAAGATGTTTTGAATCGTATTTATACAAAGGAACAGTATGCCTATCAATTTTCAATTCGGATAAACAAGCTGTTAGAGAAATTTGGCAGAATTGAACTATTTTATAAAACGGAACCGGAAATACCGGAAATATTTTGGTCCACATTGGAGAAGATTCGAGCAGAACTTTATCAGTTAAAAGGGAAATTTGGGAAGGAGATTGTATCTCCTTTTGAATTGTGTTAAAAAATTTTATTTTTCTTCATCTGGGGGTTTTGTATCGTCAGTGGCTGTTTGATTTTTTTGTAAGATTTCGTCTAATTTCTTTCTATCTTCGGGATCCATGCTTTCCATTGCTTTTTGTTGCTGTTGCATCATTTCCATAATGAGTTCTTGTTGAATCTGTTGTTTTATTAATGGATCTTTACCAATTACGTTGAACAAAACAGGAATCGATATTTTCATAGTCGCCATTTGGTTATATGCTAATTTCGCATTATCTCTCATTTCTTTTAATTCCTCTTTCGTCATAGGTTCTTGACCAATTCCTTCGCAATTATCTTCATCAATAATGTTAAAACCTTCTCCATCATATTCCAACGGATAGGTACGACAGCTTAATGGACGATAATTATATACCAGACATTCTCGTTTTTCTAAATTAAATAAGGGACACCTAATTTCATCAATATCTGGTTCTGTTTCTTCTTCGGGTTTCTCCTCGGCGAGCTCTAAATCTACCTTTCCACCTTTTTCTGCGGCTTCTTTGGCTTTTTGTTTAGCCATTTCTTTCATGAGTTTTTGTTGCTGCTCCATAAGCTTCTTGTATGGATCGAATTTTAGAGGTGCTAGAATTAGATCATAACCGCCTGTACTCGTGATATTGATTTTCAAATATGCCATAAAATTATCCAAGACACCATTTTTTGCCCACATTTCAAGGTCCCAAAACGTAATTGGTATCGGACCTCGATTTTCACAGCACCATCCACATTGTGTGCAATGGAAGACAAATTTACTCTTACCTGCTTCCTGTGATATTTCTTCTTCAGGAGTATTATTTTTATTTTCCTCAGTCATTTTATTCACAGTTCACCGTTTATTAAGATCCTAACGGACCGTAATTTTTTAATTTTTTTCTACAAGATTTAATTCAAGAAAGTTTAATTTTCACTCGCACTTCATTACAACTACGCTTTTGTGATCGCTATGAGTAAAAAATCTTATAAATTCGAAAAATTGAAAGATTCTGAAACTTTATCCACTACTACTTATCCACACAAACACTGCCCCGTATGTAATCGGATGGTAGATCCCGCAGAAGAATATTGTTCTGAGGAATGTCAAGATCTTGTCAAAAAGAAGGATAAAAAAGGAAAATTACGAATGTGGATAATGATCGGTGTCGCAGTAATAGCGATGGCTGTAGTTCTAGTTCTCTCTCTAGTTCTATAGACTAATTTCTCGCTTATTTTTTACCAAATACGGAAAATCGTTTGCGAATCCACTTTAAATCCATTAAAGTCATAAATGGTCCTAATCTGGGTCCAACAGAACGTCCGATTAACACCATATAAATCGCTTGAAACAAATTTTTCGCGTCAATCCTGGTCTTATCCCGAATTTGGATCATGGAATTTTTCAAATTTTCTTCGGTAAACTCATCTATTTGATTCAACCATGAAGAAAACTCTTTTAAACTTAGCAATTGTTTTTCATCAAAACTGCCAATTGTCGCTTTCGAGACAGTCTTTGGTACATCAAAAAGATCCACCTTGCTTTCTATTCTGATTTTCTCTTGAGCATCTTCAGTCTCTTCTATTAGTGTTTTGATATGGTTTAGCCAATTTTCGGTTTGTTGAAGACGTTTTTTCATATACGATTTGGAAATGATAGCAGGGATTTGTTTTTGTTCTTGTGTCTGTTGGGCTTTGTTAAGAATTTCTTCAAAGGAAATATATTTACGTAATTGGACCATGTTTACTAAAAATTTGTGCGGTATTTGAGGTGGGCATTCCTTTTTTACATTTTTTGCTCGAATAAGAGGATATAAGAATTCAATTTCCCCTCGCTGGCGAGAATATTCTGCTTCCTCCGATTTTTTGTATTTTTCCAGCTGTTCCGTAAACCGAGTTGAAAATTGCTCGTTCACCATTTCTTCAATTTTGCCTTTTTTATTTTTGGCAAGTAGTTTTCGCTTTTCAATATCTTGCTCATTCCGTATTAAGAGACTGAATTGTTCTAATGCTTCTTTTTCTAATTCTTTGGTCAGGGCTTTCTGCAACCGGTTTGAATAGTCGTCTAGTTTTTTCTTTAGATCAAAAGGTTCTTCTAGCTGATAATAAATACGCTCAATACGTTCATATTCATCATATAATAGAGATAACTCTTCAATTCTAAAGGAAACATGACGTGAAGGATTTGTTGTTAAAAAGATCATGCGTAATAATTCGGGTTCGGCCATTGAAAGATAGGTTTTCGGCATGAATACCACTCCTTTACTCGTGCCCATATCGCTATCTCCTAAACGTACCCATTCAAACCCAAGCCCTACGGGACCCTCATACCCATAAATCTGATGACATAGATCGGTTGCTACATCCCAAGAGCCCGTTATCTTTGTGAAATGGTCTTTTCCGGATCCTTCATAAACATTTTTTGGATTTAAAGCCCATTTTGCAGGCCAATCTAATCTCCAATTTAACTTTACTAACCCACTAGAGATCTTCACTTCTCCTGAATACTCACACGCTGGACAAATGTATGTGACAGTGTCTTTAACTTGGTCATAATTGACAATTCTATTCGGAGATATTTCTCCTTTACTATTTTTGATCTGTGTTCTATTACAAGATTCACACACTACCATCGCCGGCATCCATTGTTCATAATCCTCATATTTTTCTGCCTTTTCTGAATCCGACATAGCATGAGTTAGATGAGTTAATACGATTTTTTTTACCTCATCCGCTTTCTGCAATCCGATACGGATTTGCTCATGCATCTCAGCATGTTGATATAATGAATGAGTCCATATCGTTTCAATATCCACTCCAAAGTCAGGAAATGTATTGATTAACTCTTTTCCAAAATATTCGGCATAGGAAGATGCCTCAATATCGTTAAATGGTGAAGGTATTAGAGCAAATGGTTGACCAACATAATTATCAGCATAGGATTTATCAATATAGGGAGGAAATCGCTTTGCAGCGTCATAACTATCAATGAAGATCCGGAAATTCACTTCTTTTCGTTTCTTTTTTAGCAAACGTTGAATGGCATCCCCTATAATTATTTCTCTCATGAATCCCATATGTACATGTCC
>SDNX01000116.1 GCA_004524545.1 Promethearchaeota archaeon
CGACCCTTTGTCATAGCATATTCATAGAGAAAAGCACCCTTGCTTTCATACAGAATGGTACGGAGAGATCTTCCTCCTTCCATTAATTTCTGAATCATAGATTCGGATTCATCAATTAAATTGAATAATAAAAATGTTCGAAAATCCTTTAATTCAACATAATTTTTCAGTTTAGCAAAAGTTTTTGTTAAATATTCATAATCTTCTTCTGAAACAGTCATAATCTTGTTCATCCGTTCTGTAACAGTGCTTAATATTGATATAAAACATCATGTAGATTTAGTAGAAATTTATTCAACAACATAAAAACTTGTGTGTTATTTTAAAATATGATAAATGTTGATTACACGAATTGTAGATAATGTTTTGATACACATTTGCAAGTTTAAATCGGATATAGTAAAATAATCTATTCGATCGCTAAAATACGCTCGATAAGTTTGAATTTCACTTCTCCACAATGAGGACACGAATTTCCTTTAAGTAACTCGATTGTCTGAAACTCTTTGTCTGGTCCGACCTCAATAACCTTATTACATGATGTACATTGAAAATGACGTATGTAGGGATGAGTTTCTCCAGTGTATATTGGGGTAGTATACTGCTGATCGGGTTTAACTATATCTTTGGTTGTTCGTGTGGTTTTTAGATGTAACAGTTGAGTTTCATTCCCAAGAATCTCTGATCCTTCGTATTTGTTGAACCGAGGGAGTATTTCTAGTGTGGCTAATCCTAACTGCGTTAAAATCGATTGCATTACTAATGTTTGATCTGGAGAACGATGTGCGAAGGACAGAAATATATCTTTATTGGGTTCCTTTTTCATGAAGGATATTGCCCTGGATAAAAATAGACTTAATCCATTTTGGGAATAGGGGGGATCAGTTATGATTGTGTCAAATCGATGCAGAAGTTCAGAAGGAACGGGATTTCTGAGATCATATTGAATACATTCTACAGGAATATTAAATTGTGCAAATATTGCTTTGATCTCATCGAGAATGCGTGTATCGATATCAATTACGGTTAATGATTTGGGAATAAGTGTGATATGCTCGTTGGGAAAAAATATTTTTGAAAGCAATCCAACACTAATCGAGGTGAAATCATCATCCCCTATAAAGAGAACGTGGTTACCCTCCAAAGCACCTTTCTCATAAAAATATCCCGCTCGTTGAATCGCTGTCTCAACTGTATTTTTAGATTGATCTAAAGTCGTTTCAACCGAAGGTCGATTTTGAAAAATTGGGTTGAGAATTTCAAATATCTCGTCATACCGAGGAGAGATAAAAATAGACCGGCTTTTACATTTGGGACATTTTTGATTACCAAACCCAAAAAATCCAAATTGTTTTTCAACAAACTTCATCCCATGTTCCCAATATTGCACCCCATTTGGTGAGCGATTTAGTAATTCTTGTTCACTGAGTATGTTTACGATTTTCGCTACTATTGGAACAGGAATTTGGGTTAATCGTGCCAGTTTCTTTACAGAAATTGAACCATTCCGATATACATGTAGTAAAATTTGGCGGATTCCTTCCATACCTTCTTCTAAATCCACCTTATTTAGAAGTTCATCAAAAAAATCAAACATATGTAATCAGACTAATAAAAATAAAGATTAATTACCTTTTGTTTGAATACCTCTGTAAACTTTCAACCGTCGAGAGGATTCTACAATTTTAATAAGGTTTTCACTTACCATCTGCTTCAATAATTTCTTCACTGCTGAAATTCGCACATCGTGTTTCTGAGCGAGTTCCATTGAAGTGAATCCACGGCTTTTTACTGCAGTTTCTCTAATCTTTTGTTCAATAGAAGGAGCAATATAAGGATCTCGAATCTTAGTTTCGATATTTGCGACCTTACCATATTTCCTATCAAGTTTTTTGATTCTTGTGATGACATTAGTTTTATCAATATCAATATCAGATGAATATTCGTCACTCATTTTGCATTTACTCCAATAATTCGATTTCTACAATAACAGATTCGGGAATCTTAATTTTCATGATTAAAAGCATAGACCTATCTTGCGCAAGCACATCGATTATCCGTTTATGGATTTTGAGCGTGTAGTGCTCCCAAGTATTAGTACCCTCCCCACAGGGTGACTTTCGGGTTGTGATTCGTAATCGTTTCGTAGGTAGCCGTATAGGACCGTACATCTTATCTTGTGTCTTTTCTACGACATCGGCTATTTCATCCGAGACCTTTTTCAGATCTGGAAGAGAAGCTGACATTAATCGGACTCTTGCTTTCTGTACCACTTCATTACACTCTTGTAAATATTTTTCCATTTCTGTTATTAAGTGAGAGTATATTGCCTTTCTTTAGTTCCTTTTGATAACAGATCTTAGAATTTATCTCGTCTTATTATCCATAAATTAAAAAATTTTTGATTTAGCGATCTTTTTATCGGGTCTTTTTTGACGAAGAATAAGAAACTTTTGCTCTTTCCTCTGATTGGGGTTATCTATTATAAGTCCTCCCTCAAAATATTGTTTCAGTGTTTCCATGTAGAGAGGAATATCAACTTTTTTTGGGTAAAATTCAATGACTACTCTACCATTGGGCTCTAAAATCTCATATATTAAATTTGCAACTTCATTTAAAACCCTTTTTTTATCAATTTGAAGTTTTTTATCTAATATGAAATTGAAAGCAGATATGCTAATCATCACATTAAATGTGTTTTTTCTAAATGGGAGGGCTTCAATCATCCCACACACTAAATTCCGTTTATTTGGAGCAGATTTTTCTATGTGTTTCTCCAGCATATCAAAAGAATTATCTAGGCCGATCATATGAAATCCTGCAGATTCAATAATGTGTGAACTAAACCCCGTACCACATCCTAAATCTAAAACCAATAAGTGTTCTGAGGATTTGGATAATTCTCCTCCCATTCGGGAGTCTTCTAAGAGAGCCAAAGCTCTCGCTGTAGATTTTATCTGATTTCGTTCCATCCATTTGGATTTTGCATAAAAATCAGCTTTTTCTCCAAAATAAAATTCCCGATCAAGACTTTCTTTTTTTGGAACCATGATTTCGCAACTAAGTGTGATTTATTTTTTATGTAGAATTAAATAGATTTTTTTCTTTTTCTTGGATTGAGGATTATCTATGACAAATTCGCCCGAAAATCCTTTTTCTATAAAGATAGAATATACTTGATCCAAAAGAGATTGAGAAGATTCATACACTTGAAATACACAGGTACCTTTTCCCTTTAATATTCGATAAAGATTTTGAGCCATTAAGTGTAGAGCTGATTTGTTAATTATCCCATAAGTGGATATTGCCCATTGAAACGCCGACACAGAAAAGACATAATCAAACGTGTTCTTCCGAAACATTAAATTAAGCATATTTCCTGCAATAGGATTAAATTAGGAAATAGAATATTCCACTAACATATCCCAGATTAATTCTATTCCTATTACGGTAAACCCTTTTAGATGTAATGGAACTGAAGAAAATCCTGCACCCATTCCGAGATCAAGAACTAAACTAGGAGAGTGCGCACCCGATAATTGAAGAGCCCTTAGAATTAATTGCTCTTGAATATTCATCATACTTTTTGAGCGAACATATGACGTTAACACATCCCCGTCAAAGTAGTCTCGAGGATCGGAATATTCTTTCTCAGGAGGATTTTTTCTTGGACTCACAAATATACTATTGTGCACAATCCCAAAAATTTTATGAAATCAGGAATAATTATTGATATTCTTGAAATTGGAAAGGAAAATTCTGGAATGTCTACCAATATCCGATTGGTCAGCTTATACATTCATAACATCGAGATATTATCCCATTAAGACATATCCACAAGTAAATTTTTATATACTCCGACAAAATGTATTGTGTATTGATTTAATCGATAAGAAGGGTTCGGCAATAATCATACAATACGGAGATTCCTGTGAGGGACAGGTAGTGTATGTAATATGAAACAGTTCTCTTCTTCAGTGATAAATTTGAAAGAAAAACGGTGAACCAACAATATGAAAAAACAAATTGTAACAATAAACATACCAGACGCTTATATAACAGCTTTTGAGAGTTTAATCGAATTAGGGTTATTTAATAGCCGATCGGAGATCGTGCGTGAAGCACTGAAAGAATTTCTTGAAAGTGAGAAACAATTAAATGATGATCTTTTAGTAGAGAATTTCAACAAAAATTTCCACTCAAAAATATCTACTCAGAATTCAGAATTTCAATAGAACTGATGCATCAATAAGCACGAAGAAGAAAGAGTGAGTGGGCAAAGTGCGCCCAACTCAAGGCGGTGGGTGTGTATAAAAGTTCCAAAAAAAAGGTGTGTGTAATAAATAATTTGACTTTTTGTTTTTTATCTAAATTGAGTGCATGGTTTTCTTTGAACTATTACCCTCTAGAGTGATATCTAGGAAAAAAAAAGAGAAATTTAAAAAAAAATTATAGTGGTGTTCCACAGTTTTTACAAAATTTTAAGTCATTTTCTACTGGATTTCCGCATGCAGCACAGAATTTTGCTTTATAACCGGTGACTTCTTGTGTGATTGGGATTTTTGTTGTCATAGGCGCTTCTTGAACAGGTTGTACATGAGCCGAACTAGAATAACCACCAAATTCTGCAACCATTGCATTTCCTGCTTTAGACATACCCATCGGAATAATAAACAACCCAATAACTAACGGGAATAGGATCAATCCAAGTTTTATTGTTTTAATGCCTTCGATATATCTTTTCATATGAGGTGAAGGATGTTGCTCTGCATATCTTCGACCCCATTTTTCTAAAGCATCATATCCAATTATCATAACGATCCAACCAGCAAAAAAAGCAACGGTCGTTACAATTACTCCAATAAATTGGAAGAGAAATGCTCTTTCAAGATCATAATCTTTTACCTTTTTACTTAGTCTGCTTAATTCAATGAGATATTGTACTTTTCGCCATATTAAGAAGCCTAAGGGAAATACTAACCAAAACAAGAAAATAGAAAGCCATACCCACGTCGCTAACTCACTTTGTAAACGACCAAGCCTATGTAGATGCTGTTCAATTTCTCTTTGAGTTTGTTGTTGTTCAGACATAATTTTTCAATTTTTAGGGTGATTTGTGATTTATAAGAGATATATACCAAGTGTTTTATTTATCGTTTGAACTAACCACTTGTTATCAAGAAATTTAAAAAAATGAAAAATTTCAGAATATAAATTCTTTTGTCTTTGTAGCGAAAACTTCTTTAACTCCTTCTTTTCCACCCTTCTTAATATTCCCGCTGCGGAGTTCAATTCGATAAGGCTCAATAACTATTTTTACTTCATCTGGAATGGATGTCCAACATGCTAATGTAACGATATTTTTTGATTGGAGGAGATGATCCATAAGGAAAAAATCATGCTGTGGACCAGCACCCCCCCAATATCGGCCTATACAATGCCCATTAAGATATATGGTAGAGTTGAATTTTCCTTCAAGATGAACTCGAAGAGGAGTGCGTTCATTTTCAGAAATGTCCCAACCAAAGGTTGTAGTATACCACACGATTTGATCATCCGGTAAAATATTCCATGTATCAACGGATTTCCAACCATTACCATTCTCATTTTTATGATAATTTCGTTTCTCTCCGGGTAATCCTGCAGTATCATATGGATCGGACAAATTAGTTACATTTGTTCCAGAAATATACCATTTCTTATTGAGAACTGGTTTTGAGAATTTTGCAGTTAATATTCCTCTAGGAAGTTTGGAGTCGTTCGTTGGAAAGAAGTGTTTAGATTGTCCTAGAGATTCTGTGATGACGAAGAGAGTATTTTTAGCATGAATCAGCTGTGGAGTTAAATCAAATAATCTAGTTCCGAATAATTTAAAGTCCGGACCATTCATTGGACCGGGTTTAAACAATGCTGCAGTTTTTGCAGTATAATTTACCATACCACCGACATAAGAGCCATTCAACCAAATTGCTGCCTTATGTCGAATATTCAACTTGATAAGTAATTTCTTGTAGGATTTTGGAGTGAATTCACATTTATATAAGATATGTCCAGAAGTATACCCGAGATGGAGGGGGTTGTGTTTTTCTATTATGATAGGTTTCCAAATATCC
>SDNX01000035.1 GCA_004524545.1 Promethearchaeota archaeon
ATACAAGAGGAACATCATTTTGGACTGATTTAAAGGAGGGATTTTCTGTTCTTAAAATAATCCCAGGTGCCGTATCCATGATGTTTCTGGCGATGATTCTTAACATGTTGCTTCAACCAACTAATGTTTTATTCCCAAATTATGTTCTTTTGCCATCAGAACTTGGAAGGGATCAACTAACATTAGGATATGTTTCTGCAGCATTTCCCGCTGGTATTTTAATAGGATCTCTAATTACATCAATTAAAAAGAAATGGAAAAATCAGTCAAAATGGATTTTAGGAGGACTAATTTTAATATCTGTTAGTTATAGCTTGCTAGTGTTGCCAAAATTACTTCCTGACTCATATTTTTTCTTAATTTATATCTTTAGCTTTCTTATGGCACTATTCCTCCCCATTGTGAACGTGTTGCTTCTAACGATAATGCAAATGATAATTCCTATCGATAAAATGGGAAGGATGTCATCGCTTATGATGGTATTTTCGAGTATTGCGACTCCTATCGGAATGATAGGCTCAGGATTTCTTGCAGATGGATTAGCACCAGTTTCAGGTCCGATGGGAGGAATCGGGTTTTTATTTGTCCTCTGTGGGGCAGTTATGTTAATGGTTAGTATCTTAACATATATGTTTACCGATTGGAGGAAGATGGGTTCAAGTGGATCACCTGATGAAATTGAGGAAAATTCAGAGGAGATTTCCTCTTAACTTATTTTTTCTTTGAATTTTGAAGAATTATTCAACATGTTATAGTCAATTTATTCAATAAATTTCGCTCATATTTTGAGATTATGAAGAGAGGAGCAATTATAGGTATCGTGGTGGGTGCAATTTTTGTCATTGGAGGAGGAATTACCTTAGGTATTTTCTATTAAATTGTATTTACCTACGCTACTTTAACACAAAGCTTTCTTTATCTCATCCACAGTTTTCTTTACTTGATCCAGGGCGTCTTTTGGAGACAAATTGAATGCAGGATGAACATTCAAAATAATATTTACAGTTTCTTTAGTGTCTAAATCGGATTTCTGCAACAAAGTTTTCACAGTTCTTGCTGCTTCAATAGAGTGGATTTGAACCATTTGAATATCTTTGGGGAATTTTGGAATCCAAAGAGATAGATCGTGAGTTTTTGCAATCGGGCTGAGTTTAATAGCTATTTGTGACTGTTCTATAAGAGTCACAAGAATTTTTTGATTCAATGAGATGTTTTGATCTACATCGGGAACAAGAGAGAAAGGTTCAAAAAACAATCCTTGCAAACCCGCCGTGTATGCTATAGAGGTTAAATAACTCATACTATCAATTATAAAAGAGATAACATAGTCTAAAAGCTTAGGATTCACGTGTTCTTGAATAACCAATCCTCCGAAATAGCCCCCTACATAGGAAGCATTCGTATACGCTGCAATATCGATTGCTTTCTCATACCATTGCACAGAATTCATTCGATGTCCAAAATTCGGATGGAGGAGCATATCATCTTTGTATTGACTCTCACACGTTCTGCACGAAATTACTTCAACGGGAAACTGATCTCCCAATTCTAATATTTCTTGCATGTATTCTGTTTTTGTGGGTTCACGGAGCATCGGATCAAGGAGATCTAACGATAATTCACATATTTCTAATCCCAACTTAGAATGTATGAGCTTCAACCACTGCTTCGGCTGAGTCCATCTACGCAGTACAAATGAAGTATTGATCCCAAATCGAATCTTGACCATCTTAATCACTATTGAGGAATCATGAATTGAAAGAATTTTGCTTTTTATCAGCACTTAGTGAGGAAATTATTTATTGGAAAAAGCAAAATGAATGATATTCAGACATCGATTTAGTGAATCATCATCATGAAATTCCCTCATTTAGAGAGTTCTCCTCTTTGGAAAACGTTTTCTGATTATGGAAAACAGATATTTCAGCCCAATGGAGTTTTCTATTGGTCTGGACTTGCAAAAAAGGAAGCAAATATTATCGGAACGATTGGGGCTATATTAGGTCCCGAAAATGAATTAGAAATAGATGGAACAGATAAAACCATCACCTTTTATGTCCCAATGATACGTGACATGATAACTTGCGATCCTCAGATGATTGTTCCGTATACTCCAATCACCGGTAATCCAGAACTGCAGAATTTATGGAGAGAATGGATAATCTACAAAGGAAAAAACAGTGTGAATTTACCTTCTGGTCAAGTAGATTTAACTGGAAAACTATCTCTACCCGTGGTGATTCCGGGGTTAAGTTTCGGAATTTTTACCGGAACTCGCTTATTCATCAATTCAGGAGAGGAGATTATTGTTCCGCATAAAAATTGGGATAATTATGCGGCAATCATCAAAAGACAATGCGGTGGGAAGCTGACGACTTTTCAAACTTTTGCGCAGGAAGGAGGAAAACTGGTATACAATATCAACGGAATGAAAAAGAAAATCTTATTATCCTTTGAAACCCAGCAGAAAGCAGTTGTGTTGCTGAATTTCCCAAGCAATCCAACGGGATTCATGCCGGATACGATTACCGTTGAAAAAATGAAGGAAACTTTCATAGATTGTGTCGAAAAACATCAAAAACCTATTGTAATCCTTTGTGATGATGCATATGAGGGTTATGTTTATGATGATTCGGCAGTGAATGTATCCGTATTCTATGAGTTAACTAATCTCCACGAACTCATTATTCCTATCAAAATTGATGGTGCAACTAAGGAAATGCTAATGTATGGTGGGAGAATAGGATGTTTTACACTAGGACTGCATGATAAATGGTTCAATTCTGAAGATAAAGATGAATTTTGCGAAGAATTCGAGAATAAAGTCAAGGGAACCATCCGATCTACCATCTCAAATAGCAATACGTACGCACAAAATCTCGTTTTGGCTATGCTCAAACAAGGATTCGACAAGGTATTAGAAAGTCGTAAGAAAGTAGTTGACATTATACGAGAACGTTACACCTTAATGAATACATTACTATCCGAACCCATGCCTGGTGCGACCATGGATCCTAACGGTGGAGCATTTTTCTTGTTGTTGAATATTAATAAGAAAGTCAAAGCATCTGATTTCAACATTCATTTATTGAAAAAATATCAGACAGGATTTATCCCATTGGAAGACGAAAAGAATGGAGTAAATGCACTCCGCATTGCCTTTAGTTCTATTCCTGTTTCCAAAATACCTAAAGCAGTTGAAAATATCAAAGCAACCCTCAAAGATTTTGGGTTATAACTTTTTATTTACTTTTTACTTAACTGTCAAGTTTTTTTCTTCTTTTCCTACTTTTAATCAGACCCAGTAGGATCATTTTCTTATAGATCCATGAGAATAGGTTGGTAATTTGTAAAAGGTGATATTAGATTATGGACATGAATCCTGAAGAACTAAAAGAAAAATACGACTATTTCATTGGGAAAAAACTCGCAACGAAAATTCATCGAGTGAAAAGTAAGAACATGGTAAAGCTTGCAGAACTACTGGGAAGTACCGATCCGAAATATATTGGCGTGAGACGAGAAGATGGAACAGTAGATTTATCAAATATCGTAGCTCATCCCGCATATCCCGCTTTGTTTTCAGTAGGTGATGGAGGTGCTGCATTTGATGTTACTGGTTGGAGATTTCCTCCCAAAGAAGGAGAAGAAAAGGGAGAACTGCTAATTAAGAATTTCGGGAAACTACTCCATACAGCTCAGCAGTATCAGTATTCTCGTGCAGAAATTCCTATTCAACATGGTCAGAAACTAACTGTTGAAGGAGTTATGGAACAATGTTACATTAAGTCAGATATGCTTTGGTTAGTGGTCAGATTATTTGCACGCACCGAGGAAGAAAAATTAGTTGTAGAATCGATCGTTACAACGGCTGTACGCAAAGGAGGATGGGAATAATGGTAAAGCTTAGTGATGTAGAGGTAGGAAAGTTATTTAAGTATCAATATGGTCCAGTGACAAGAGAAAATGTAAAGAAATATGCCTCAGTATCAGGCGATCGTAATAATATTCATATTGATGATGATTATGCAGATCAAATGGGGCTCAAAGGAATCATAGCTCACGGCTGTTACTCTTTAGCAATGGTATGTCAGTGTTTAGTAGACTTTATTGGAAAAGGGGGTGAATTATTGAATATCTACGGTGAAATGCGCGGGATGGTAAGACCTGCCGATGACTGGTTGATTTCCTTAACGATTGAATCCATTGAGGACGATATAGTAAAACTGTCTTATGTTGAAGAATCGAAGACATTAATCAAAATTGAGAAAGATGGAGAAGTTATAAAAAGTTTTGAAGCGGATCAGCGAGGATGGATAAGTGAGAAAGACATAGCAAAAGGTTTCTTAAAAACTGAGGAAACTGCTGAAGGAATTCTCCATTATAGGCTGCGAGAAGCGATTCCTGGTCGTGCAAAAGTCAGATTAGAGAAATAATTCTTTTTTTCTTCATTTTTTTAAGTGTATTCCAAAATCATTTGGCTCAATTGGGTGATAACCTCAAACTTTGGCAAACTGCGGTATATCGCATATCAATAAAAAAACCTAATTATTTTTTTTAGTGAACACTGATTCCTTAAATTTGTTAGTTCTACATTGTAGTATATAGACTTGACAACTTAAAAATTTAATGTATAATCCATTCATTTTCTTCATTTTCATTCCTCAACATCAAAATTTCTTCTTAAGGGCGAACTGCTTCTTATAGCTTGAAGCAAAGATATAAGGGATCAGATGATAATGGGAGTTTTAACAGAAGTCAAAGGAAAAATACTAGATCGCACTGATAGTCCATCCAAAAAATATCAAGTTTTTGTGGGGCATGAAGTAAATAAGTCTATTTTCCGCGTCAAAGGAGCTCACATGGTCGATTTCGCTCAAGCATTAGGGGCTTTGAGCCCTAAGTATGTTGATGTCCCTGAAACTGATGGAAAAAAAGATTATTCAAAGATTCAAGCATTTTTTTCCTACCCTAACTGTTTTGTCGTAGATATGATGTGGGATGCAATGAGTTGGTGTTTTCCACCCGAGGGAGAAATTTCTGAGGGTAAATTACTAATTATCGTGCCTTCAAAGATATTGCATGTGGGTCAGAGTTATTCATATAAACATGCCGAAATTGAAATCAGACACGGACAAAAATTATACACAACGGGTCGATGCAAGGAAATCTATGTGAAAAACAGTCAACTTTGGATTAGACTCCATTTAGATACACACACAAAAGAAAATAAACTTGTAGTTCAATCAGAAGTTCAATTCATTGTGCGAGAAGGCGGATTTACCCTGTGACTTTTTTATTCATTAAAATCGAATTTTCTAGTAACTTTACCGATTAAGTTTGTCAGAACTATATAGAGACGATTTCTGTGAATTTCGTGAAATTTTCTTCTTAAGGTGGGAAACTGACTTCCATTTGTATTTAACTAATTTTTAGAGGTTAAAATGAAATGGGATTAACTGAAGAAGAAACCAAGCTATCAGAGAAATACCAATTTTTTGTAGGAAAGGAACTAAATAAAGCGATATTTCGAGTTAAGGGCAAACACATGATAGAATTTGCCGAATCCGTAGGACTCACCTCTCCAAAATATACTAAAGTGGAAACAGGAGCTGATGGCAAACCAGATTACTCAGGAATCGTCGCGGTGCCAACATATCCGAATTGCTGGACGGTAGACTGCTGCTTTGATATGGTTAACTGGACATATCCTGAATCGGCAAACAAATTCATTACAAACTATGGTAAAGTCTTGCATACTAGCCAATTTTATGATTACAGTAAAGCAGAAGTGCCCATTCAGCACGGACAGAAACTCTACACTACAGGAATACTCGCTAAAGCATATATTAAGGCAGATAAATTGTGGTTAGAAAATCATTTAGATACAAAGACAACAGACGGAAAGCTTGTTGTCCAATCACGCGTTATGGTATGTGTACGACAAGGAGGATACTAAAATGGTCAAATTAAGAGAGTTACAAGTAGGAACTGTCCTTAAATACGAGTACGGTCCAGTTACGCGTGAAGGAATAACCAAATATGCGTTTGCGTCCGGTGATCGTAATAATATCCATACTAACGATGAATTTGCGGAAGCTATGAAGTTAAAGGGCGTTATCGCTCACGGATTATATAGTTTTAGTATGGTAGCACGTTGCTTTGACGAGATCGCAGGAGAAGAAGGACAACTTGTTAAGTTTGGAGGAGAAATGAGAGGCATGGTTAGGCCAGGTGATACGTATATCATTACCTTGACTGTCACTGAAATAAATGGAGATTTAGTTGATTTCAAATTTGTGGAACAAAGTAAAACTCCCTTGAAAATCGTAAAAGAAGGGATAGTTGTTAAAGAGTTCGAGGGAGAAACTCGGGGTTGGGTTAGTGAAAAAGACATCGCTAAGGATCTCATTAAAACTGAAGAAGTTGCAGGGGGTATACTTCATTTCAGATTACGGACTGCAATTCCTGGTACTGCTACAATACGTATGATAAATGGACATTAAACCTTTTCAATTATTAAAAGTTGAAAATTGGGCAACAAGCGGAAATTTAATAATTTCATAAAGTTCCCAGAATTCTCTTTTTATCATTTTTCTTAACTAAACGAATTGGATTTTTCCTAGTAGACTTTTTCCTTAAAAGATAATAAATTATTACTCGTTTTTAGTGAATTCCCTATATTTCATATTTTTCAATTGTGTAATGTTCGAACAACCTTTATGATTTATGTCTCGTTTGGAGGATTATGGTAAAGAAGGAACATATTCATAAAGGAAATCGTTGTAACGATTACCTTTAAAGACATGGGATTGGGAACGATACCCAATTCGCCGAAATCCGACTTTTTCCAATATTTTCCATGAAGCATAGTTCAATTCAGTTGCGGCAGCTTCTACTCTGAATAAATTGAATTTGTTAGTTGCAATGTCTACTAAGGTTTGGACGATTTCGGTACCATATCCTTTACCTGCAAATTTCGAGTTTCCTATTAAAAATGAAATTTCTGCATTTTGATTCCAAGTAGTTACGTCATAGATTGCCCCATATCCAATCGGTTCGTTGGAATTACGTTCATATGCCATTAAAGCCACTCCTGATGTGGATGAGTTCGTGGGATGTAATAAGAAATCAACAATTAACTGATCCATCGATGTATAACTCTCAGGATCAACCATATACCGACTGATATACTGATTATTGAACCATGAATAAAGGACATCGAGATCTGGATATATTATGGGATAAAAATCCAATCTTTGACTGTGATAAAAAGGAATAATAGGAGGTAATTTTGGCATCGGATTTGGAAGATAAAGATTATATCGTTTCAATGCAGCATATAGAATTTCGTGAATTAAAGTTTCATAGGACCAGCCATAACATTCAGCTGAACGAACATACCCACTATCGATGTTTATCCCTGGATTGGGATTGACTTCTAAAACATAGGGGGTATCCCCTTGCAATCGAAAATCAACACGTGCATAATCCTGACATCCAGTTAATTTATAAGAATCGATTGCCACTCGGTTCAATATTTTTGATAAGTCGGGATTTAGATCTGCAGGGCAAATACCTTCTGTATGTGAAAACATGTACGAATCAGAAATCCATTTACTCTCATAATCCACTATGCGAGGAGTGCCGGGGACTAAATCGAATAAAATTTCTGAAGGTGGAAGTGCAAAAACATCAGACCCATTTCCAAATATTGCAATATTGATCTCTCTCCCATCAATATATTCCTCCACTAAAACGGGCTGTTTGTATGTATTAAGTATATGTGTGATCTGATGGTAAAGATGGGTATCATCATGGACAACAGAATCTACAGTTATCCCAATACTTGCATCTTCCGATAGGGGTTTAACAATTAGAGGATATGTTAAGGTTTCTTTTAACGGTTCGTTATCTGTATTGAAAACTTGAAATGCCGGGGTGAGAATTCCACCTGCTTGTAATATTTGTTTTGTTCGCGCTTTGTGAAGACATAAGGATAAGGTAAAATGATTCGATCCCGTATAAGGAACTTGAAACGTATCCAATATAGCGGGTACATATGCTTCTCCAGACACGTTTCCTCCAATTCCCTCGCATATATTAAAAGCTATATCAAATTTTGCATCTGCAATATCTTTTAAGGTTAATGGAGTAATTCTTACGGGCATTACGTCATGATAAGGACAAAGGGCTGCATAGATATAATCAACAACTGCTGTGCTTTCATTTTCAGCAATCTTATCCCGATCTACTCCACGTGATATGCTATCAACGTAATTATATAAAATCCCTATCTTCATTGTCGAATAACCTTTCCTTTCACGGTATCAGTCGGTTTCGCTTTAGTGCGATATTTAGAATTGTAAGAATCATGTCATTATAACTCAGACCTGCGACTTCGCACGCTAATGGAAAGCGGGAATGGATTTCTGGGTTGGGATTAAGCCCTGGTAGAGCATTAAGTTCCAATACATGAGGTTGCCCAAGATGATCCACACGAACATCGATTCGACAAAAATCAAAACAATTTAATGCCTTATATGTTTTTAATGCAATTTTTACAATTTGGTTTTGTAGTTTTATTGGGATATCAGCGGGACATTTCAATGGATTAGCATTTACCCCGGGAACGTCATAAGTCCATTTGGATTCGTAAGAATCAATTTTTGCAAACTCTGGTGGCAAATGATCAAAATTAACCTCAATTATAGGTAAGGTGATAGCCGGATCATTTCCTAATATACCCACAGTGAATTCTCTACCGGGAAGAAATTGTTCGACAAGCACAGGGCTGCCAAATTCATGTATAACGCGTTCAATTTGTGTATACATGGCACTCTGTGTATGTACAACAGAATCATTTATAATCCCTGCGCTAGATCCTTGCGAGTCTGGTTTCACTATAAGAGGAAATGCGAGATTTGACTTCAATTTTTCTCTACCAGTTCGAAAAAGCTGGTATTTCGGAGTAGGGATCTTATAATAAACTAAAATTTCCTTTGTACGACTTTTACTAAGGGTTAAAGCTTGAGTCAGTACTCCCGATCCTGAATAAGGTACACCATGCATTTCTAAAAAAGCTGGGATGTGGGATTCTCGAGATTCTCCGCGGAGACCTTCCGCAATATTGAATACAAAATCTACTGTTTTTGATTTAAAATGTTGAGCAAAATCAAGATCTAAAGGCATCAACTCTACTTCATACCCAGCCGAACTTAATGCTGAGTGTATGGCTTCAATGGTTTCGAGTTCATCGTATTCCAATGCAACGCTATCCGATGAAGGAGTTGAGGATTCAGGTCGTATATTGTAGGTGAACCCAATACGATTAATTCCTATTGGTTTCATGCTACTTATAGGAAAGTATTTGTAGAGGTTTGTATAATTAGGAGAAAATTGCACTTCTTTGGTTACTTCAGTGCGAGTGGGGGTGTTTTGTTCGTCAAATGGCATAAGATTTTAGTATTCCCTCTTCAGGAGTGAGTATACCTGATTTTCTTGTAGTTGTATAGGATGTTTCATTCTTTTGTAATCCTCAAAGCTATGAGAGGAAACTTTGCTTATATACTCTTCTCCATGCTAAAAACACCTAAAACTTGAATGCGAACAATGAACACTTCTTTTTGACTCGTTCAGAACTATCTAACATCAGAACTAGTGTCAAATTGGATTCATTTTTTTTTCGTTATGACCCGATGAATGAAATTCAACGCGACAAAGACATAACTGTACTAATTTTTTGTCATTTCCTCTTGATTACACTTAGGATTTTTAGTTTTTTATCCAAAATTTTTATTATTCTCTTAATATTACGAGTTCCTTTTAAGGTAGTCTTAGGGAGTGGATATAGATTTCATATTCATTATTGGAAAATTTAGGGTTTGGTCCATTTAAATTGATTCGTCAACCAGATTGAAAAAAGCGTGACATAAGAATTTGAAAGTGTGGTAAAGGAAGGGAAAATGTTATTGCTAAAAATTTAATCAAATTGGGAGAAATTACTGAAGATACACACCATTTCAGATTTCGCATATTCTTGGCTCAGATAAATTACCAATAATAAACGGGCTCTACTCTTTTTTCATGATATAAGTCGAAAATTGAGTGAGTATTCGTAATTGCTTTTTCCATAAACTTCCCAAAATTCTCTTTTTATCGATTTACTTAACTAAACGTTTGAGTTTTAGTGTTTTTTCGTGTCTAAAGTGAATATTGCTTCTTAAATAACGATTGTTTAATCTATGTATATTTAACAAATTTGTTAGAGGTACATTACAATGGGACAAACTGAAGAAGAAATTAAACAATCAGAGATGTATCAGATTTTTGTCGGGAAACAAGTCAACAAAGATATACATCGAATGAAAGGCAACCGAATGGTAGAATTTGCCGAGGCGTTAGGAGACTTAAATCCGAAGTATGTTGATGTCGGAGTAAAAGAAAACGGTAAACCAGACTACTCGAAAATAGTTGCGCATCCAGCTTATCCAAACTGCTTTACAGTGAATGCAGCATTTGATTTGCTTGGTTGGAAGTTCCCTTTGAAAGAAGGACAAACAGAAGCGACTCCTTTTGTTTTATCGTTCGGGAAAGTGCTCCATACAGGGCAAACATATGATTACAGCAATGCAGAAGCTCCTATCGTTCATGGAATGAAGTTATATACAACTGGCGCTCTGGAAAAAGCATATATTCGAAACAAACGATTATGGTTACAAATGCATCTGGACACTCACACAAAGGATGGGAAATTAGTCGTCCAGACTACTGTGTATACAGTATTCCGCGAAGGAGGATTTACAACGGAATATTAGGTGATTACCATGGTAAAACTATCAGAATTAGAAGTTGGAAAAACCCTGGGATATGTGTATGGACCAGTCTCGCGCGAAGGTATAAAAAAATATGCAAGCGCTAGTGGAGATAATAACGGGATCCATATTAACGATGATTTTGCAGTGCAAATGCGCTTAAAGGGCGTTATCGCTCATGGACTCTATTCCTTTGGAATGGTAGCTCGAGCATTAGGAGAAATCGGCGATTTAGTTAAAATTAGTGGTCAAATGCGAGGCATGGTTCGTCCAGGCGACGATTGGATAATCACCTTAACGGTAAAATCCATTGTAGGAGACTTAGTGGAATTCGAAACATTAGAACAGTCGAAAACCCCAATCCGAATTGAAAAAGATGGGAAGATTGTTAAAACTTTCGAGGCTCATGACCGTGAATGGATTACGGAGAAAGATATTGCCCAAGACTTAATCAAGACGGAAGAAGTAGCTGAGGGTACACTTTTTTATCGGCTCAGGACTGCGATTCCCGGAACAGCAACATTACGTTTGAAAAACGGTCATTAGACCCAATCCTTTTTTCATTCATAATCTAATTTTTTATTAATACCCCCAACCTCTATACGATTTAGAGGATAGTAGGTGAATAAAATGGAGTATCATTTTGAACAACTTAATACTGACGTATGTAAAACGTATCTCTTCTACGAGGAAGGGTCAAAAGAGGCTGCAATCGTAGATCCAAAAATTAATTACTTGACAGCGTATTTGGATTTGTTTAAGGACAGAAATTTGACTCTAAAATGGATTTTTGAGACTCATACTCACGCAGACCACATCAGCGGAGCAGCCGCATTGAAGGATGCGACGGGTGCAGATATATACATGCATGAAAAAGCACCAGCTCCCATTAAGTGTGTGAATAAACGCGTCCATGACGGAGAGGAAGTCAAAGTTGGGAATATTCCAGTAAAAATTTTTACGACAGCAGGTCACACTAAAGATTCCCTTAGTTATTACTTACCAGGAAAACTCTTAACAGGAGATGTTTTGTTCCTAGATTCTGGTGGAGCTGCTCGTACCGATTTACCGGGAGGAGATCCAGGGGAACAATGGGAATCTCATCAAAGAATTAAGCAGTTACCAGATGATACAATGATCTATCCAGGTCATGATTATCGGAATCGCACTCCTTCCACGCTTGGAGAGCAAAAAAAGAACAATCCATTCCTTCAATACGATTCAAAAGAAGAATATGTGCGGTTTCTTAACGAACAAAAACTCGGACCAGCAGATTGGATGAAATTTGTTATTGCAGCTAATGTTCAATGCAGCAGAGATCCAAATGCTGCAGATATTCCTGAAGAGGGTAATTCTTGTGAAGTAAAAGGAACTCTACCCCCAGATGTAGCTGCATTAACCGTAGAAACCACCAGTATCGATGACATTAAAACGCGATTAGATGCGGGAGAAGAGTTAATCATTGTCGATGTGCGAGATAAAAAAGACACTACGGGACCAATGGGAAAAATCGAAGGTTCAATCAATATCCCCATTACCGATGTGAACACATCTCTTAATAAACTAGAGAAATATAAGGATCGAGAAATTGTGTTCGTTTGTGTTAAGGGAAAACGATCCGCAACTGCGGCCCAACTAGCAAAACACGCAGGATTTAAGAAACCTATGGTTATGGACGGTGGTATGACTGCATGGTCCGAAAAATATGGAATTAAAAACAGATCATGAGGATCATTCTTTCATTTTAATGAATGATTTTTCAATTTTATTTATATAGATGTTTGATTTTTGTACTTAAATACGGTTAGAAAAATTAGTGAGTTGAGAATACTATTGGAAGAAACTCCAAAAAAACCTAATTGGTGGGTATCGGTTGTTGCTTGGTTTTCTATGCTTATTGCTAGTTCTGTCGGAATTATTATTTTGAAAGAGTTCGAAATTAGTTATCCCCCATGGTATCCATGGCTTCATGTAGGTGCTCTGGGTATTGTGTTGATTTTCTCTATTTTCATTAAGATTTTGCATCCATTGCGCTTGTATATCGTTATTTTATTGATATTGTTTTTGTTAGGATTTGGAGGAGGGTGGGATTGGGGATTAATTCCTTATATCAGAGACACCCAAATCTGGATAGATTGGGAGACAAATTCCTCTTGGATAGTTGCGTCTTTGGGAATTCATTCTTTACGCTTGGTACCCGCAGTGTTTATTCTTATCACCTTATTGATTACTGGAAAAAAACCTCGAGATTTTTATTTAGTAGTTGGAGATATTCGAGCTCAAGTAGAGCCTACAATAATAATTGGGATGAAAAAACCAGATTCATGGCCAAAGATCGGGCTTATTTTTGCGGGAATCTTCACCTTGGGGACTCTTATATTTTCCATCATCGTTAATCCCATCCCTTGGGTGCAATTTCGAACAAATTGGCTTTATTTACCCGTTGCTATACTTATTGCTGCCATGAATGCCTTCAATGAAGAATTTTCCTTGCGTGCAGCACCCTTATCTCAATTGTTCGATACTCTTGGTAAAACTCAATCTCTTCTCATCACAAGTATATTTTTCGGAATTGGCCATTTTTATGGTGTTCCTAACGGTGTTGTAGGTATTCTGCTGTCAACTTTCTTAGGATGGTTTATAGGAAAAAGTTTGATTGAGACAAAAGGATTTTTCTGGGCATGGCTTATCCACTTTTTACCAGATGTTATTATATTTTCGTTTTATGCACTTTCTGCCTAAAAGAATCACTCCTTCGTTCTAAAAGAGAAAAATGGATGATATAGATTATCATTCTAAATACCGCTTTTTAAATAACCAATAAAAAAGCCGAAATATATCTTGAAAATCATTCCTTTAATGAATTTCTGTGGAAAATGAAAAACAACGATAAAATTGTTTTTGGAGGTCGGAAAAAAAGGGAGGGTTAGATCTTTAAAGATCAGACCCAGATTGTTAACCATTTATTCTTTTAGACAAACCATACATAGTCAGAATAATCCGCAATCATCGGATATTGCATTCTGCTTGGATTTCGGGCGGTATCAAACACAACTTGCTCTGCGAAGTAGAAGGAATCCACTGCACAGTATCCATCTAGTACATGATCAAAGAATGCGTCAGAGAATAAACCTTCACCCGGAAGAGTTGATAATGCATACGAATTGTGATCCTCATCACTTGTGGACATCATCAGGTATGGTTCCGCTTGGAAATCAACCGGGAATCCTCCAGAGTGGCAAGATTCTACTAAACACCCGATTCGTTCAGCATCTAATGTGTCAAAGAATACGCGCATTTCGCTGGAATATACTACGCTTGTACCTGGGGCAAATGCGGTTAATGAATCCTCTCCATTATTGTTTCCATGTCCGAACAGGTAGAAGAAGACTGTATCCTCAGGATCTTCATACGCATCCACAGTGGCAAAATCTGCTGCAAAATTGACAGTGTCTTTAAAGTCGAACTTCTTCGTGTAACCTTCCAGTTGTAGAACAGCCCAGTATTCATCAATATTGGCTTGGGTGCCTGCATCAGAAGCCCAGAAGGCAACAAAAATTTTCTCACCTGGTTGGACGGGATTATCATTGAAGACTTCTACAGTGATAGAATCGGATGCAAAATTACCAGCAACATCGTAGGCAGTCACGGTTATGGTGTGGAATCCATCTCCTAATGTATTTGTATCAAAAATCCAACTATAAGGGCTTGAATAATCAGAGGCTAAGTTGGTTCCACCGAAGTTGCAATCCACATAATCCACACCTGATTCAGAATCCGAAGCAGTTGCGGTGATTGTAACGCTATCGCTTAAGGTAACTTCATCATTTGGAGCAGTAATATCTACAAAAGGAGCAGTTACATCAGAACTCCCACCACCAGCATAATACGTAACCGTAGCTGTATATGCTGTGGTTACTGCTCTTCGCGAAGTTGCATGGAATACTCCGACATAATAAGTTCCAGGTGTAGTTATGGTATCGGAGCAACTACCTGCCCCGGAAGCTATAGCGGTCGTTCGAGACTCACTGGTGGAAATATATGCGAAAAGAGACACATCATCATTCCAATCAATGTCTACAGTCATTAATCCAGTATCTACATTTTCAATGGTATACCAGATTGTCTGAAATTTTGAGACCGAACCAGTAAACACGTCAGTAGTATACGTTGAGAAAGCCATTTGCTCTTCCTTAGCAGCAACGGTATATACAACAGCTAAGCTGCTAACAACAAACAAGGAAGCAATAAGCAGAGAAATCAAACGTTTTTTCATAAGGTTTTCACCATTAATTATTCAACTCTTGTGGGCGATTTGTCTTCTCACTCATCAAAAGTTAATATTCGATAATTAATCGTCATCGTCGATCTCACGACTAATTGGATTGAAATCGTTGTATAGGCTTTTAAATCCTTCTGTTTGCGTTTTCTGATGAAAAAAGAAGACACTTTTAGCCAAATGCTTCCATAAGAATGGTTTACGACAAAACACTGTGTAAAAGTCACTTAACTATTTTTATTGAATGGGAAAGATGTTTGGATGCCTTTATGATTTCCTATTCAAATTTTAGCCTAATTTAGTTTTTCTCATCGTAGTTTTTTTGTAAGTAAAGGGGAACTAGTGTAAATTAACATATATTTGGTCGGGGGCTACTCTATGAGTATTTATGTGTTAAGGTTCACTTCTCCCCATATTGTTAAACCGTTATTTATCGATTTAAAAAAATTACCAACTGGGAACAAAGAAAACGAAGAAAAAAATAACATTCATTTAAAATTAAAATCTATCCCATGCTCGATGAACGCCTTTACTTGTCATTTCGATGATGGGTTTCATTGCATCCAATGGCGCTAGTCCGAGTTCAGGTCCTGCTTTCATTATCGAAGTATGTGCAATTAATACCTTTCCATCCTCTTCGAACACTACAAAACTACAAGGAAATAGCAATCCCATCTTCCAAGAAACATCTAAAGCTCCTTTTGCATATTCTGGAGCACAAGCTAAGATAATTGTATATCTCGGGTAATCAATTCCCATTTTCTTCTTAAAAATTGCATCAATATCCTTGGTCAACATGTGCGAGAATCCTTCTTCTTGAATTACTTTCTCTACATGTGCCACAGTTTCATCAAAACTTCTACTAGATTCTTTTTTTAGAAAATCAACCATTTTTATTCACCTATAAAATGGTATAGACCTACTTCTATTTGAGAGGAACCGTTATGATCTTAAGTTGTATCAAACCTTCCACGTATCTTTGAAAACTCGAAGTAGGTTTTTATGAGTAATTTTATCGAGATCATCTTTCGAATATCCATTATCTAGAAGATATTGCCAAAGGTTTGGTAAATAACCCACATCTTTCTGGCAATTCGGAATTTGGGTTCCATCGAAATCAGTTCCAATTGCGACAGTATTAATGTCTGTGACTTCTACAATATGATCTATATGCTTTTTGAATACCTCTAAGGTTAGATCATTTATGGTTTCTTTAGTTATTGAAGAATCTAGAAACATTCCTCCAAAGTTGATTCCTACAGTTCCATTAATATTTTGGATAGCTTGAATCTGCCGATCTGTTAAATTTCGCAAATGTCCACAAATTACCCTACTATTGGAATGAGTAGCACATATTGGTCTACTCGTTACTTCAATGAGATCCCAGAAGGAAGGGTCATTAAGATGAGATGCATCAATGGTAATTCCCATGGCTTGAGCGTCTTTAACTAATCCTTTTCCTAATTGAGATAATCCCGTTTCATGTTGTTTGTTATCTCCGAACATTACTCCAGCAGCGTATTTATTTTTATTCGCATGGCATAATCCCATGGTTCGCAACCCAATATGGTAAGCAATACGTAAGAGTCGGTGGTCGATGTCAATTCCGCCTGCCCCTTCGAAATGTAATACGGCTCCAATCTTATTCTCGGAACGAGCTTTTTCAAAATCATTCACAGTTTGAACATGGTATAAATTGTTTATGGGATCATTTACGAGTTGTAGCCAATCATCGAGTCCCTGAATAATATTCCTACGAGTTTTTGCAGGGAAAATTGCAAAAAGGGCAGCCATCACACCACCTTCCCGCATTCTAGATAAATCACAGTGTCCCTTATCCGATCGCTCATGAAATGGTCGATTATCTTGATATTTCATCGCAAGGAGCGTATCTATGTGTCCATCTATGACTGGAAATTTCGGTAAGTCGGTCATTAAGTGCCACCATGGAAAATGAACATAAAATAGTTTATTGTGAAAAATAAAGGAAAATATACAAAAAGAAATTAAAAGAATATAAATTGAATTTGCTGTATTTGTCGCTATTACTCTTCTAAGCGCCAGTGTGTTCCGCAAGTTCCACAAATATGTTTCTTACCATAGATCAGAGGATAATCATTCAAGATGTGGGATTTATCTTCGACTTCTCGAATCATGTTTGGTTTGATGTTACCGCACTTCGGGCACCTCAATCTTGAGCCGTCACGCTGCACCAGAATACCATCTACCGGTACGATTGGTTTGGCTACTGGCTCTGGAGCAGGTTCGGGTTCTGATTCGGACTCTGGTTCATAACTTGGTTCAGGTTCTTGTTCAGAATAAGCAGCAGCGCTGTAGTCTGGGAGTGGTTCATATTCTGGGTGTTTGTGAGTAACTGGTTCTGGTGCGGTTTCTGAAATAATTGTTTCACCAGGTAATGGTAATGGTTTTGGTTTTGGGGTTTCTCCGAACACACTTGGTTCTTCGTCAGAAAAAATCTCTGGATTCAAATCAGGTCCCACTAATTTCTTACCTGGTAAGACTCCATCAAAGAGTGCAACGAATTCTGCGTCTTCCCCTTCTTCAAAAACTTTTACTTGTTGAACTCCTGCACGATCCGCATCAAATTGTGTTGCAAAACTGCGTGCTTTTACCTTCTCTTTAGTGTTGCATGCCGAACCTTGCCATATCCAAATGTAATCTCCGAGATCTGCTACAAATGAATCTTCACTGTCGAGGGATTCTTTGTGCCATTCTACTTGCGTGAATTTCATGGAATCGATACCTTCAAATTCTTCTGAAGAGATTCGGTAGAGAGTATTGATGTGTTCCTCGTGTCCAGCGTAATGACCCGTAGAAACATCTATAAGCATCGTCTTGGCAAGATTTTTATGCACGATCTTCAAACCGTTTAATAGAGCGAGAAATTCTGCGGTTTCGTAATTTTGGTCAACAGTAATGATTTTCGCGCTGCCTCCACGTTCTTCATCAATTCTTCGTGCTTCTGCTGCAGCGATCGCTTTTTCATCAACCGAACATTTTGCGCCAATCCAAAGCCAGATTGTTTGCATATTGTCTACAATATAAACGTCACCTGTGGAAAAGATAGGATGACTGACAAGTTCGGGTTTTTCTTCAAGTACACCGTGATTTACCATAAATATTTTCAATTATTTCACAACCTTGTAAATTCTTTTACGATATTGTAAATTAATTCGTAATTTTTGATGATAGATGATACTAGCCTAAGAATTCCTTAATATCTACTGATCAAAATCACTTCAGTTTCGATCAAATTCATTTTCTCTGAGTTACTTCCTCTAGCAATGCCATCGGGTTATTGCAAATTTTTGAGTAAAATTGAATTTTTGATTCCGGTAGGTACTTTCTTGAATTTGAAAATCATATATCACTAATTTTGCACGACAATGGTTATTTATAGATTCTCGCGGAAGGTGAATAAGTAAACAACTTTTTGGTGATAAGAACGAAAATTACAAAACGAAAAACAATCGCGGCAAAATTCACGGTTTTGACCGCATTAGTGTTTATTCCATTAATTTTAATCGGAGCCTTCGGTGGATTTATTGGATTCTTTTTTAACGATCTCGCCTCTCATGCGTTTTCTCGTGAATTGAACTTCTATGATCCTAATGAATGGAATTCCATGTCCACAATTTCATCTAGCTTAGATGAAATGGATGATCTTGCAGACTTCTATCAACTGAGACAACTACCGAATGAGACATCAGGCGTTAATTATCACACCCCGATCAATTTATCCGTTAATTGCGATAGATGGACTACCGTTGCTCTCAACAATACAGTTCGGCGATATCATTTAACCGATAATGCGGGGTTGTATACAGGTGCCTCACTTGCCACGGAATGTATACGTTATAAAACGTTAACTAATCCCGCAGAACAAGTAGAATCTCTTAAACTCATAAAGAGATTAGCAACGGGATTATCAATGCTAATGGCCGTTCCGAATGGAGGATTAGGACCTAAATTTCCAGGACAGACCCTTGCTCGATTTTACGCAATGCCGGAACAATGGAATGATGCAAATTACTCAGAAATGTTCAGTGATACACATTATAAAATGTTCAATGGAACAGATGGAACAGCTATGGGAGGAGAAGATTACAGTCAATGGCGAGTTCGGTTATACACGAGCAAAGATGAACTCGGAGGATATTTTTTTGGGCTTGCTGCGGCAATAAAATTAATTGATAATCCTGAAGTCGAAGCAGAGGTAGAAATTCGAGATATTATTAGGAAAATAATCGGACAAATCGCAAACGGGTTTCTAGATTCGATGTATCAAGAGGTTCATGGAGATGGCAATCCATGTGGGGCTCATCTCGAAAATATGTTTACTTTAACAGGTGAGTGGAAAATGGTCCTTATGAAGATGGCAACCTTGGCATACCCAGAAAACGATCGTTACGCACAATTATATAACTACTATTGCACACGGGAAATGTATCAAGCACATTCCCCTCATATTGGCGAATCAAATACAGTGGATGAGTATTATGCTAACGGTTTCACACATAATATGCTCATGGCATATGTGTTAATGGAGGATAACCCAACTCAGGTCGACAGATTCATCAAAACCCATGAACGTGATTACAAACTCTTTCGTTACCAAAGGAATGCTCAAACAAACGCCGTATTCCTTGCTTTTAACGCAAAACGTTCAAGCACAAGCACTAGATATAATCAATCAGAATTGGATGAAATTCTCCATGACACATTAGATCAGTTATACCAGTTTACTGCATATCCAATTTATGACGACAGTTATGGAGGAGCAGATAAAGCGGTTCGTCGAGAGGATTTAGGAGGAGATTGGATGATATTAGACCCAAAAATACAGAAATGGAAGAATTTCTTCGATTATAATCCTATTGGGAAATTATTCCGCTGGTTACCTGGTGAGCTAATGGATGGTATGCTGGATGATCGTTACCTAAAACCAAGAACGGTATCCATGTATCGAGTTGACACGTTCATTTGGAATTCCAATCCGTATTCTCCAACTGATAATATTTGGAGTTTCATAAGGAGAAGCTCAGACTATGTAGAGGAGCGAATCGGGATCAGCTACACACTACCGTATTACCTCTTGAAGTACTATGGGTATTTGGAGGGATTATAATGACCGAATCGATAAATCAAATAAGTGTGAAAAATCAACAACGAAGATATACCTACTTATTGTTAGGATTGGTATTTATAGCGACTTCAATATTGATGGCAGTGTTTGTGTTTCAAACCATACAATACTTCTTCGCGGCGCTAGTATTTATCCTCGGGGCGTTATTGGTAGGGATGTTCTTTTCTCTCTCTCCAAAAATATTATCAGAAGGCCTGTGGACCTACAAAAAATCGGATACTTATCGTGAAGAAGTGACCTTAGAAGCCAAGTTCGTTTCAATTCCCTGGAGTCGATTTTATGCAGCAATCCTATTCCTTGCAATCGGGATATTAGATTATTTCTTCCTAGGGGCTTATTTTGGTCCACCCGAAGACATTCCAGTCGAACAGTTCCATGGGACTGCGTTGACTTTAGGAAACATGTCATTTTTCTGGTTGGTGGGATTTCCGGCATTAGTGATCGGTACAGTTTTGTTGGTGAAAAGTCTCCTATCCTCCTATCCCGGGAATATTTCCCAAAGTAAGAACATCTACTACGTGCACGAAAGAAGACTCTTATTCCCAAAACTGACTGAAATTGCAAAAACTGAGGTAGAAGGTCTAAGATATCAAAATACCAATATCGGTCATCGAATTTTGTGGTTACTTTATCTCATACCAAGTGCCCTATTGATGCTCAAGTATGGGGTACCTATGTTTGATGAGCCACGAGCAGAAACTCTGGAATTTTCAATCATGATGACTCTGACTGCCGTTGTGCACATCATCTGTTTGATTCTCTTGATAGGAGATTCCCAGAATTATTTGGAATTGGTAACCGGTGAGAAATACTATGAGATGTGGTTTAGCCCACAAGAAACTACTGCTAGAACGAAAATATTGAATGTATTGGAGTATGAAGGGACTAATATCGAAGGTCGCGGAGTGGAAAATTTTGAGAACCTCGGTAAAGATAAAGGAGATTTTCTAATCTTTCGAGAAAAGCAACGGCAATACTTCCGATTAATCATGGGAATTACAATACTAGTAATTTCTGCGCTCTCGTATGCATTCCAAGTGCTTTTTGGAGCCCTATTTTGGTTTGGAGGGGTTGTGTTCGGAGTAGGTATGATATTCATCGCATTGTTCTCTGATTTTAATACCACACAACGAGTTTACTTCAATCAAGGAACTGGAAAATTCTATTTTGGATCTACTTTTGGAAAGAAGAATGTCCATCTGGGTGCTTTCAAAATAAAAAATGTTTCGTTGACTCCGCATTTACGAAGATTGAAAGCGTTTGAAGTAATCTCCGCAATGTGGTTAACAGGAATTCCACTCATCCAAACAATCTATTCATATGTATACGGGGATTTCACCCACTGGATTATCATACTAGAAACAGTTGCAACTACACTATTGACGTTTGGATTAATCATGATGTTTTTCTTGTATTTCTGTGTTCCAGTGAATCATTTGAAAATCGAAAGTGAAACATTTACCTACTACCATGAGATTCCACAAAATGAAGAAAAATGGGGACCATTCAAGAAACCGTTCAAAAAAATAATGAAATCTCCCCAATTAACCGCACGACTTATTGGGATGGGAGTAATAATATTGATTTCCGCTGCTGTAGCAGTGTTCTATATTCTCTCATAATTTTTTTCTTTCTTATTCTGGCATCTTGTTAGATTTTGATAACTTATCCCAGTATTTTTTGTATCCACCTTTTAATGATTTGTCTGGTACGGATTTTACTCGCTCAATCCATTTTTTCGTTAATTCTACGGATTTGTCTAAAATTTTCTGGGACATATCAAAAACATCTCCATTCTCGCGAATTGTTGTTGAGACTTGGTCAATCCATTCTGCTTCTTGCGAGTTTTTTTCTCGACCATAAAGCGGAAAGCGTTCCGGATAGTTTTTCAGAACAATTCGGTGCAATTCTTCATTTTGCCACCAAACTGAATCCTTATTATAAAATTTGTATCCAAAACCCGTCTCTGGAAAAGAGTTAGGTTTACTTTTACTCAAGAAGAACGGTTTGTAGGATTGAATACAAGGTGAAGAACCGATGGTTGTCCAAATCGTAGTTAAATCCTCAGTACAAGTTTCGGTGACAAATGAGTTCACTGATTGAGAATTACGAATTAGATTATCCCCAGCATGCCAGCAGACGTCTTTGTTCGTACCTACTTCGGGATTATAATTTTGAACTGCATGATTGCGTAACAAACTCATCATAGATTCTACGGTTGCAGATTTATCCTTCACATATTGGCAAGCTGCACTGTAATGCTGAGCCCTCCGATCTTCTCCTTTCCCTCCGGTTCGATACAAAGTTCTCATCAAGAATTTGAGCCCCTTGGCTGAATAACAATCTTTAAACGAGAAATCACGTTCAGTGGTGCATTTTCCCTTTTTAATTGCATTGGAAATCGCATGTTCAGAGATTTCATCGTACTGATTTTCGATTGTGAGAACATTCGAAATGTTGTAATTGTCAAAAAATTCTTTCCATACCCAGTGCTCTCCAGCGGTTTCCAGAATAAAGCCTCGTTCTTGATCAACAATTAACCATGTATTATGGTAATTTAGTTTGGATTTATATCCACAATTCCCACCCTGTCCATACGTTTCCAAAAGATCAATGATAATTCCAATAGCCTCCTTCGCTGATTTGGATCGCTCTAATGCTAGTCGCAACATATCCATACCAAGTAAACCGTTATCTTTCAGTGGTTCTATTGTGAATACTGCTTCATTTCCAATAGTTACACCGAATTTATTAGTTCCCATTTCACCACCCCACATCCAGAAGGGCTGTGAAAGAATAACATCATAAGTTTCTTCAACTTGGGGAATGCTGATATAGGTACATTTTACTTGAGATTGTGGAGGGTGTTTCTTACCAGGAATGAAAACAACATTTTGAACTTCATCAGGTTCGCGATCGGAATTTTTTCCAAATAGAGTATTTCCATTTTTTGTATGAGGTCCGAGGATAGCTAAAGTGTCACA
>SDNX01000036.1 GCA_004524545.1 Promethearchaeota archaeon
GAGTGCACTATTTCTACTATTTCTACTGAAAATAAAATATAAAATAATTATATTTTATTAAATAAAAAAAATATACCCCAGCGTTTTTTATTTTGATATTATTTATAGATTTTTACTTGTCCATTAACTAGGGAAATGAGAGTAAAGAAGAGGATAGAATTAAGATTCTGTCGAAGTCATACTAAACGAAGAATATATGATATGATTTTTGTTCAGGAAAAATTGAAGGAACACTCTGAGAGAAAAAAAACAATCAAAAAAAAATAACTCAAGAATCATAGACTAGAAATTATTCTCTCTAAAGACTAAATTTTAAATTTTTTGTGATTTGGAAAATATTTGCTTCAGATTGCTCTTCTGGGATCATATTTCACTCACTGCTGGGTAGAATGAAATCTCAATATCGACCTATCATCATCAGCGATATAGACATATTTTAAATTTCATTTAATTCCTTCTAAATTTTATAATCTCTATCCAGAGTTTCTGCATTCCCTGAATATTTTGTAAAAGGGTGAGAGAAATAAAAGATATTATCTAAAAAATATATAACCACTTTCTACTTGGTGGTAGATTATTTTCTATTTCATTTATCAAAAGATTCACATTAAATTTCCAGAATTCATTGCGTTGAAGATAATTAGAAACATCTGCTGAAAAGTTTTGAATAGAACTAATAGATTGGTTATATAATTCTTTAGCTTGATATAATTTCTGTTTGCATTCATCCAAATTACCCAGATCATGGGCTGATTTTGAATCAATTACTTTTTGATATGCTTGATAATATAATTCAGTTAATTTTTTGTACAATACCGTATTTTCCTCCTCTTTAATAAACAGTATGTGCCAATATACAATCCAAGCCCAAAATAGTACTATACCGATAGAAACAAAAATATCAGTAAACCACGCCTTGGATAATCCAATTTCTGTTAATGCTATTGTGATAATCAAAATTCCTGATATCAAACCAACAATCCATTTAAAAATGGGGGATCGATTTCCAAACAATACGGGAAATAAAATAATGACACCAGACAAAATGAGATTATTATTAGGAAAACTACTATTCCAAATACCACCAAATGAGGGATTTACTTGGTAAAATGGATGAAGACTTGATACTTCGGGAGCAAAGGGAATTCTATTAACAACTAATTGCAAGATTATATGATCAAGAAAGCTCAGAATCATTACTAGTAAATACATTATGGCATATTTTGATACAACTTCAACTTTATTGGTAGTCTTTGGACTCAGGTATAATATCACAATAATCGAACAGACAAGAGTACCGCCCAAAAAAACGAAATATGAATATTGGAACAAATTTCCAACAGTCTGAAGAAATGGTATGGACTTAAAAAAATTGTGAATAAAAGCGGTAATTTGTCTATCTAGCTCTCCACCACCCATTATTCCAATCATTAGTCCCAATATTGGAATTAAAAGGCATCCTATCCATAAGAAATATGTTTTACATCTACGATTTCTAGAATCAGTCATTGATTCGAACTCGCTAAGTACAAATAAAAAGAAGTGGGAATGTTCAGTTTTTTGCACAGTATTCCACCTATTTGATCATGGTGCATTTATTTTTAAAAGAATTTCGCTTAATTCTTCTTTAGTTAGATTAAGTTTTTTAACTCGAATTGGAAAAGCTCTGTCATTCTCCCAACGAGGTATTACATGAAAATGTAAATGGTTAACTACTTGACCAGCTGCTTTGAAGTTATTTTGCATAATATTTATTCCATCTGCACCTAATTTCTCTTTAATTTTAATTGTGACGTTTTTTACCGCAGAAAAATATGCTGTCATCTCTTTTTCAGGGAAATCTAACATATTCATATAATGTTCTTTAGGTATGACAATAGTATGTCCTTTAGTAAACGGTGCTATATCTAAAAACGCCAAAGAGCTCCCATCTTCATATATTTTAGATGAAGGGATTAAACCTTGAACGATTTTACAGAAAATACAATTTTCATCGTGCATTTGTTTCACTAGTAGATTATTAGTGGGCACTACATAAAAGTCGTCTTACAAGATCTTAAAAGATCTGTAAAACTTTTTTGTGATGACATTTTATACCAACCAATATAGAGGAAGTTGATACAAGTGAAATCAATTCGAGCGATAAAACTAGAACAGATAAAATACCGAAATCGTCAAAATCCAGGAAAAAAGAATCGAAAAGTTGAAGAAAAGAAGAAGAAGTTAACTGAACAATATCGGAGAAAGATTAATTCCCATAAAGAATAAAACTCTCGCTTTTCTCATTCACTCCCTAATTTTAAATAAAATCTCTCTATTTTTACCCAATCGACCAACAAAAGTATTAGGGCGTTAGCATGCATGCTACTAAAGAATATTATTGATTATCTTGAGAATTTTCTCCACAAATATGAACATTGTCCTACGAAGAAGTTTGTACTTCAAGTGGGACCCCAGTATAATTATAGTGAAAAAATCGTTAAAAAAGTGTTAATTACCCAGTATATAACCCTGCAAAACATAGTATATGCGAAAAAACTAAAATGTAACTTAATTATTTGCAAATTTGGCCTCCCCTTTGACATAGTCGCACAAATTGATGAAACTCTACAAAAATCTCTCTATTTATTACAACAATGTCATATAATGGTTGGCATTTTGCCTACAAGCTGGTATTATGTTACCGATGGACCGATTGATTACCTAGCCAAAATGCTTAATCTTCATTTTGACAAAATTTTCTCAGATCCCTATTCAAATCATGTAGGAACAGTATATTCTCGGGATGCAAGTCTAGAATTTGAACCCCTTTTGTCAACCTTACAAAGGGTGCTAAATATTGAAATTATACACGCAGTTTCAAAAACCAATCCGTCTCACAAGGTATTTTATATAAATCCTGCTTCCATTTCTCCCAATGAAGTAAAAAATGCAAAATTTCTCGGATGTGATTGTATTATCTGCCCTGAACTATCCTCCGCTTCACTATCGGTTCTCAATTTTTACGATATTTCTTATGTACAAATATCATTTCACTCCCTAATGGAAGCATCACTTAACCGATTCTGCTCTATTTTAGCTATGGAATTTCCTCGAAATGAATTTGAATTTTATCCATCAGAAACGAAATTACAGAGTTTTTATCGGAAACAAAATCATTAAGGCATTATTGATTTACTACAGTATATAATTATAAGACCAAAGGAGAAAATCTCATATGCCACTGATAGAATATAGAGGGAAAGCCCCCACAATTGCTGAGGGAGCATTTGTTAGCCCTAATGCTACCTTGATTGGAGATGTAAGGATCGGTGAACACTCGGTAGTTTGGCCGGGTTCAGTATTACGAGCAGAGTATTCCCAGATAACAGTTGGGCAATACTGTACCATATTTGATGGAGTCGTTTTATTCACTCGATCGGAAAAAGCTCCTATTAATACAGGTAATTATACTATAATTGAGACAGGAGCAACGATTTTTGGGTGCTATTTTGAAGATTTCGTTCTGGTTTCCCAAAACTGTTTAATTCATGAAAGATCCTCTTTAGGTGAGGGTGTAATTCTTTTAAGTGATAGCGTTGTTCCTCCGGGTTTGACTTTAGAATCTCGTTCCATTCTTAAAGGTGATCCCGTTCAAAAAATTCGTGAACAAACTAGAAATGACGTAATAAAACATCAAGAACGTGCAGAACACTATTCAGAGCTATTTATGAAAATTCAACACCAAATGCCTAACGCTCAAGCATATATGCTAACCTTTACAGATTTTATGAAGATTTTACTCGACAAAATTAACCCTACCGCTTGAAGTAACATGCACGTAATAGTCACTTTGAAAACGAATGGTGGACAAATTGTATAGAAATGTTTATATGCGTAAAACCACTGCTGTATGATGAGATAACGATCAAACTGGCTGAAAAGATCATTCTGGGCACATTTTAGAATACTAAACACTTCTAGTAACCCTTACAAGACACAAAAAAATCAATATTACTATTCATTCATCTATTGCATATTTTGATCAATGATCAGCATAACCACTATCAAAACACATCATAGATTTGTCCGCAAATAAAATCTAAAAAACATAAAAAATCGGTAGGGTCGTTTTAATAATTCCTTAACACTACTTATTGTGATTGAAAAAAATGGAAGAAATCAACTCCAAACAAGCTTCGGTAAAAATGGGGAATAATCCTAAAGGGTGCCCTGAATGTGATAGTGAATTAATTATTTCAGATTCACATCGGGGTGAAACCATTTGTAGTAATTGTGGATTAGTTATTGATGATCACATTCCTGATATCGAACGAAATGATCGGAGAGCTTTTACTCAAGAAGAAAAAGAAAAACGAGAAAGAACAGGTTCTCCTATTTCTGTTCTATTACCCGATATGGGGCTTTCTACGATTATTGATACAAATGCAAAAATGTCCCAACGCATGAAGCGCGTAATTAAATGGAATTCACGTATGAGTTGGAATAAACGTAATCTTTTAATTGCCACAACCGAAATAAAACGCATCGGAAGCAACCTAAATTTACCTTTACGTGTAAAAGAATTGTCAGCAAAAATTTATCGCAAAGCATTTACTTTGAAATTATTACGAGGTCGCTCGATAAAAGCCATGGTTGCGGCAGCATTATATTATTCATGTAGAAAAGAGAAAATCCCACGCACACTTCAAGAATTAGTTGATCAAACAACTTGTACACCTCGAGATATTCGAAAATGCTATCGTATTATTATCCGAGAACTGGAATTGAAAGTTCCGGCGATGGATCCCGTGATGCTGATTCCAAAATATTCTGATGAATTAGGTTTATCATTGGAAGTAGAAAAAGCAGCAGCTGAATTGTTAAATAAATTCAGTAGACGAATGGTAACCAGCGGAAAAGATCCGAAAGGTTTAGTAGCCGCCGCAATATATTTGGCCTCTCAAACCCTTCATGAAGCAAAAAGTCAAAGCCGAATAGCTCGAACTATTGGAGTAACCGAAGTTACACTACGATCACGTTATAAAGAATTTTTGACTTTTATTAACAAATAACTTCCTTCTTTTTTCCCCCAACTTCTTATTCTTTCCGAGACTAAGTACTTTGCTTATGGAAAATAAAGATTCTAAGAAAAAGGCAAAGATTAGTGAGGATAGACGTACGATTGAGTATTCTCGAGATGAAATTGAATCGTTATTACCCAATTTAGCTGGGGAACTGTCTGGAGATCAGTACAATCCTTTGGAGATTATACCGAAAAAATTTGAAGGTAGCCCAAGATCTCCCGATGAAATCAAGAAAGCAACAGAGTCCCAATACGATCCGGATTCTGAACTGTATTTTCCTAAAACTGAAGATTACTTACGAAGATGCTCTACTTTAGAAGAAGCTGATGAAATTATTAATCATCAGCTAAAAATCCATGAAATTACCTTAGAGTATGCAAATGAGTTGCGACAAATATGTAGGAAACACGGTTTACGCTATTTCGGTCAAAAAAAAGAATGGGGCTATTACGAGAAAACCTACCGAAATAAGAGGAACTCCGTCTAAATTATGACAAAATTTTTAATTTATTACGTATAGATCCTCAGTGCTGGTGACATAAATGACAAAAAGTGCTTATAAGCATATCAGTGAAACTTTTCATAATCAGGAGAATTCATATCCTTCTACAAATTGGCATCTGTTAATAAAATTGAGGAGCTCACCATCTGTAGTTCGAATTGACAAACCCTCAAACATCGCAAGAGCAAGATCCTTAGGATATAAAGCTAAACAAGGTTATATTATTGTTCGTTCTAAAATTCGTAAAGGTTCTTTGAGAAAACTTCGTCCAAAAATGGGTAGAAAACCTGGTAATTTGGGTGTAGAAAAAATCACTCCCAAGAAAAATTTGCAAAGAATTGCAGAAGAACGAGCATCCAAACGATTCCCAAATTTAGTTACGTTGAATTCCTATTACCTTATCGAAGACGGTAGAAGTAAATGGTTTGAAGTGATCATGGTTGATCCTAATCACCCTCGGATTGTGTCGGATCCAAAAATTAATTGGATTGCTGAATCCCACAACAAAAGACGTTCACCTAGAGGATTAACATCAGCCGGAAAACGAGGAAGAGGATTGAGGAGAAAAGGTATTGGAGCAGAAAAAATTCGTCCCTCGTTACAAGCTAATAAAAATCGTGGTAAATAAATCGGTTAAGAGTCATGGAAATCCATTCAATTAAGGTTAATGCGAATTCCAACGCAACAGAATCCGTTTCTAGACTCCAAACTTGTTTATCAAATTTAATTTCTTCTTTCAATGATGAGTTGCTTACAACGAAAGTAGTTCTTGGGGGATATGGTAACCCAATTACTACAATGGAGTATCTGTCGAAAGAACGAAATCAAAATCTCCTTGTTTTCCAAAATATTGCGGAAAGGTTAGCAGATCATGAAAAACGTGACTTCCTAGATGAACTAGAAAAACGAATAGATTCTAAAGGAGTTTTACATATTCGATTCTCTAAACGCTTGCTGGCTCAAAATAGAATAGCAATTTCCTCCCAATCTGATTCTATCCGTATTTTAATCAAATTTTCGCTTCATAATCATAGTTTTGATATAAAAAAGAATTTTAGGGAACTAAAAGAATTTCTTAGTGGTATAGGCATTATTGAGGACAAATAAAGAATGTATGTAAATACATCCGTAGTATGGGAATCCCTTTCAACATCAGATAGAAAACAGAAATTCGATGTTTATAGTTTTGTTGGATACAATTCCGTGATAGCAAATTTCGAATATTCCCCTACAAAAGACTACAGAACACTTTTACAAGATATTCAAGATCAGAGTTCACTGAAAATTTATGGAAAAATTATGATTTTACCAAAAACCCAAAAGGACTTGAAAAACGCCCTAAAAAACGTAAATTCATTTTCTGATTTTTTAATTGGTGTTAGTAGTTTAGATAAAGACATCCTAACCATGGGAATTAAAGACTCACGTGTTGATGTAATCTCATTTCCAAATATACAAGATCTAGACAATGTAACTTCTGGGATAATCAGTCTCCTAAAAACTCATGAAAAATTTTTAGAAATTAGTTTCCGCGATGTGTTACGATCCTCCAAACATGAGCGGTCACGATTATTCCATGATATTGACAAATTTTTAGGTGTAGTATCAGCAAACACTCAAATCTTATTATATGGGGGGTGTGAACGGTCTATTGTCGAAATCAGAGGTCCACGCGAGATTGCAACGATATTTACAGCAATTTTTAATCTTCCCCTACAAACGAGTAAAAAAATCGTTCAATCGAATCCTGAACGGCTCATTAATATTCTTCAAGAGAGAATAAGTCCAAATCACTATTCTCATGGGGTAAAAATTATCTCTCAACCAAATAAGGAGTAAAAAGTATGCATTTACAGAGACAAAGGTATGTTCTATTTGAGTACATTGTAGAAAATCCGGAGGTAGTAATTACCGAAAAAGAAATCATCCGAGTGATTTGGAAAACTCTCATTAAACTTTTCGGAGAATACAGTGCATATAAAACTGGATTGTGGATGATTGAATTTGATCCCCTTCAAAAAAGTGGGATAATTCGGTGCAATAACATTACTAAAGATCGCATAATTGCCACAATTGCTTTTATTTCTTCAATAAAAGAAACTCCAGTGATCTTTCATTCCATAAAAACATCAGGGACAATAAAAAAACTGAAGGAAATCCAAAAACAATTTTTCAATAAACATCGTTGATATCATATGAATGGTTTAACTCGCTCTTTTGTCATCACTAAAACTCAATTAATTCCTCTGTTACTCCACAAAAAAGAATTAGTTAGCGATAAAAATTCACCCTATTATCTACTTGTGTATTCAACAACTTCAAAATTCACGAAAATATCTGTTTATCCAGTCTATGTACATCCTGTGATTAAATTCCTTATTGGAGGATCCCGGATTACAGAAAAAACAATAAATGAAATATTATCATTTCTAAAAATCATTCATCCTATCATTCTCCATACCTCTGGAATTGTATTTACGGATGAACGGTACGAATATGAAATTTACTTCACAAGCTCGAGAGATACAAATACAAGCTCCTTTAAAAACAAACTAACTCAAATTCCCGACATAGAGTTTGTTGAAGTTTCAGAAATACCAGTGTTAAATGAAATTTCTCAATAAAGACGGCTGTTCAAGTTTAAATGATAAAATAGCTATCATCACTTATGCAGCGTGATAAAGTTAAAGAAACTCTTTGGACCATTCATTCCCGTGGAAAAACGCAAAAAATTGAACTTCGCTATACAGAATTATCGGGAATCATCCAATCAATCGTATTTAAAATTAAAAATAAGGAAGAAGCCGCATCGCTGAATATGACCCCTACCGAATTTCAAAAAATCTACATGATATTTCAATCATTTCATGATTTACTAATCTCCAGTGATTTGGATAATGAAGAAGTATCCACTTTCCATCATACCGATCCCAAAGAATATATTGATGACGAGGAAGTATCTGGGGATCGTGAAATCAATACCGATGATTGGGACCCTTGGTAAAGTCTTCATTGGCATATTATTCCTAAAATTCATGGGTCATAAAAATTTTAAGTATTGGCGCTTTTGAGAAAACCATTAAAATAAAACCGGGTGTTAGAATGGGTTTATTCACTAAGATAGAAGACAGACTTCCAAATCAATTTTCCATCCTCCAAGTTATGAAACTTCTCCAGATGGACGAAAATGACTTCTCTGAATGCCGAAATGTCCTCAAACAATGGCATCAACAAGGACTTATTAAACGTATTTCGAAAAATATGTACAAAAAAGTGTGAAGAGTATCGGATTTTATAAGTCATAGTAGAGAATAAAGGGGGATAATGAAGAAATCTCATTTCCACTATGAAGTTCTTAATTTTTCCGTTTGTAATGATTACATAACTTATCCTTCTCTGAATTACGAGATTAAATCACACTTTCCTATGCAAAATATCGGTATCTTCATTTTAGAAATTATTAGTTGGGAAGATTCTGTTGAGCTGATAAATCAGTTATATAGATATTCTTTAATTGATTCATTCTCCCTACAAATCGAAATTAATAAGGAAGTACGTCTTTATCTGCTCTTGAAAATCCTAGGAATCGGTGCTACTGAATTGAAATTTCGTTATTACAATCTTAAAAATCATCTTCAGAAAAAATTTTCTTCAATCTCTTTCTTATGCGACAAACAATTAGAAACAGTCTATCTATCCATTATAGGCACCAAGAATAAGACAGCATTAAAAAATGATCAAATTACTCGAGATAAACGGCACTATTTTTTTTCCAACAATGGATCTCCGAAATTCTATTACTTGCTTTATAATTTAGATGTAATTTCAACAACTCAGAATGCATCCACATTGAAAATACTTACAGAATTGTTGCAAGCCAGCAACATAAGTTGTTCGCTAATTATGTATTCTAAAAATTTGGGTGATTCCACTCAAAGCAATTATTATTTATTTGCGATGCACCCAAATTATGAGAATTTTAATGAACAGCTCAATGATATACTAACACAATACAACCTTCATCACAAATTAAATGATATTTTCCACCCTGATTTTCTTGGGCGAATTTTAACACGTGGACCTATAGATTCAAAATTTTTACAGAAAACGACTTTACCACCAATTTTCAATGTGAATTTATTATTTTCTGAGAACTCTTCTGAAAATCAAAACCCAAATTCTATAGACCGTCTTCTACAAGGAATTCCCTATGAAAAATCTCTAGATGGTTTCTATAGACTGTATAATGGAGAAGTGATTTTATTCATAGTAAAAAAATTAAATATCGTTTCTATAAAACTCATCAGCAAAAATCTTACGGATTCATTTCACCAATGTATAATATATTTTGAAAATGAGAAGGATTACCACATCTTCAAAAAAAAAATCGAAAAAACGAACAATATCCAGAAAACTATTGGATGCTATCAGCTTTCAGAATTACGTACAGTAATAAAAAAATTAAAAATTAGAAATAAAGAGCAGGAAATTGCTGATTCTTAGAAAATACCCAATTTTATTGCAAGTTCGGCAGCGGAGTCGCTTGGATGAAGTTTAATAAATGCTTTTTTTGTTCCAGCGGTAGTAATCATAGTGTTTACCTTAATCACCCTTACATTATATATTTTCTCTATAGCTTCCCGAATTTGAAATTTGTTTGCTTTTCTATCCACAAGAAAGACGATCTTATTATTCTCATCTATCAAGTCAAATGTGCTCTCAGTTACGACCGGTTGTTTCAGAATTTTATAAAATTTCTCCATAATTATCCCTCTACATATTATTTAGTTGTTTGAATGCGGAATGAGACCATAAGGTTAATCTTCCTGGAAGTGCACCCGGTGCTAAATCTCTACAATTCAATTTTGAGAATTCAACAATATCTACTCCTGGTAAATTTCGTGTTGCTTGGTATATCCCAAAATTATCCTTTACGATGACCAGCACACTTTTCCGCTTTTTGTATTTTCGTCCGCGTCTCTTTCCTTTTCCCGGTCGAATTTTCACGTTATTTTTTACTCGTTCAATATCTTCAATTAATCCAAGGTTTTCAAACACTTTCAAAATTTCATTTGTGCTTTTTATTGTCTGGATTTTGTCATCTACAATTAACGGAATTGCAGGAACTTTTTCTATTCGGTGACCTCTTTGAGAGACTAATTCCACCTTTGAAGAAGCGACAATCGCATTCAATAAACCGAGTTTTTTCTCTTTTGCATTAACTTTCTTTTTGGTGTTCTTTTCTGAAGTAGGAGCCCATGCAAGACGTCCTCCTACGGTCCGTGGAATAAATGCAGCATTTCTAGCTCCAGGATATCCAGATCCTTTACGTCGAGGAATTCTCGCTGCGGCATAACCTGATCCCCAGGATTGTGCAGTGTTCCTTGTTCCTGCAAGAGGATCTCTACCTTGTGGTTGTTTTTCACCAGCTTCTATCGATGCGACTACACGAGAGATTAAATCTTTGCGTGATTCCATCGAAAAGAATGAAGGAGATCTAATGGATTGTTTTACTTTTCCATCTAAGTCATATACATTGATATTTGCCATTTTACTTCCCTTGCTGAGTTTGTCTACTAATATATGTAATTGTTGGAGCTGCTAATTCAAATTTTCGCCTTGGACGCATAGATTTGCGAAAACGAATCAAACGCTTTTTTGGTCCTGGAACAGATCCAAGTACCACAACATAATCTCCCTTAACTAATCCGTATCGTAAAAATCCACCTTTTGGATTTATTTCATCCCCAGTTTCGCTAATTTTCACGATTCGTTTGTTATATTCTGTTCTTTGATGAAATCCCATTTGACCTGCTCGGGCAACAGTGTACATAACTCTGGCTGGATGCCAAGGTCCAATACAACCTATACCTCGTTTGGTTCCTCGAGTTTTTCGCGGAAGAAGTTTGACCCCAAATTTCTTAACAGGACCTTGAAATCCTTTCCCTGTGGAAACTCCGATCACATCAATTAACTCCCCTTCTCCAAAAATATCTCGGATACGGAGTTCTTTTCCCAGGTTCTCTAAACCAAACTCAATTTGATCTTGTGGAGTTTTACCGCCTGAAATCGGTATTTCAAGAATATCAGGTTTAATCCTCGGTACATTTACTTTGTATGGTTGAGTGTGGAATATTCCCCGAATAATTGAATTGGAGTTTAATTTTTCCTGAACATCTTTCTTTTTTGCCTCAAAATCATAGTTGTCAGGATTTGGAAGAGATATTTTCCGTGCTAATTCTTTAGTTAACTTAGAACTTAGAATCTCTCCTTTGCACCGTAATCCGTATTCGGTTTTTTCGTAAATTTTTATCCCAAATAACACTAGTGGTGGAGTTTCAATCACCGTTACTGGTTTCATTAATTCCTTGCCAAAGAATGGACTTGTATTTTGATCTTCGATATACGCTATATGTGTCATGCCAGATTTAAACCCGGCAAATCCCAAGAATAACGGATTTTTTTCATTCGATTCAAGCCAGTTTCTAACTCTGCCCTTCACGTGATTTGCTCGTTTTCTTGGCAAGAATCTTAGTGATCCATGTCTAGGCGCGCTTTGTCTTCTGTGTCCCATTTCACAACACCGGTCGTCTCAGTGAAAAGAAGAATATTGCATTAATAAAAAAATTTATGATTTCGTCGTTTACACAACGATCTTTTGAGTTTGAGTTCTAGTAAACCGAGGTTTAATGATAAAACACAATCCCATTGATATCCAAATCAGTATTTCAATACATTCACTGATAATATAATTAATGTCATGAGCAAATGAGGTAGATATTAATATCGGTCGAATGATTTGCATAACTAAATATAGAATTTGAGATACCGCCATTAGCAGAGAATTAAATTGGGGGAGTCTTCTGTGTTTATGTAAATTAAAAAAGGTAATAATTGACAAAATCACTATTGGGAGGAGCATCACAACTAATAAAATCTGCAGAAATAAATAACTTGTAGCAAACATTATCAGAAATAGTGAGATGATAATGAATACAGCATTAAAAAGGATTTGCTTCTTTACACTCTTATAGAACCAAACAAAAACTAACATACTAAACACTGGCACGATATTTGCAATTATTAGAATCCATCTCAACTTCAAAATTGGAAGATGACTGGGATCAGAAAGGACATCTAATGTACCCATTTCATTTGTTAAATACATATCAAATACTTTTGCACAAGATAAAAAGAAAAATTGCAACCCAAATAAAAATTTAAAATCTTTTATACTCCTCTTCTCTGATCTTAACCATTGAATAAACAGCATAATCGAAAACCCGAATAAAATTATAGCCCGAACACCCATTACAATTATAGCTTCTACAACAAAATCCATTATTCCAATTCCTTTTTACTTATTGTGATTTATCTAATTATTTAAGGCACACGAAAAAAGACAATTATTCTGAACAGTACTTTAGAATTCAGATTCGCACACCACTGTCTCTGATTGTATGAAGAGTCATCTAAAATGATGGCTATATGTGTTTAAATCTACTCACAGTTTAGATAATTCTCTTAATACCTACCGACATTTTTGACATTGCTATGAATATAGAAATTGAAAGTTTTAATGCTTGCCCTGAGTGCAATGCTTCAGTTATTTCTGACGGGTTTCAAACAAGTTGTAGTCAATGTGGATTAGTGATAGATGAACAATTTTGCCGATCCAGTTATCAACTTTTTGAAAACTCTTCAGCTCAATTCAACCAAGGCCGGCAGTTTGTTTCATTGGGGAAAACATTAGAGACTGTAGGTACATTAGGTTCTTATATTGATTATTGTGATAAGAGGTCAAATTTTGTAGACATATCTGGAAAACCACTGCGTTCAAGTGGACAAGAGTTATATTCAAGACTAAAGACAAAATATTCCAAATTCGCACGAGTAAAAAATGAAGAAACTGATTACCGGATAATGAATATTTTGGCTGATGTAATTCAAATATTGAATTTAAGTCAACTCGTTAGAAAAGATGCTGCGTATTATTTTCGAAAAATAAAATCTATAAACAAAGTAATTCGAAATAATATTTCTCTTATTGCGTTTTGTATTTTTTTTGCAGTGAGAAATCAATATCATAATGCCCCAATTACTATCAACGATATATCTCATGCATTTCAGCAATTAGGACATCGTGTCAATCCACGACTGATTCTTAGAGATGGAATCTTATATAAAAAAATCATATACAAGCCAAAACCTCACATTAGTGAAAATTATGTAAATCGATTGATTGAAAATGTGGTCAATTCCCCTGCAATTATTCAAAGATTACTCAAAAAAATACCATCCTCTTCAATCAAAACCTATCGATTACAGTTATATAACCAAACCTTAGAAATTCTTAGAAAAATCGATATTTATCAAAGAGGGGGTCGAAATCCCTTCATATTTGCCGGTGCAGCGATATATTGTGCCGACAAACTCCTTTCATTAAAAAATAAAACGAAAACCGTTCTTACACAGAAATTAGCTTCAGATGCGATGAATATAGCAGAATATTCAATACGCGATCATTATGTTTCTGTTTTTAAGAAGCTAATCATCAATGATCTTTCCTGTAAGGACCTGTCCAGATGAATTGATTATCTCTAACGTAACAATTTTGTTTATTTCCCCTTTATCTACTACGACAGATTTATAATATTCATTCCTGCAAGAATATTTTATGGGTTTATCGGGCTGAAATCCATGGATTAGTGCTTTCCCTTTCCATCCGTTCCAACGAAGATTATTTTGTTCTAGATATTGAAAGTATAGATTTGTGAGTAATTGCGTACGTTTTTTTATAATATTAGAATCCAATTGAGGCATTTTCTTTGCTTCTGTATTAGGTCTCGGTGTGAATTTTGATATATTCAATATGTCTGGCTTATACTTCTTGATGAAGTCAAAGGTTTGAAGAAAATCTTCATCAGTTTCATAGGGAAATCCGCAAATGATATCTGTGGCAATCGTGATATTGTATTTTTGAATTGATTGAAAAAGATCATCGAGATTTCTTTTTGTGTACCCACGTTTCATCAGGTGTAAAATCTTATCAGAAGCACTTTGGATGGGAATATGAAGAAATTTATAGAATATTTTTGAAGTATGCAGAATCTGGGCGAGTTCGATGATTTTTTCAGGCCGAATAGGATCGGTCATCCCTATTCTTATGAATATTCCCTCATGTCCAAAATTTGTGTCAATCTCTCGGATCAAATCAACTATTTGATTAGATTCCCAGTGATAAAAACCACAATCTTGGGCAGTTAAGAAAATCTCTTTAGTTCCATTGTCAATGTAAGATTGAATTTCTCTCAAAATCTCTTCTAGAGGATAGCTAATCGCTTTTCCCCGACTTATCTGAGTACAACAATATGTACAAGACATGTTACACCCTTCAGAAATTTGAACAATTCCAGGAGTTCCGTATTGGGATATCCATGGGGTAATTTTGGATTTTGCGATATCCTTTCGTGATCTTGTAGTATAAAAATTTTTTGTTGAATTGACAGATTCTAACAGATGTTGAAGATGAGAATAGGAATTCGGGTCAAAAACACCTCTGAGATTTTTATTCAGTTTTGGTAGAGTAGTCAATATTTTTTCCGATATCCATGGAAGGCAGCCTGTTACCAGCACTTTTTGCCCTTCTTGCAGGGAAAGTGATTTAATCCTATGAAGGATCTTCGCTTCCGTTTGTGATTTAACCGCACAAGTATTGATAATAATAAATTCAGCGTGAAATAGCGATGTTGGCAAATAATTGAAATCCAAAAGAAGATGTGTAATTTTTGCACTGTCTGCTTGATTGAATGTGCAACCGTATGTTTCAATATAGAATGTACGAGGATAAATCATTGAAATTTCCTAAATTAGAAAATGCTTCGAGCGGGATTCGAACCCGCGTCGCAAGGGTGAGAGCCTCACATGCTTGACCGAGCTACACTATCGAAGCTTGTTTTTGGTATTATGCAGAATTTAATTTTAAATTTTCTTTTTCTACACTTTCATAAAATTGGGTTACCATTTTCACAACTTGAGTAACTCGTTGCTTCAAATAATCCTCTGATAGATGCGCGAACAGAATTTCTGAACTACAAACAATATTATAGTTTTGCTCGAGTGAAAATTTTGATCCAATTACAGCGCTATTTAATCGTAAAAGAACGGTAGTTATTTCGGGCAAATATTCTGCCACTGGTCCCACATCACATAATACATGCACCCAATCAAGATGAATATCATAAGCAATGATGATCCTGATTTTTTTTGAATTTGGTATTTTCCATAACGAAGAAAAATTCTCACCATGGTCTGTGAATGTCAGACCCGTCTTATTTATTATAGAATAAATAAAATCGTGTCTTTGCATTAATTCCCACCTGAATATTGATGTAACGTGGAGATTTTTTCATGTAAAGAAAGAAGCTTCTCAAGTATTGTAAGAATCTTGTCCATTTGACCATAATCAATTTCGTCTTGCAATTTTTTATTTAAAACATCAATTTTAGACAGAATTATTCTACTTAATTCTTCGAAATTATATATTTTTGAATCCGTGGGCGTATTAGTAAATTTTTGTACTGAAGAATCTTCTTTTTGAATAATTATTTCAGAATTACATGAAGGACAGATAATTTTTTTGTTTGGAAGGCGATAAATCAAGGTGTTACACTTCGGACAAGTATAGTTTAACATTGTAGCACCTTCTTGGAGGAGTTTTGCCATCTTTTTAACGAGCTTATCTTTATCATTTTGCATTTAGATCGAGATCAGTAATTTATCATTGACTATAAAATTTATATCAATTAAAACAAGAATTGAGATAATGCAATTAGCCCTTCAAAAGAGTAAAATTTCTGTAGTATTGCCGGACTCATTTCTAGAGAATGAAGACACATTGTTATTGAAAACTAGAAAAATTGGAGCACTGGTTCGTACGACTACTATGTTTAGAATCGGACATGTTTATTTTTATAAAGAAAGTGGATCGAACCAAGATCGGACAATACTCAGTGATATTTGCGCACACTTAAGTATCCCTCCATACTTGCGAAAGTACGGATCTCGTTCTTCAAATCTTCGATATACGGCAATTCTGCCTCCAATACACTCTCCAAACCATTTAGGCGTGGAATACAATAACATCTCTTATTTAGAAGGAATACTAATTGAAAATTTTGGAGAAAAAATTTCAGTAGATATAGGAAAGAAGGACCCGCTTACTTTCATGAATAAAGCACTATATAAAAAAGGAGATAGTATTATCATACAATCAAAGGGAGTATCAAATTTTATTCAAGAAAAGGTTCCTGATTCGATATTTTGGAAAACAATGTTTGAAATAGGAGATTTAACGTTAGATCAATATTTACAATCTAACTCCCAAAGCTATGTGATCGCATCATCTAAATCAGGCACACCAATTAACATTACATTTTTGCAAGATCTTAAAACTAGTTCCCCATCGCATGTTTTACTGGTATTTGGTCCTATAAGGGGTTCATTACGAGATTATATTAAAAACCTAGATTCCATTAATATGTGGATAAATATTATTCCTAATCAAGGAACTAAAACGATAAAAATAGAAGAAGCCGTTCAATCAGCATTAACTTTGATGAATTTATGCTCACTCAATCTCAAATGATTCGTTTTCGATTTGGTCTAATTCTACATTCTTTAGATGAGTAATATAACCGGCAATACGATTTCGAACAAGTCTTGATTGGACAACCACAAATTCATTTAACAACCTTTTATTTGCATCAAAATCTTTTGAGAACAAATCTGAATATTTCTTCATTAATTCATGAGAAATTTTTTTTATGAATACTGGTCTAACTCTACCCATCTATACGCACCGACTTCTTGAGTATAATTGATCGAATGTAATAAATTTTTCCATAACTTCGGAGTTTAAAAATTCTTGACTACAAATAAAATAACATGAAACATATGAGAGTTCCAAGTACAGTTATTATTGGTATTCTTTGTGTTGTCTTACTATGTGGATCTCACGAATATCTCTTAAAGAATACCTTACATAGTGCACAACCACATTTATTTGATGCGACAATTTCTTCAAACCAAGAAGAATATATGATATATGAGGAAATTGTCGCTACGTTTAATTTCTCTTCACATGTCACTAGTGAAGATTATTTCGTATTTGCTTTATCTGAGAATATAAGTTTTAATTCAATCTATCAATCAGAACCCATTCAAGGGAATTTTTCTATCTCCAAGGTCTATACGTTTTCATTACTATCCTTGAATTATTCTTTTCTCGAGCAGGATATAGTGCTATATCTCCTATTATACTACATGGATAGCTTATTTGAAAATAAAATATGCTGCTCAAAACCTATCACAATCAATAAAGCTGATCTGATATGTGATTTTCCAGAAAATTTTACACAAATTGAAGAATGTGCACAATATAACATCTCTTTTAGGTTATATGATTCAAAAAATCCTCAATTTTTTTTGGTGGAAGAAGAGGTAACGTGTTGGATACTCTTTGACAACAATATTCATGAAATTTTTACACTCCGTACCTCTCATGATGGTTTTCTTTATTTTCAAATTGAGTCTGACAAAAAAACAAAAAAATGCGAAATCCTTCTAATCTGTAATTCAAGTAAATGGTTCAATTCAGCACAATTCTCATTACAACTAGAAATACTACAATCTCTACCGAGCTCAAATCAAATTATTACGACAATAACAGTCATATTTTCAGTTGGGATCCCATGTTCATGTTTTGTTTATTTTGGCATATTAATTTACAAAAAGAAACTTAAACAAAACTATCCATTCCGAGATATAAAAATATAAGGGTATATGGAACACATACCCGCCCTTTTGTTCATGAATCCGTTACCAGAACCATGATTGAACATCAGACTTTTCGGTTTTACTGGAAACTTGGACTTCCTTTTTCTGTAACCTTTCTCAAGAGCCATAATTCGTTTCATATCACACATAATAAGTTCAATTTTTCAACATCATTACGGCATTATGTGTAATTACGTTTCTATTATTATTGGATAGTTTTCACTATGATTTGTTTCCAAATCGCTCTTTCCAAGTATGAGGGGCGAGGTTCCTCATTATTAGGGAATAACGTAAGTTCAATGTTCCTATACCCTTTGCATATGGGTAATCCGCCCCATTTAAAGTTATGGGATTTACTTAAGCGAGCTATATAGCATTTTTAGTTCAGATGTAATTTCTTGGCGTAATCGAATGACATCTTCTACATCAATTTCTTCTGTTTGTTTTGCGGGATTTTTTAACCTGATGACCGTACCGATCGCTTCAACTTCTTTTAAATTAATTACGAATTCCACACCTACTCCTTTCACAACCAAAATTAAATTTAGGGGATAAAATTGGATTTTAATATTACGTACTAAGCCAACTTTGCGCGCCATTGAGTCAACAACCTCTCTCCCCATTAATTTTCCAGGCATCGTAAGTTCATATAATTCGGTTTCAATTGTGTTGTGTTCTGATGACATCTTATCTAGATTGACACATTTACACTTAAATTATTTTACTCATGTTTTGGAATATAACCAATACTAAGACGCTCTCCTCCCATTTTAAACCACCCGACAAATACTAGATCTTCTGGAGACGGCACAGTTGGTATCAAAAAATTATCTAGAGGACGAGTTTAGAACATCCACATTATTCACTGATGAATCCGTATTTGAATCTGAGTATATGCCAAATGGAATAAAACATAGAGATAATGAATTAATCTTTCTTTCTAGGTTATTTCTCCCACTTCTTACTCAACCCTTTTCACTTTCGAAAAAAATTCTGATTACGGGAAATGTGGGAATAGGAAAAACGATTACGCTTCATCTATTTGGAAAAATGATAAAAGAATCAGCAAGAAAACGTAATCTTAACATTAAATTCATCCAAATCAACTGTAGGCACAAAAAAACTAGCGCTAGCATCCTTAAGACTATATTAAATGAACTTATAGGGGGGGTCCCTTCTCGGGGATTATCATCTCGGGATTTTATGGAGATTTTAGTTGATTATCTACGGGATTACAAATGTTATTTAATACTTGTATTAGATGAATTAGGTTTTCTCATGAAAAAGGATTCTGATTTAATCTATACTCTCACTCGGATAAATGAGGTAAATTTTTCTCATCAATTTTATTTATCTTTTATTGGAATTGTGAAAGACATCCTCTCTCTTAAAAATCTTGATGATGCCACAATTAGCTCCCTCCAAAATGAGGTAATTCGATTTAAAAAATATTCAGAATCTCAAATGCTAGATATCTTAAAGGAGAGGGTTGAAATTGGGCTAAAACCGGGGGTTATAGATGAATCTGTGCTAAAGCTTATTTCTTCCCTTACTTCAGTGTCAGGTGATATGCGAAAATCGCTAAAATCATTAAAAGATGCCGTGAGGTATGCCGAACACCATCAAATGGAAAAAATCACATTAAAAGTCGTTCAAGAAGTGAACTCTAGATCATTTTCTTTGTCTAATAATGAACTACATAATCTGAAACGCGCTGAATTATTACTATATGCTACAATATGCAATCTATTGAATAATTCACAAAGCGAGGTCACAATGAATGAATTAAAGGAGGAATATATTGCGGTTTGTGGATATTATAATGAGAAACCGAGATCCGACACTCAACTCTGGGAATATATTCAAACTTTGAAACAATACGATCTTATTACTACTACAATGAAGAATAAAAACCAACGTGGTAGACAATCTTGTTTTAGTATCCCAAATTACTCAATATCGACTATTAAAAAAGAAATTGAAAAAATTCTCAATTCGGGGAACTTACATGAAATCTAAAAATATTGCTAAGGTTTCAAAAAAAATCTCGCTCGAGGAGGTATTTTCTTCTCGTGGTAGAGCTAAAATACTTGAAGTGTTAGCAAAAAACAATGAGATGAATATATCTGAAATAATTAAGCGCACATCATTGAACCATTCGTCTGCTAAATGTCATCTAAAATCTTTGGAGGATTTAGGATTCATTCAGGAGAAAATTTTTGGTAGAATCAAGATATATCGTTTCCGAACCGAAGAGATTAATGCCCGTGCGTTAAAAAATCTGATCAATCTTTGGAGTGCGGAGTAATGTTATATGGTTTCAATTCCTTTTGTACCATTGTGGCTATAGTCTTATTGGTCTATTTATCTTTCGAGGATTGTAGAATTCAAAAGATAGAAAATTGGGAATTGATACCGAGCTTTTCAGTTGGAATAATCGCAATTCTGTTAAAAATAATCAGTTCAGAAAAGTTGACTGGAATTCTGAATTTGATATTTTATATAGTCGGAATAATATTTGGATTATTCTTGTATTTATCGGGGTTTTTCGGTGGAGCTGATTTAAAAGTTCTGCTGATTCTTCTTATGGTGATAGAACCGACTAGTCGCTATGGAATAACATCAAATTTGGATGGAATACAGTTTTTCTATTATCTACTAGTATTGATTCTAATTTTCTTGTTAATACGATTAACTCATAATTTTAGTAGGTTATCTAAATTAGGATATTGGAAGTTCAACAGGCTAAGAATTTCAGATGTTCTATTTCTATGTATTTCTTGTCGCTTCCAAAGAATTATTCACATAACATGCAATGATATAATTCAATTGAAACTCGGAGGTCAAGAAGTTAATTTTTATAATTCGAACTCTCTTGAGTTAGGAGTGTTTTGCTGGAGTAGAAATTTGACTCCTGTGTTCCCGTTTATTACAATCAGTTCAATTTTATCAATATTCATCTGATAATTATCCTTGAAAAATGCTGAAAAAGTCTGCTAAGTTACCTTTGGACCAATCTAAAATAGATGTAACAATCCCAACGATTACTAAAAATATGACGATCGAAAATCCAATAATAAGCCCATATTCAAGTAAAGATCCTGCAGCATTATCTTTTGCGATATATCTGGGACGTAGGAGTCTTTTTTTTTTCATTTTATCATCCATTTTTATACTTCGATGGAATATAAAAACCCCCTGTAAAATAAGGAGTTTAAATCGATAAATAAAAATCTATAAGGAAATGATAAAGGAATCCAACCCAGCTTACTCAGTTAAACCACAATTTGGATTTCAATCTAATCATAAAGATCATGATTGGACACTAAATCTACATTGTAATGATTGTCAACAAGTCTCTAACCCTCAATTTGGACGGTACGAAAATGAAGAATCCTGTTTAAAATGTGTGCTCATAGCCCTTAATCAAGAAGGGAGAAGGGTAATCAAAAGAATCGTTTTTGAAAATAGTATATTTGCTCCTTCAGAAGATATTCATTTATTAGTCAAACTTGCTGAATTTTACCGCACCTGGGAAAAAACTGTAGATCAAAATCAACCTTGTCCACACAAGAACTGTTTTCTAAATGTGTCACCAAATTTTTTAGATTTCGTTTTCTACTTGATCAAGCAGAAAGATAGCGTTAAACAAAATCTATGTACCCAATGTCGAAAAAAACTGAAAGTTTTACTGAACAATAACACTCAATATGAATTAACCTCTCTTATAAAAAAGATTCCGGATAATGATAATTGGTTTAGAGTAGCATTTATTGGTCCATATTCTAAGAAGGGTAACAGAACTAGTCTACCTAATCGTTATGAAAATGAAATTTTAAAGGCTTATCGAATAGCTTCATTTTCTCTTTATACCGTATCAATATATTCTGATACCGCTTATGAATCCAGTCTGAATATCTCTATTAGCCTTGGGTCCAAGTCAAATGAATTTTACTCCGCAATTGTTTCTAATTTCGAGGAAAAGATATCACTTCCCCAATTTGATCATCTTTTACCCATTGGGATTGTACTGGAGAAATATGTAAACTACGTAGAAAATTATCTGAAAGTTAATTATCATAATTTAAATTTAGAGGAAGTTTTCAACATTGCACTTTTTATCTCAGTAAAAAAATTAAATATAAATAAACTATTTCCTCTTCTTGTTGACAGCCATATTGATGAAATTTATTTAGATAGTCCAGAAGAAACTATTTATATTGACCACAGAGATTCCGGAAGGTGCAAAACTTCAATCTTCTTGACTGATCAAGACATAAACTCCATAAAAACATTTCTTAGAATTTCGAGTAATAAACGATTGGATCCCACAAACCCGACAATAAAATGTTCAATTCACAATCAGTACTTTCATTGTCGTTTTGCAGCGGATATTTGTCCTATTGTACTGTCTGGATTTTCTTTAAACATAAGAAAAATGAATCGTAAATTTTTCACTATTCCGGAACTCATACAAAGAGAAATGTTATCCAGCCAAATTGCATCATTTTTACTCGTCTGTGTGTTGCTACGACTTAATATCACAGCGGTTGGAGAAACAAATACGGGGAAAACTACCTTGATCAATAGCTTAGATTTGCTAGCTCCCTCCCATTTCAGGAAAATATATATTGAGGAATCTCCAGAATCCCTGGATCAAGGTTTTTCCCAAAACCATCAATTAAAATATCTAGTGGATCCTGCGTACTCAAGTGCTTCGAAAATTCAAGAAATTTATCGACTCCTGCATCGAAATCCTGATTTAGTATACTTGGGAGAGATTTTAACAAAAGAAGAAGCACACGCAA
>SDNX01000117.1 GCA_004524545.1 Promethearchaeota archaeon
CTTAGCCCTTTTCTTGTCTTCTTTTCACTATCTGACGGGATAATATCTTGAATTGCAGTTATTTCTGGATTTGCGACAACGCCGTTTTTCATTTCATCATCTATTTGCAAGTCTTCATTGACTTTCTTTTGAAAGATGATTCCAGCTATTACATTTGATGCAAAGAAAAGAATTAGGGGTGAATATTGCAGAGCGTAATTTCCTGGTAAATAAAACGTCACAGTAATGAAAATTCCCATGCTAATTAAAGTTCCTAATAGATTCCCCAAACCCATTAAACCCGCTCGACGACCAAATGCATAGGATCGCTTAGTTTTATAGGATTTTTGGGATATCAATGCATCGTAAGGTTGCCAAAACAACGCAACTGAAAATCCAAGGATAAATGCGCCTGCTATGAATGTTTCAAGGTTCCCTAATAATATTCCGACATATAGTATCAAATAACTAACTCCTCGACCTATTGATCCAAGCAAGACAAGCAACTTTTTTGAATATTTGTCTGTCAACCAACCTGCCAATGGGCTCGAGATTAATGCTCCAAAAATTTGAGCTGACCACACCCACCCGATTTCTGTCCCTCCTTTTCCTAAAACAGAGCTTGTTACTTGCGGAATGATGTATCCAAAAAAGAAAAAGCCCATAGAATTCAATAAGAGGATTCTAAGCATGGTTTTAAAATCAGAAGTAAAATATTTCTCATCTTCTAATTTCTTCTGACGGTAATTGTCTAGCAGTTTCATTAAATAAGGTGCACCGAACGTTTTAAGAATTAAATATTTTGAACATTGCACTACTTAAAAGGAGATATATTTTCCAGCCTTCAATATCCCCAAAGAATTAATACGACCAATTAAATCAGTTAAGATGATGAAACTCCTCATCTTCGGTGGAAAAGGCGGCGTAGGCAAATCATCCATCTCTGGAGCCACAGCTGTTAAATTATCGGAACTAGTAGAAAAAAATCAAAACATCTTGCTAATCTCCTTTGACATAGCCCATAATTTATCCGATTTATTCGAACAACAAATTGGCAATGAACTAACACAAGTTACCCCTAATCTGTGGGTAATTGAACCTGATCCAGAATTATATGCGGAAAAAGTTACACAGCGGTTTGGTACTCTCATGCGTGAATTGATCTCTACTACACCAATCGTTAAACGGATGCCAAAACTAGAAGAATATTTCGAAGAGACATTTACCACCAAATCCATGACCTTATCCATGAAAAATGCCCTATTCTTTCAACGAATTATCGACGCAGACGATATAATAGACGATATGAAAGAAGCAGATTCTGCAATTGCGAATTTTGATTTGCTCCAAAAGATGAAATTTGATTATATTATAGCAGATTTTCCCCCAACAGGTAATATGATATCCTTATTTGAAGTCCCGAATAACACCGTTCAAGTAGTTCTGAAGTCAACCCTTAAGATGTTTGCAGAGTTGAAGGACTTCTTCAAGAAAATCAAAACTGCAGCAAAACTTCTAAATCCATTCTCTAAGGATATAACCGAAGAACAAATAAATCGTTCCAAGGAAATAGTGGCAATTATAAATGATGTAGAGAAACGTGCGGAACGAGTTACCAAACTTATGAAGGAATCTGGTTCATTGCGATTGGTTACTATCCCTGAAAGACCCAGTTTTGAAGAGTTAAAACGTGCCAGAGAACTCACAAAGCCCTATATGACTTTAGATGCAGTTCATATCAACCGGATTATCCCTAGGAAATATCATCGATGTGAAATGTGCAGACAAATTCGGGAAATTCAAGATAAATATATTGAAGCAATTGAATCAGATTTTTCGGATGTGAAAATTTGGAAGTCCCACATGCTCAAAAAAGAACCGATTGGATTAAGGGGTCTTAGAAAATTAGGAGATGAGATTTTTAGTTCTAAAATAACACTAGATTTATTAATCTCTCCAACACCCCGGTGAAAGACGCAGACATGGAAGGATATTTTTTAGAAAATAATATGATTCTATCATTTAAGACTGAAGAGTTTTGAATAATTATACTTCTTTAGGTTAAACAACTATTTCAGTTACTAATTCCTAACCATTCACAGAAATTACCTATATTCTGTATGAATAAGTTTCATATTTTTTTACATATGATTCAACACAGCGAAAAGTGATAATAATGACTGAACAACACAAAGTTATGGAATATCCTGAAGGGATATCAGAAGAAAAATTCAATGAAATTGTCGGGAAAGGCGGAAATATATTGGTGGACGTCTTCACTTCATGGTGTGGTCCATGTAAGCGAGTAAAACCCATATTTCAGGAGTTATCATTAGAATATGACAACGTTACATTTGTTTCCCTAGACTTAGATTATACAAGATGGATAGGCGAGAAGCACGATATCCACGCGATTCCTACATTCTTGTTTTTCAAAAATGGGAATATGGTGTATAAACATCTTGGTGGAATGTTCAAAGATGGATTTGTTAGCATGATTAAGGAGAAGTTCTGATCATCATGTCAGGAACACACCATGTTGAAGAATACGATCAGCCAATTAGTGAGGAAAAATTCAATTCTATTCTTTCTTCTAATGAATTGGTTGTCCTCGATTGCAAGGCAGAATGGTGTGGGCCCTGTATTGCATTCAAACCACTATTTGAAGAATTATCCACTGAGTATAAGCAGATTAAGTTCATTTCCATCGATACTGACGAAAACCAATGGCTCTCAAATAAGTTTGATATTGATTCGATCCCCCGGTTTTATTTTTTCAAAAATAATCGAATGGTATACGAGCATAGAGGTGCCTCAGTAAAGACTGTATTCGAATATTTTCTAAAAACTAAACTACTCGGATTAGTACTTCTAGAAGAGATGAAAGATGGATTTTCAGAGCATGATTTTGATACTTTGGTTCAAGAAGATTCAAAGATAGTTGTTGAATTTCATCCCTTCCAACATGAGGAATCTGAACAGCTGAAACCGTTTTATATACCCCTTATTGAACAATATCCCGACATTAGGTTCTTGATCATCGATTTGGATAATAAAAAAACTAAATGGGCTCGTAAACGCTTCCACATGAACGAATATCCTCACTTTGTAATGATAAAAAATGGGAAAATTATGCATAATGCCCATATTCATCATCCTGATGCAATAAAATACTCAATTGAGGAGAAAATGTTTGGGAGAACTCCATTCTCGCACGACTCTATGATGGATGAAGAAAAGTTTGAGACAATAATTGGTGCCTATGAAAATGCAATTGTCTATGTAATGTATGAAAAAAGCAACACTAGCCAGGTGATGAGAAATTATCTATTCCGTATTGCTGAGGAATACCCCGATCTCCCTTTAGTTGTGCTGAAAATCAAAGAAAATCCGTGGGTTATGGAAAGATTCAAATTAGAGCAAGGAGAGTTTACAAGATATGATGAAGAAGGCAGGAAAACACCGTATTTTGTATTTTATAAGAACGGAAAGGTCGTCCATGAATCGGGACCTCTTCGTCATGAAAAATTTGAGGATATTATCCAAGCAAAATTGTTGAAATTATTCGCAGTAGATGAATTTGAGCACGGGTTATCAGAATCTGAATTTAAAACTCTTATTGAACACAATCCGTTAGTAATTTTAGATATATTTGCTGTTTGGTGCCAACCATGTACTGAAATGAAACCGATCTTCCGATCTCTTTCACGAAACCATTCAGATATCAAATTCTTGTCTGTTGATTTAGATCATTCGAGATGGATGGGTGAGAAATACGATGTTGATTCTATCCCAAGCTTTCTGTTTTTCAAAGATGGAGAACTTTCATACAAACATGTCGGATTTCTTGAGGAACTAGATTTTGAAGATAAAATAAAAGAGCATTTAAAATAAGCCCTCTTCCTTTTTTTCACATGAGCGATAACTTACTTCTTTCGGTAGTCGAAGAACTCAAGGGTATTCAAAGTTCGCAGTTCATTGATGAGATCTATGATCCAGAATTCTGGTTGGATTTCATTCCATTTAGGCAAAAAATGGCAGAAAAGATCTCTGATACATTATTCACCTATGAGTTTGAAGAGACCTTCATTTTAGATCCAACAGGAACCTTGCGGTATGATCTACATTCTTTAGGGAAAGTGGAAGTTTTAGAAGATAATCAAACAGATAAGGGCCGATTCTGGAAAATTCGAGTTACGTCTCTGGACCCACATGCCGTTGCGTTGGTAAATATAAGAATGAAAGATTTAATTGATGGTATTAAAGTGGGTTTCTATGTATATGAACTACAACTAGACTTAAGTAAGCTAGACGCTCTAGGCTTTGGTCGTGAAGCTGTTATATATGCTACACGAACAACTCTCCGAAAAAACATTTCGATTTTTCATAAAAGTTTACGACATAAAAAACTATGAAACAGCAAAAAAACCGAGCTTTTATCGACATTAAGTAGAAGAAAATGTTAAAAATCTAAATTCTCCTTGATATACTCCAAAATTCTGGCTAGCGTGGAACTCAATTTTAGTTTCTCGACTTCATTTTCTAACCAAAACATATCAACTTGTTCTTCATTTTCAAGATAAACATTAATGAAGTCTTTTATATCATTGTATTCGAGAAATTCTGTTTCGGCAACGTCGGAAATATCACCTAGAAACCAAATTTTTCCTAGTAAAATGAAATTTAATGAAGCAATTTTTACTGTAACCCCAAAGTAATCGTGTGATTCTGCTGAATTTAATACTGCAATATCAATGGGTTTCCTCGCAATTTTGACATCCAATCTCATTGGAGATAACTCGTCAAAAATTGAAGCGTTTACTCCAGATTGGAATGCCAATTTGATCTGTTCATCCAAAACGTCGAAATCACGGGTTTTTAATTTTCCTAGAAGTAGATTTATTTTGGGCTCATTATCTTCAATAATAACATCAATATCCATCGTAGTACGTGGTTTTCCCCTAATAATTGCGGCTAATCCATCTACTATCACGTAGTTTAAATTAATTTCATCAAAAATTTCGCCAATTCGAACAAGAATATCCTTAATTTCTGCCACTTTATCCCCTTATCCTTTTACTTCGTATCTCTAACTCCCGTTCAGATATGTTTCGCATATTTTGCTTCAATTCCTCTGGAGTTAATTGAGGATTCCGTTGTTTCATACCAAAAATCATCATTTCGAACATTTGATGGATTAATATATCTGCAATTTCAAGTGATGTAAATCCTTTATTTTTTAGATAATCGAAATGCCTTTGCTCTAACAGAATTTTCTCTAATTGACGTTGATGTCGCTTATCACTCTTCATTTGCCATTATGTCCTTATTTTTTGATTATCTCAATATGAAGTACACAAATAGATCATATAAATCCCTACTAAATATCTACGATTTAAAAAAAAACATCACCAACATCACGATATCCATATATGTCTGAAATACTTAAATTAACTTGAGAATATGGCTCATACTTTAGGGTATAAGATCAAACTTTTTTTTCGTAAATTGAAAGCACGGATCAGACGAGAACAATATACAGAAACTCAAGACCTAAAAAGTTTTGACACAGGAAAAATGGGTAACTGGGATACTACTTTGGTGGAAAACACCTTAAATCGAGCAAAGAGACAAAAAGAGAGATATAGACAGAATATTGAATAGTTATCAACCGAATCTAAACCAGAATTATCTCATTCCAAAATTCGTTTTAATGATTAAGTTGACTATTTCTAAAGGCATCATAGTTTGCTTTTGGATGTCCTTTGGTAATAATCCCTCATTGTGCAAACGAATAACAACAGCCCACATCGGTTCAGCAATTTCTATCAAATAGCCATCCGGATCAAAAAAGCGGAATGCTCGTTGCTGCCATGGTTGAGTTATTATTTCATGAGCAATTTCCACGCCATATTCAGTTATTTTAGTAAAAATTTCGTCTAGTTTCGCAAATTCGAAGTATATTTCTATAGA
>SDNX01000037.1 GCA_004524545.1 Promethearchaeota archaeon
TGGGAGATCCCTATCATATTGAAATTCAAAAACCAAAATAAAGTCATTGGAGATTTCTCGAAAAGTGGAAATCATATCGCTTTGATTCGCTTTATAATAACGGGGCGCTTCTTATATAAAATGCGATAACCACAATACGGACATTTGATGCCAGGGAGTGTAGCTAGCTTCTTTTCATCAATTTCTTTTCTGCATTCTTTGCGTGCACACACATATGATGTCATGTTGTAACCTCTCGTGAAACAAAGTTTCCCTAATCTAAAATTTTTCGGTTTATTTTTCAGTAAGTAGTAATATTTCAGAGAATGATTTGGAATTCGTCGTTAATTCTTCAATATAGTTGGATATTTTTTCAATTTCAGGTTCTGATTCAAGATAGAATGGATACGGCCAGATTCCAAATATAAAATAGCCAGCATATATCGATTTACCCATTAATAGTCCTTTTTTCTTAGTCTCTTTCCTTCTTCCCTTCTTCTCTGTAAACATAACACAGAAGAGGGATGAGTAAATTTTCTGCAAATCTATATCTGCATTTGGAGATACTTCCACGATATTCGGGATTTTAAAAGAAGTTCTATCTGTATCCACCGCTTTATTTAGTAACGGTAACAGATTTCGTTCATCTTGTACTGGGATAGGTTTTCCCTTAAAAAAAAAAGTAAGAAACAAATTTTTTTCTACCGTTGTTGGATTTGATGTGAAATGTACTTGGTAACTCAGTGTATTTTTTAATTCGATCATATCCCTTCTCCACAGATAGATTTGTGCTATAAAATTTCAATATTTTCTATAGGAATTCCTTCTTTTATTAGCAACTTTCGGATCTTGTTCTTATGCTCTCCTTGAAGTTCGATGGTGTTTTCGCGAACAGTTCCACCGGATGCGCAAAAAGTTTTAGCCTTTTTCAGCATTTTCTTCAAATCGGGGGTCTCTCCATTAAAAACGACCACTGTTACAATTCTCCCCCATTTGCGTTTATCATTAGAAATAGTAATACGTTGATTTTCTTGACTTAGGCTCTCGCAGACACATAAATCTTGTGGAAGGGAGCACTTTGGACATATACCTAACGAGTTTGAGTCTTTTGGTATGTTTTTTCAACTCACAGTTTTAGCAATTTGTTTTTTTTTAATATATACAATAATCTGATCCACTCAGAACTTTAAAATGTTATCTAACAGATATTATTCCAGATCAGTATAAACTGAAGAATCCTCCAATACCATCTTTGCAGCATTCCCCACTTTATTCTTATATTTCCTAGAAGTATAGACTCTAATAATGTTAAAATAGCCTTGGATGAGAGGGAAAAACAAGGAATAATCATTCAGATTCACATGGGTTTTTTTACCTTTTGAATTTACGGAAATCACGGGTATCTCATTGGGTTTCAAGCTAGAAGTGTGCTGGTATGGAACACTTGGCATAAATGGGAGATCAATGAATATTTCTTTTTCAGGAACTTTGGCTTTTTCTGCGATTTCTTGTTGAATTTCACTTGATTTTTTAGTGAAAAACTTCTTTGGGTTATCTTTCAGAATTATTGAAGGCTTTTCATAACAACTTTTAAGTAAATCTCGGGTATTGATTCGCTGCATCATTGATTTTGATTTTTTATTGTGCAATAGTTCGTAGTACAACGAGAAATCATCCCATTGGAGAAATTCCTCAGGAGAATTATACTCGACTAGATTTATTTCTTCACTTAATTCACGGATGGCTTCTCCAAGCATGATCTGGACAGCACGGCTGGTCTTGTGAAAATAAATTGTTCGAAATGCATTGAGGCGCGTTAATAGAAAAGATTCGATATCACTGATTCCTTTAATGTTATATGCTAAATTTCCCTCTTCTGTAATATCTGAAAGAGTAATTAACCGTTGGGAATGATTCGCAAATCTAGTTCCGCAATGATAGGAATCTCTCACTAAATAGTCACGTGAATCGCAATCCAAAGGACCCGCAATAATTTGATCCAGAAAGAAAAAATCCTCTTCATTTAACTTTCCTTGTGCTAGGTCCGCAATTTTTTGCTTATCCAAACCCAATTTTTCAATTATTTCCCCAATTTCAGAATTCAAAATAAGATATCTAGTAAAATCCTCATGTGCTTGACCGGATTTAGAGATCAAGACCTCCTCAAAATTATGAGAAAACGGACCATGCCCAATATCATGCAATATTCCAGCGATTAGAGTTGAATCATATAGTTCAGGTGAGAGTGTGATTCCTTTGGTGTTTACTAAAAAGTCTAACTGCTTACTTACTTCATACATCACCCCCACTGAATGTTCAAATCTCGTGTGATTCGCTCCTGGATACACATATGGTGCTCCTGATAGTTGTTTTATTCTGCGGAGTCTTTGAACTTCCTTCGAATCGATCACTTCACGGAACTTTCGCGGCACGGAAATGAAACCACTCACTGGGTCATTGATATGAAAGAATTGCATGGGTATATTCCAAATATTTTCCTTATTAAATTCTTCATTTCCCGAAAGACTTTATTCATCCTTCTATTCCTTGTTTTATGCCCCGCAAGATGGCTAAAGCGCCATATTTAGGAAGGTTAAAACTGCACTGGTGTATTCATGATAATTTTCCAGTTTTAGATAGCCCTACATGTCCCAAATGCCAAAATTCAACGATTAAATTCAACGTGACCCCGCCTGGAGATATTCGCCCCGCATTTGAACGTGATCTTGCGAGAATTCGATCAACCATCAATTCTACTTTTGGTGAAGGATTAGGTCAGTTATTACTTCCACATGACAATATTTACATCTTGAATCGAACGCCAGGAATTGATTTATCTGAGGAAATTATAGCTAACGGTCATATTTACGGACGATTTATCTATAATGTCTTCAAAGAACGATTTGAATTTCATCCTCGTGCGGTAGGAGCACAATTATTACTCCACTTTGCTGCACAAAAGAACATTCCTTTAAAACACACCATCAATATGCACGAGGATAGTGTCCCGTTTATTTTGGAGGGGAAGAGCATTTTAGCTCCCGGAATCGCTGAGTTTGATTCTTCAATTGAGAATGAGGATATCTGCATTGTTAGGAATGACAATAGGTATTTGACCCTAGCAATTTCTCATGTGGATGGATCAACAATTAAGAAAATGGTTGAAACTGGGTATGGTAAAGTGGCAAAAAATTTGAAAAATCAAAGATCCAGTTTAAGCATTCCCGAATTCTTGTCTACTATCAAAAAACAATCTTGGGAAAATGTATATGAAGTAAACAAGACTCACATGGATAATATCGTTGAAGAGAGTACACGTTTCATCCAAAAAACCATTCAGAAGTATCCAACAAACGCAATTGCGGTAGCATATTCAGGTGGGAAAGATTCCTTGTGCACCCTTTTGTTAGTGTTTCACGCAATAGGACCAAAATTTCACATTTTCTTTGCAGATACGGGACTTGAATTGCCTGAAACCATCGAAAATACTCATGAAGTAGCGAAACTTCTGGGAATGCAAGAACATGTTCACATTAGAAATGCTTATGATAAATTTTGGGACCTTATCGATCACTTTGGTCCTCCTGGAAGAGATTATCGGTTTTGTTGTCATGGGCTGAAAGCGCAGCGAATAAATGAGATTATAGATGATGTTGCTCCAGGAGAGAAAGTTCTCTCCTTTTTAGGACAACGTCGCTATGAATCTTTCTCACGTGCAGCAGAAGAACGAGTGTATGTAAATTCCTTCATTCCTCAGCAAATTGCTGCTGCTCCTATTAAAAATTGGAACGCCATGGAAGTATGGCTCTATATACTCCACTATCCTCATATTGTAGAAAATAAGCGCGTAAAAGTTCCCGTGAATGAGATGTATTATCATGAATTTGAACGAATCGGGTGTTATTTGTGTCCGGCATCCGATCTTGCAACATTGAAGGGTTTACGGGAAGTGCATCCTGAAATGATGAAAAGATGGGACAATTGGCTTGAAAATTATGCGGTGAAACAACATCTTCCCCGTGATTATATAAAATATGGACTATGGAGATTTAAACACCTAGATACACAGTGGAAAAATTCCTTTGAGAAGCAAGGAATAGAATATGGTTCCTTTGGATTCGAAACCCCCTCTCTTATACAGTTCAATACGAATCAAACCGATACCTTAATTACCGGAAAAATCAATTTACCGGTACATATCAACGAGCTGGAAAATCTTCTTCAAGCTCTCCCAGGGGAAACATTCAATTCAAACAGTGTTCTGAGGTATATCTCTCGTCAGTTAGAATTTCAACTAGATAAATCAGGCGATTTTTCGATACACCCCCAGACCACAGAAAAAACCATTTCGAAATTCCTGAATCAGATTCTAGCACTACTGTTGAAGACGGAGAATTGCGCAAATTGTGGTGTGTGTGAAGACATTTGCCCTCAAAACATCATTCGTATCAAAAAAATGGTTACACACTATATTCCCGTAATGGTACCTTCAGTTGAGTCACCTTGTATCCATTGTTTGAAATGTATTTCCCATTGTCCATTACATCAGAAAATCAAAGAAAATTAGTGAGAATCAATAAGATTTTTTAGTTCATGTGTCGTAAAGTCATTATCCGATTCTAACCAACATAGGTGTCACAAATTTCATCGCAACGTAAATTAATTAAATGGGGCAGTTCTGAAACCCTCATTTTGAGCTTACCTCGTAAATGGGTTAAACAGAATAATCTGACCGCAGATCAAGTCGTGAATTTACAAATAAACCAAGATGGAACCCTCACCATAATCCCTCAAGAGTTACGACCTGATACGGAAGAACTCCAGACAGAAATTAAAATTAAAGATATAGACGACATGGAAAACATCCGTTTAAGATTGTTAACTAAATTTTTGGATGGGTGGGATGTCATCCGTATAAAATCTGTGGAAGAATTTCACTCTGATATTCGTCGGGAATTAGAAGAGATCTTAGAGCCAATGATGGGTCTAGAGATTATGGGGTTAAATCCGAAAGAGATTCTGATCAAAAATGTGATGTCTGTCGAAAGCTCAAATGTATATAACCTCGTAAAAATGATTAGTGATCTAGTAATCGAGTTGAATGCACTTCTTCTAAAACGGTTGGACGGTCAGAATGATGAAAATCCAAATAATGGAGATATTGAGTGGTCTAATATTAAGAAATATCATTACAGGATTATCCGTGAACACCGAAAAACATTGCTTCATCCAATTGCTCTGGTAAAAATGAATTTAACTTTGCAAGATGTTGTCGATTTCTTCTCCTACATTTCAGCAGTTTACAAAATCGGAGAAGCAGCTCGATATATCATAACTACCATTAATAAACATGGATTACCTCCAGATTCGTTTGAGATTACCCCTTTTGTCAGAAAAGTTCTTAATGAGCATGTTCGGAATTCTATCGATGCGTTCTTATTCAAAAATACTCATTCTGCGATTGAAACGATCAAATCCATTGATGAATTTGAGATCAAGAAGCGTAATATTGAAAATGAAGTAGACGCATCTGAGAGTGATTGTCATCCGAAATTACTCACTTTCCAAGTTGTATTAGATATGAGTTCAAAAATTTTAGATTTTTGTGAAGAGATCTGTCTCGCTGCACTACGCAGAGCGATCTAAGATTTCTCTCATTTCTCCTCTTTTTTCATAGTAAGAGATTTCGGTATTGGTACGGTTCTTTAAGCCTAATTCTATAAATTCCAAACTCGATGGGTCTTAAAAACTAAAAATTACTAGACAACATACATTAAGCATAGTGTTCATTACCCATAAGTAACTTCCAATAGGTTGGTAGATACATAAAGTTATCTTGAATTCATATCAATTGAACGAATTCCGATAATTGAGGTTAGCATTCGATGGCTGATACATATATTTTCAAAGTTGTTGTTGCAGGTGCTGGTGGAGTTGGTAAGACTGCACTAATTCAAAGATATTGCACGGGGACATTCGCAGAAGATCATAAAATGACCATAGGAGCGGCGTTTTCTATGAAACAAGTGGAGCTTGATACTGGAGAACATGTTAAGATGCAATTATGGGACTTTGCAGGAGAAGAGCGATTCAGATTTGTGTTAGGGGATTATTGTAAAGGAGCTTCAGGTGCGATTGTGTGTTACGATATTACGGATTATGATACTTTTCAGCAAATCCCTGAGTGGTTGAGGATAATTCGAACTGCCGCAGGAATGGTTCCTATCGTATTGGTAGGGACAAAATACGATCTTCCAGGGCATGAAGTTGACTTGCCAACAGCGGACAAGTATGCGGATGATGCCAAGCTTATTATGAACGTATGGTGCAGTTCTAAACTGGAGATCAACATTGAACCTATTTTCAGTGCAATTGCGAAATGGTTAATTTACTTTGTAAAAAACCCGTCAATGCACCCAAGTTCTAAGTAATTTTCTCTTTATTTCTCTAAATTTTTTATTTTCCGTGTCAATTCCTGATTAATCGGAGTGGTAATTCCTAATTTTTCTCCATACTCAACAATTTTCCCATTGATAAAATCGATCTCCGTCTTTCGTCCTTGATCAAGATCTTGTAACATCGAATTTCGATTTGGCTTTGTTTTTTCACACACTAGATAGGTAAAATCGATATACTGATCAGGGGTTTCACCCACGGAAATTTTCATTGCTTTCGCTACTTTCCAAGCCTCGGTGATTGCATCTCGCATGAGTTCCTTTCGTTCTTGGGTTTCGATCAACCCTCCGTTAGGAATATTATAAATGGACGCGATCGCATTGATCCCGATATTCACAAAGATTTTCTCCCAAAGTAACACATCAATATGGGTATCAAGCTCTAAAGATAAAGGACTCTTTCGAAAACGATTTATAAGGGATTTCACCTTGGATTCCTCCATAGGTAATGGATTGGATTGAGGGAATCCGATTTTTGTATATCCCGGACCTGTATGTCTTACTCTCCCAGGAGACTCTAGTAACGCTCCATTTGTAGTCAAAATTCGATATATTCGCAGATCGGGGAGTTTTTCAAAAACCAATTCTTCATTCCCGAGCCCATTTTGCACTAGAACTAAAGATCCATGTTTCTTTATAATGTCTGAGTATTCCTTAACGAGAGATTCTAATCCATAGACCTTTGAGGATATAAAAATCCAGTCGTTTGAGTCTATCTCGGTGAAATCACAGGATGGAGATCTCAAATCCGTATAAACTTCAAAATTCTCTCCAATTGGGATAGCTTTCTCCTTTCCCTGAATATCCACATACGTCAATCCATGTGATTGAATGGCATCAAAATGCTTCCCACGACACAATCCAACCACTTTCTGTCCATTTGAATACAACACAGATGCAAAAAGGCTACCGACTGCTCCCATTCCTAAAATATATATTGTCACGTCTAGATCCACACATAAAAAATGCTATTGATTGCTCGAGATTAGATGATATAGCGCAAGATCCATTAAAATCATTTTTAGATCCCATACCATTTGCAATTATATAGAGTACGACATTATGAGATCTATGGTGGATCAAGTATCCCCAGAAGTGGTTTTTCTGGGAACCTCGGGCTATTACTATCCTGAAGATTGGAAGGGAATCGTGTACCCCAAAAACCTGAAAAATTCGGATATGTTGGAGTATTATACGAAATTCTTTTACACCACCGAAATAAATTCTACCTTCTATAATATACCTAATATTCGATCCACCGAAGCTTGGGCAAAAAGACCTCTTATATATAGCGCAAAAATACCTAAACTCGTTTCTCATGATGCTAAACTGGATCTTTCCGAAGCAGTCGATCCCTTCTTGCAATATATGGACCAAATGGAGCCTTTATTCCAATCAGAAAAAGTTCTTTCTCTATTACTGCAATTACCCCCTTCTTTTGGAAAAGAAGAAGAAATCCATTTTGATCGCCTAAAACGTTTTGCCCAATATTGGCAAGAACTCGTACCCAGGAAATTCACCTCAAAAAACCGGAAAATTCCTTACCTGGTGGTAGAATTTCGGCACAAAAATTGGATGAAAGAGAAAACATTTGATCTTTTACGAGAATATGGGTTGGTTTATTGTGCAGTAGTCGAACCAAAACTCCCTCCACGACTAGATATTACGAATGAAGAATTGTTCTATATTCGTTTCCATGGATACGGGAATAGCCCGTGGTTCAACTATAACTTTTCTGGTGACCAGCTAAATGAATGGGCTGAAAAACTTCAACCTATTGTGGATTCCGCCCATGCTGCTACTCAGCAAGGGAAAAAAAGAAAAGTTGCCCTATATTTCAATAATCATTTCTCGGGTTACGCGGTTAAAAATGCTCTATATTTAGCCAAGAAAATGAACCTACCTCACAAAAATGGGACGGATTGCTTACAAAAACCACTATACGCCTTAAATGCCCCCTCTTGCAGTTCTGAAGGAAAAAAACAGAAAAGCCTTGATGAATTCTTCTGACTTTGTCGCTTGTAGATCACTATTGATCGCGAGTGTTTTTTACCATGAATTGGTATATTTATTACACTATGGCAGAAGGTTGGAAAATCGGATTCGGATCAATCGGTGAAATCGAGAATTTCGAACAAAAGGGAAAATCCTATCTTCGTAAATTCAGTGAGTTGTTTTATTACACCTACAAAGTCTCACAAATTGCAAAAAAAGGGCATAGTTCTGAAGTATTAGCAAAAAATCTAGTGAAAGCTTTCAGTGATTGCAGGAGAGCCATGAAATATTACATACTGGGAGCAATTTTCTTCATTGACATAGACGCACAAACTTCCCTAGAATCCCTAAACCGAGTCTACAATGTTCTTATAGAAATGACAGCCCCAAACCTTAGTACTACTAGTGGATTTATTCAAATCTTTCTTGGGTTTGTATATGATGAACTAAAGCGAGACGCAAGTAGGGAACGCGCATTTCTGAAAGCTTCTACAATCTTTCCCAGAGGAAGTCAATTTCACGAATTCTCTCGACAACAATTACGTGGAGAAATTAACTTTCGAGAATGGATTACCACCTATATGAGCCATTATAACTTGAATGATGGGCATTTTCTAAATAATTTGATACATGTGGCGGATTCGATTAATGAATCAGATTATAAAGAAGATTTTTCGCAATCGGAGAGTGAAATTAGCGTTCAGAAATATGAAAAGCGGTTTTTAGAGCATCATACTCAGCAAAAACAGAAAAATACACATGTTCGACGGTGCCCTCACTGCAATTATTTCATGATTGCTGAAGGAATTGGAGAAAAAAATTGTCCGCAATGTCATAAAGCTATGAAATTTGCGCTGTATTGCCAAACTTGTGGGATTTGGTACACGGTAAAAACGTCAAAACGATACATGTGCCCCACATGTGGGAATCTGATGATTAAAAAAGAGAATATTTAGAATATTTTTTCCTTCAACCCACTACTTTATCCCATTTCTTCAATTTGAGAACTTTTGCTAACGTGCTACCTCGACGGATTTCTTCTCTTATCCGATCCTCTTTCTCCTTGACGTCTATAGCCCGGTTCGCCATTTCCATTGCTATCCTTTTTGGAACGACTACAACTCCACTCTCGTCGCCGATAATCCAGTCTCCGGGTTCTACATGTTGTCCTGCGCAGTCAATCGTAACTCCTATCTCTCCTAAACCCCGGTTTTCGCCAGCTGTTGGCGTGAAATACTTTGCAAATAACGGAAACTCTAGTTTTCGGATGTCATCAATATCTCTTGCTGCACCATCTATGATAACTCCAACTACGCCTTGTGTAATACATGAGTTTGTTGCCAACTCTCCCCAACATGCTGGAAGTGTGCCACACGCATCAATTACAAGAACATCTCCAGGTTTACAATGATCTATCGCTTCTACAGGCTTACTCCAGTCACCAGAGTATGTCCGAACGGTTACTGCAGGACCAGCAAATTTGAATGGCACATTTATAACTTGTTTCAATCCCCGCATTTCTCCTTTTTTATGCATAGCGTCAGATATATTCGCTGTAGAAAACTTCATAAATGCCTCATGAAGATGCTCTTCGTCGTATTTTACAAAATCTTTGGAAACAATTCGTTTACCCGTTTTTAGTGCCGTAATTATTTCACGAGCCGTTTTTTCGGGACTAGGTGATTTGTATAATGCCCCACCTACAATAATTAATCGTGCACCTGCCTCATATGCTTCAAGGGAAGTAGTAGCATTTAACCCGCCTGCAGCAGCTATTGTTACTAAAGGACTGCATGCTTCGGTTACTTTAGCTACAAGTTCGATTGGTCTCACTCCAAGGACCTGTTGATCTAAACCAACATGAACACAAATAATATCCACGCCAAGATTCTCAAGTTCCACAGCACGATTGACAGGATCTTTAACATCAATAAGATCGGCACCGAGCTTGACTCCGTATTTCTTTGCTGCTAAAACAGCTTCTCGAACACTAGAATCATCACTTACTCCTAGCATGAATACTACATTTGCTCCAGCTCTAGCTGCCATTTCAATCTCGACAGATCCTGCATCTACTGTCTTCATATCTGCCACAATAGTCAGATTCGGGAATGCTTTACGAGCTTTGCGCACTCCATTCATTCCTTCACTCTTAATCAGTGGAGTCCCGATTTCAATCCAAGTTGCTCCGCCTGCCACTGCTTCTTTAGCTATTTCTATTGCCCTGTCTATGTTCATGAGGTCTAATGCTATCTGAAGTGGAGGAATCTCTTGGAATTTTTCTCTAATTGGTAGTGTTTGCGATGTTGATTGAACCATGATAAAGTTTCCAACTCATGCAATTTTACTAATTTCATGGTAGGTAGTGAAATGCATGGTAAAAATGCGATGTATGTTTAGTACTTACATCATATACTTTTATGAGGTTACTCATAGAAAAACCTCTTGGGATAATGATTGCGTAGGAAAACCTGCCCAAAATTTTACACACCCACCGACAAAAATCAAAGTAATAAGGATGGAAACGCGCAAAAACAATTTAAAAAAATGTAAAGCGCATTAACAGCTAGTTGAGAGGGCACCTTTGTATATACATCACATACTTTTTTACACATATTTTACTTTCAATGAATCAAAACACCATCAATACCAGAAAAACATAAACTAAACTTAAATATGGGAAATAGGCAATACTAAGCATATGGGTGAAACTAAACACTCCAAGGATGAAAAAAAAGAAATATTTTCATATGACGATAGTCCGGATAAAAATAAGTTTACTCGCCGGAAATATATTGCATTAGGTTTTAGTGGCGGAACTGTGGTGTCCCTTATTATTCTAGCTACCATTTTTTCTGAAAATTTGGCTTTATTTTCGAGCATTTTCATGTTCTATTGCATTTATCTGTGGATATTACCGTTGATTTTTGCCTTATTGAGAAATTATAAAGTGAGCTTGTATATCAAACGGGAATCCAAAATTGGAAGGATATACATGACTATTGGAATTTATTTTTTCTTCCTATGGATTGTCGCATTGATTGGACTGATATCGTATTTAGCAGGTGGGAACATCGTATGGGTAGCTTACACGCTCTTCTGGGGAACCACCTGTGTGTATGCTCCATTTTTCCTATTTATCTTGATTACTCGCCTATAAAATCCGAATCATACTTTATTTTTCTTTATTTAATTTTTCAAAAATCTTCTTTGTGCTTTTGTAGAGAGTTTTATATTGGGTGAATAGTTTATCATACAGCGGTTTCTTCGAGGAATCTGGAATGAATGTTTGCTTGATTTCAACTAGTTTGTAGACTTCATCAAAATTTGGAAATATGCCTAATCCTACAAAAGCAATGCATGCCGCACCCATTGCCGAAGCCGATTGGGGATTTTTCATTTGGTGAACTTTCTTTTGGAATACATCTGAGAAAATCTGACACCATTCGCTGGAATTGGAAGCTCCTCCTATGAGTCGAATTTCATTTTCTTTACTACGTGACAATTTCTCAACAATATCTAAGCCCCATTTAAGATTGAATGCTACCCCTTCATATACAGCTCTAAACAAATCTTCACGCTTATGATCCATACTTAAGTTGAAAAATTGACCCCGGAGGTAAGGATCATTCAAAGGAGACCGTTCTCCAAATAACCACGGTGTAAATAGGATATTTTTTGCACCCGCAGTCGTTTTTCCAACCATTTCATCAATTTCTTTGTAAGTTGAGATCCCCATGATATTCTTAAACCATTCGAGGCCGCCACCGAGAGTTTCCTGTTTTGATACAATAAAGTAGGTGTCAGGCATTCCCGAAGCAATCGCACCCACATAATGAGCTAAGTCTTTTTTTTCTTTCGGGTAGTGACAACCTACCCAACCAGCGGTTCCGACATTTGCGTGTAACCGTCCCTTACCAATAGCTCCTGATCCTATCGCAGCGGTGAGTAGATCTCCACTACCATTAATTACCGCGATACTAGAAGGTAATCCAGTTTTTTGTGCAAATTCCTCGGTAACGGTTCCTAAATTAGCAGTGGATAATTCAATATCGCATAATTTGGAAATATCAATATCAAACATGTCCAAAATATCTGAAGACCAATTATGAGACTTCTTATGCATCATCCAATTGATAAATGCAAAGTCTAGGGATGTGACATACTTACCTGTAGCAAGAAAGATGGCATAATCTTTGGTATCCACGAATTTGTGCGTGTTCTTATAAATCTCTGGTTCGTATTTCTTAAGCCAAAGGATTTTGCTGATGTTGTCTTTACCAGAAAACCCGGGGGCTCCGCCGGTTATACTTAGGAACTTGAGGATGATCTTGGCTTGATATCCCTCTATTTTAATTAATCCTTTTGAGAAAAGGGATTTCACCAGGTCTGCAGAACGTGTGTCCAGCCAAGTTTGCATTTTACAGAGAGGTTTTCCTTGTTTATCTAACGGAAGTAGCCCCATCATCTGACTGGTAAAGGTGATCCCACGAATGTTAGGGACTTTATCTAGGTTCTTCTCAACTAGTTCCTTGACTGAACTATATATTGCTTCAGATAATAAATTAGGGTCTTGTTCCGACCATCCTGGTTGAGGATATTCCACTGGATATGTTCTTCGAACTTCATCTACAAGACCAGTGGTAGAAATTAAAGCGGTTTTCATCTCCGAGGTACCAATGTCACACGCTATAACAAATTCCTTCATGATCCACAAGTTCGTGGATGAATAATAAAAAAGTATTGATGAAAAGATTATTTCAAAATTTTATTCATTAATCTTCTTACGGGAATCGCTGTTGCAGGCACACCGCCACCACTCTCACTCATATGACCAATAAACCAGAAATCTTTGATATGAGTTTTATGTGGTAGCCCCGTTTTTCCCATAATGGGCGCTAATCCTCCAAAAGCGTGATGTTTCACCATTGTACGTTTTTGCCAATCTAGAGGAGTAATTATCCTTCGCACTTTTACGTGCTTTCTTAGGTCGGGTAGGTATTTTTCGGAGTATTCCAAGAGTTTATCTGCAAAGTATTCTCTTTTGTCTTCCCAATTTCCCTCTTTTAGTACATTAGGGCATATTGTGTAAATGGTCATGGCTGTATGATTTTCTGGAGCCATCTCAAGTGAATGATATGTTGGAACATGGATAACAAACCCATCTTTTCCCTTATGATAATCTCCACTTAACGCCTTTTCTACACCTCCTTCTAAATCATACATCCCGTAACAATAGGTACACACACAATTCAGATACTTTCTAGCATCAAATTCTGGGTCTAAGCCCAAGTGAACCATGAAAATCGAATCCATTAATGGCACATCTTTCACTTGTTGTTTATACTCCTCGGATAAGACTCCTTCTTCAAATAATTCCAAACAAATTTCACTAGGACTTCCACTTGAAATTACCATATCTGCTTCATGGTAGGTTCCATCGTGAGTTGTAACCCCTGTAGCTTTACCATTTTCTACATTAATCTTCGTTACGGAAGTATTAAGATGGATTTTTCCACCCAATTCCGTAATTCGCTCTCCTAATGCGTCGGTGATTGCGTGACACCCGTTTTTAATACTGTAGAAATACAATTGTTGTCGATTCTTGCTGATTTTTGCAGGCATTCGCAAATCAAAGGAGGGTTCTGGGTTCAATGCAGCAACTCCAAGACCCATAAATTGACTGGGTTTGACAAAAAAATCTGCAAGGATTGAAATAAAGACCATTCCTACTTTCTCACTCTTGAAGAAATACTTCATTAAGTCTGCTGCTGTCATACTCATTTTGGAAGCTAGTGGTAACATATTCAAAGTCATACGAATTTTGTTGATAAAAGACGTTAACCCTTTACTAAAATCCATCCTACGTGCAAAAGTCATGATTTTAGTGAATTGTTTGTAATATTGCCAGTACTTTTCCAGCCCTTTTGCATCCTCAGGGGAGACTTCTTTTAGTCTTTCTAACCTCCACTTAAATCCCCCATAATCCTTGGGTTTATCTAAACGGAAATCGGGAAAGATATATTCTCGCTCATCTCTGATTACTTCAATTTTATCTAAGACCCCTAACTCACCTAAGAGCATACCAAATGGTTCATCTGGACCTAGTCCTTCCAAAAGAAGCTGTCCAAGATCCCATGTATACCCACTTTCATCGGTAAATGGAGCCATAACTCCGCCGATTTCGTAGAATTGCTCAAAAACTTCGACTTCATGACCTTTTAGTGCTGCATATGATCCCGCAACTAATCCCGCAATCCCGCTTCCAATAATCGCAATTTTCTTTTTCTTCACCATCTTATAACCATCTTCGATAATATCCTAATACTGAGTCCATTGATGATATTCTTATTTATTTCTGCTTCCGGGAGATAAAACTTTAACCCTTACATACAGATTAACTTGTATGAAAAAAGGAATGAAAATAACTATCACAATTGTAGGAATACTCGTGGTTGTAAGTGCGGGATTTGCATTCTTTTTCCCCCAGAGCCCTCTATATTTACTAGCAGAAGATTGTCCTCCTCTCGATTTTCCCATGGAAGGTGGAGCTTTAAATATTACGGACTTTAATGGATTCAATGTGAGTGATTGGGGAGAACCCGGAGTAAATCATAACGGAATTGACCTTGCTGTAGATCCTAATAATTGGACGGGAATTCTTGCAGTTGCAGATGGGAAAGTTCGAAAAATTGAAGAATCCGAAAATCCCTATTCTAATCCCCCTGGAATGATGATGTTTAGTGTGTACGTCACCATAGCTAGAGGATGGGAGGTTAAATATGTGATTGAACCATTTGCAGTAACTGAACAGGAAAAACAACTTCAACGGGATAATATTTATGTTGTTCAAGGGCAAGAACTTACAAAAGGTCATCGTATTGCACGGCTTTTGTGCACGGATAGTGATTATGTGCATCTACACTTCATGTTAGTGTTTAAAGGAAAGGAAGTATGTGCGTATCTGTATTCATCACCCGCAGCTCAAGCAATCTATGAGGACATTGCATTGACATTTAACAAAACCATTTGCTGCCCCGATGCGTATTGTCCGGGATGTTAGCCATAATAATTGATAATTCTCTCAAATTATTTTTCATTTCCAGTAGTTTTTTACAGAAAACCCCATACTGAAAGGCAATGGAATCTAGCCAACCTACCGTAAATAAAAAAATCCTTTGGACATTAATGCTGATTCAGTTTACGGAAATCTTAGGATATTCCATAATGATTCCGGTTATTCCCTTATTGGCTACGGATTTAGGGTTAAATGAATTTCAAATTGGACTATTATCGAGTATTTTTAGTGTATGCCAGTTGGTTGCAAGTCCGATTATCGGAAAACTCAGTGATCGTTTTGGACGAAAACCCCTATTAATTTTCAGTCAAATCACCACGATGACAGGGTTCCTCTTGTTAGGATTCTCGGGATTATCAAATTCTATATGGCTGTTAATAGCTGCTAGAATCACAGATGGGCTACTTGGAAGCAATATGACGGTAATTCAAGCCTCACTTGCAGATATTTCTACACCAAAAACTCGCACTTCCGTTTTTTCTATTTCATCCGGAGTATTTGGGGCGGCTTTGATTTTGGGTCCTGCTCTAGGCGGGATTCTATCTTCTCTAACTCCACTTAAATACGCTTTACCGATGTTTCTCGCTGCCGGGATTTCTCTTGTCTCAATAATTCTTGTATTTACAATTTTCCCCGAAACCTACATCAACCGTCCTGGAAAAGTATCTCTTCAATTTAATGATATTCTTCCAGTTAAGGATATAGTACGATTTTCAAAAGAGAGAAAAACCCGTAGGAATCTATTTTTGTTCTTTTTGTATAGTTTTGGGTTTTTCCTTTTCATCCGAACCTTTATTTTAATAGCAATCGATAGATTTGGCTTAATTGAGACCCCAGAAATTGCGGGGTATTATCACACTTGGATAGGAGTGTTGAGAGTTGTATTACAATTTCTCCTAGTAGATTGGTTGATTCGCAAATTTGGAGAAAGAAATATACTAGTGTCTGGAATAATTTGCATGATAATTGCTATGATCGGATTTGCATTCAGTCACATCTACTGGATAGTGTTCATTCCACTTACATTTCTTGCGTACGGAACAGGAACCGCGCGTCCCGTGCTCAACAGTAGACTAACTAATAGTGTGGGTAAAAAGGAATACGCTACTATACTAGGGATAAATAATTCATTAACAAGCTTCACGCAAATTTTCGCACCAATGTTAGGAGGCGTATTATTAATTTATGAATTAGACTCAATACTCCTAGTGATTTGTGCAGTGAGTTTTAGTATAATATTACTATTACTAATTTTGGAAAAACAAGCAGAATATCGTGTAGAACCTGAGATAAATACGACTTTGGACTCGTAAATCTAAAAATCCCATCAATGTGCTCCAGAATTCCTTCAATATCTTTATATAGAGGAATCATTATCAAGTGACTATATAGCCTTAGAGTTTGAGATTAATATTGCTGTTGAAAATATGGGCTCATATATAGTATATAATCTCGAATTACTTTCAGAAATTCTTGCGGAACAAGCCGCGGAAGAAAAAGAACGACGAGATAAATTATTTAGTTCTCTCGTGACCTATTCATTATTCTTAGCACTTGGGATAGGAGTGGTTTTGGGATGTATGGTGAATGCTAAGAGAACGTGATTGATTATTTGGATTATTGTTGGATTAAGAGCTGAAATACATTTTTTGCATATAAGGTGTGAATCCCATCTTCTTCCAAAATGCGATAGCGGTAGGATTTGTAGGAGCTGCACTCATTTCTACTCTGTTTAAGCCATGATTTTTGCACCATGTTTTCGCTTCTAAAACTAAATACTCTCCTATGTCTTGTCGGCGGTATTTTTCAGTGACACAAATATCGTAAATGCTTCCAAATTCCTTCGTTTTAAACACGGGGGGATTTTTTGCTCGTACTCCCATGATATATCCGACAATCTTTTTTGTATTTTTAATTTCTGCAACAAATAAGAACGCTTCATTTTTCAGTTGGGATTCAAGAATCAGATGGAGATATGAAAAATAATGAGTTTCTGCATCAGAGTCCAGTTCAAAGCTTGAATCCAACCGTTCGTGCAACACAGACAATTCTCTCCACAGCAGAATAATACTGTCAATATCATCAATGGTCGCTTGTCGAATTTGAAAATCCATAAAAATCAAGTAGAGATTTGGGAATATATCTATTGCGAGAAAAAAGTGTAAAAAAAAGGGAGTTTAGGTTATTTTTGTTTTCCTCTTCAAGACCAATATCATAGTTAGAATGGTACAAGCTGTTATGAAAAGGATGACTGGCACACCAAAGCCGGGTATAGATGGTTTCGGGGGTTCTGTCACAGTAAATACTACGCTATCTAGGGCAGAATTCCCATGGGCGTCATAGAACGTAATAGTATAGGTATACGTTCCCGCACTAAGACCATTTGGAATATTGTAGCTTACGGTCCCTCCAGAAGTCCATGCGGTGTGACTTACAACGATCCCCGTTCCATCTAACTCTATGATATAAGTTGCGGGGAACAGATCGGTAGTTGTCCACGACAAAGTCTGACCAGAGTATCCCTCCCCTATTATGATATCATCTGGTATACTGGTGATTACGGGATCGGTTGTATCAGGATCAACCGTGAAGGTGACTACATGCGTGATATTGTTCCCAAACATGTCTGATGCATTAAGCATATACAAATATTCCCCTATTTCCAACCCGTCGGGAATAGCATAATTTATTCCACTTCCAGATACCCACGGACTAGGTCCCTCTACCACTCCCAAAATATCTCGCTCAATGGTATAAGTCCCGGCATAGGAATCAGTAACATTCCAAGAGAAACTCTGATCCGTATACCCCAATTCTACCGTGAGATCAGTAGCGTATTCTTCTATCACTGGTGCAGTTGTATCCTCTACCGTGACAGTAACACTGTCCAGATTGTAATTTCCATATATATCCGAAATATTCAATGTGAAAGTGTACTCCCCAACTTCAAGATCTAAAGGAGTGGTGTCGAATTCAATTGGTAGAATTGATGTCCATGCAATACCTTCAACTTGAGGTACTCCATCCAGATTAATATCATAGGTTCCAGGATTCGGATCAGTTGCATTCCAAGCTAATAGTGGTCCTACATCCCCATATTCAAATAGTGAATCATTAGGAACATCCACAATTGTTGGACCAGTTGTATCTTCAACAATGAAATCCACGGTATCCCAATCAAAATTCCCATAATCATCCATAAATGTGATATTATAGGTGTAAGTTCCTACATCGAAGCCATCTGGAATATAATATATAACAGGATTTCCTGAACTCCATCCTGATGGCTCAACAACTATTCCTGTGTCTAGAAGCTCGATCTGATAATAATCTGGATTGAATTCAGTGGCTGTCCATGTGAAAGATTGACCCGTATACCCAAGCTCCACAGTTAGAGGGCTTGGAACTTGTGTCAGCATTGGACTAGTTGTATCTTCAACAGTTAACGTTACGCTATTAGTGCTAGGTCGGCTATATTTATCAAGAACTTCAATTTCATAGGTATACGATCCAACTCCAAATCCATTAGGAATATTATAAATAATTTCGCTTCCAGAACCCCAGTTTGTTGGTGAAACAACCATACCAGTTCCAATAAGCTCGATGGTGTAGGTATTAGGATGGGAATCAGTAGCTGTCCAAGAGATTCTTTCACCTGTGTATCCGTATTCTAATGGTCTATCCATGGGTGTACTAGTAAATACTGGAGCATCCGCCTCATAGTCATTGCATTGGATGTATGTAAGCTTTAGATACGGGGGATAATTAGATGCACTTTGTGTACTGGGAGTTGATGTGACTCCCGTTGAGTCTAGAGTATGATAATGGTAATATGATGTTGTACTAGTAGTCCTCGAGGCTGCAGCTGTATAAACAGGGGCACCTAATCCAAGTAGTGTCTCTTCACCTGCTGCAATTCCTCCATATACATACATTTGGTGAGTATGGTAGGCATCTACTGAACTTGAAGCATGAGTATGGTACGGTAGACTTGAGTAGGAATGGATGTGAGATAAGCTACCTCCTGTTGAACCTGGAGCTTCACTACTCCTTCCTCGAGCAAATTTACTCCTAAGATCTATGGTTCCGGAAGTTCCATCACTAGCAACCCATCCATATGGAATTGTAGAAGCCGTTTGATCCCATAAAGCTACAACCCCTTCAGGCAAAGAAGCTGAGTTTTGAGTACTCATGATATAGTCGACTGAAACATATGGAGGTAGATGAGATTGAGAATTGGTATAGCAAGTGGACGATCCCGCACCAGAAATCGAATGACCGTGAGTATAATGAACAGTAGATGAAGTACTTAATGTAGCAACTGCTACATCATATGCAAAGGTCCAAATAGTGTCTGCTGATACCATGGTGGTCGCATGATTGGCAGTGTGAGTATGTGACCCCCCATAACCATTCATGGAATGGGTATGATACGGGACCTGAGTGTATATATGGTTATGGGACAAACTCCCTCCTGTCAATCCAACAGTTGAGGAACCCATTAAAAAGTCTCCACGCAAATCTGGAGTTCCATTGGTTCCATCACACCGAAGCCACCCTGATGGGATCACCCCACTCGTTGATATCACAATTAATCCTACGGGGTATAGTGCGCTTGCAGATACCTTTTTGATATATCTGACAGTTTGATACGGTGGTAACACGTCTGTATACTGTGTGTAGCACGTTGCGGAACCGGTTCCATATACAGTATGATAGTGGGCAGAGATCGACCCCCCAATCGTAGGATTTGCACTCGTATAGAAAGTGCGAATATCCGAACCTGATGTTCCTTTATTTTCTGTAGTTCCCCCTCCGGTGAACGAGTGATAATGATCCAAAGTAGAAGAGCTAGTACTGTGACTGTGGGATTGAATCTGCGTGTATGCGTGACGGTGATTGCTAAAATCTCCAGTAGCACCCGGATTCTCTCCCGTGTTGGTACCCATGATAAAGCGATTATTTGCTGCAGTTAATTCAACCCAGCCTTCCGGAATTGGAGCTGCACTTGCCCACATCCCAATAATTCCTGTTTGCGGATACGTCGGATAAGCGGAGACGGGATAAAAAGGTAATAGGAATCCTACACCGACCAGAAACGCAATGGTTATAAAAATAATAGATGTTCGTTTAAGTTTTGTCATATGCATAACCTCTTTGCTATTGTGGATCGTCGGATATATATAATTATTCCGATCGCCCCCTAACTTGAAAATAATGAACATCGATTAATGAAAAAGTTGAATTCTGTAATTTGGAGGTTCAGTCTATATTCTAGCGCTATATTTTGGATTTTATTTAAGCATTTTTTGGAATTCTTACAACGATTTTGCGAAACCAACACACTAAATTGTATTTTCGATCATCTCGATTTTTTATCGTCAATGACACCGTATTAATAGTCTCGAATATCTTGGATTCGAACTCCCTCTTCTGCTTTTTTTTCCTCCTCTTCAAGATACTTTTCCAAGCCGTTTTTCTTAATGTAATCAAGATGGGTGAGAAGATAGGAGTATCGATTTCGTTGATATTCTGTATGCGCACACTTAGGAAATTCCTCGCAGACCAAACAATTATCTATGATGTCCTTTTGGATTTTTTCACATTTCTTTACTTCACACCAAATTATAGAAGAATTTCGACACCCGGGGCATTTTGAGTCAATAAACCAATCTATTCCTTTAAGAAAATTCTCATAATCAAACGATTCTTCAACATCATTTAACCAGCTATAATCTTGTTCTACCCATTCTTTGAATTGTTTTGCTGCATTCACCATTTCTTCCGTGTATGATCTACATTGACCACAATAGACACCACATCTACCTAATTTGTGATTAAAAGACATGAAGTACCCTACTCGAATTAACTATTTAAATGATAAGGTGGGTAAGTTTCCATTCATTTTAACAATTAAGGACAAGTGTAGCAACTGTATTGGACCTCAGAATGCTCGTTTCCTTCATCTGAGACAAAAAAATTCATTAACCATCCATTAGATATCATATATTTCTGGATTATATTCGCTTCATGCGAATTGCTTTATAATTGAAATTTTCAATCAGTGACAAATTCTTTAATGCCATATCTTTTTATCAGAATTCAAACACAACGAACTCAACCAAATGAGATAGTTAGGTCGATTTGATGAAATTAGGTGATGTGTGTTGGCTATTAGATTATTAAGACTTCAGCTCCAAAAACACCGAATGCTATTCATTTAATTTCCAGTGAATGTGATTTACTGGTTTTTTTGGTAAATTTATATACTTTAGTATACTAGTATACTATGATGTCCATCGTGAAAACTACGAAAAAATCAGAACTAGAAGAGCTAGTCGCAAAGTTAACCTTGCGATTAGGAAAAAAACCCGCACAACAGGAAGTTCTTGATCTATGCGTAATTCTGGGTTCTGAAAATTTTGAAGAAATTGCCCAAAGATTATCTCCAACACCCATATTGGATGATTCCAAATATCAAAGAATTTTAGAGATGATGGAGGAAATGAAGAAAGGAGAATGGACACCTGTTGAGGAAATTGAATGGGGTAACGAAGTAGATAGACTAGCCTATGGAGAAGATTAATCCTGGCTATTTTCTTAGATTCGTCATTTTATGTTGCATTGATTAATCCTCTTGATAAAAATGGGGATAGGGCAAAAAAAATATTGAAAATGCTTTTCTCTGGAAAATATGGCCAAATTTTTACTTCGTCTTTCGTAATGAGTGAAACTGGCACTGTAGTCGCTATACGAAATACAACTAATGCCTCGAATTTTGTTCAACAATCAAAAGAATTGTTCATAGGAAACAAAAAATTGGCAATACTATTGCAACTCGGTAAAAATGATGAATTTGCATCATGGGATTTGATGATAAAAACTAACCGCAACGCTAAATTTGCTAAAGATATACTATCCTGGGTAGATTGTTCAATTATAGTGCTCTGTAAAAAGCACCGAATTGAATATATTGCATCCTTTGACGCACATTTTGATTCCTTTTTACGTAGAGTCAAATAACTATCTTTGAATTACATCAAGTCCTAATAATCAAACAATATTGTTCCTAAAATCATTCAGTGTATTTGTCCATCTATCAGAATGAATGATAATTTGGTAATTATTACAGATAATAAGTATAAGTAAACTCTAGATAAAGAGAATTAAGGAAAAAATTACCGTTCGACTGATTTTTCTATGGAAATTGGTAGTAATTTATTCATTAGCTTTCTTTAATGGTGATTTTCTTGAAAGGAGATATAAAGAGAAGGTGTGGGATATACTTAACCAAAATTGAATAAAAGGTACTTCAACCTTATGAAATAGTAAGTGAAACAGATTTCTTCCTATCCGTCTTCTGCATTCCTCTCCACACAATAATGCTGTAGGATACCAACAACGTGCCCCTTCCATCCCCCTTCCATTTTTGATTTTGAAGGGATGGGTCAATCTGAGGAACCAAAGGAATCTGAAAAACCGTGTATTATACTCAAAGGAGAAAAAATGGAAGTCGAAGAAACCGATTTAGATTTATCCGATAGAGAGATTTCGTCAATGAGTGAAATTCAAGGTTTGGAAACCCTAGCCCATCTGAAATCTTTAATCTTACATAATAATGATCTCGCAGAAATAGATTATCACACCCTTTCAAA
>SDNX01000118.1 GCA_004524545.1 Promethearchaeota archaeon
AAAGGACAAAATATTAACTCCGTTATCCGTCAATGAAAAATGTGAGGAAGTAGACGATGCGAGTGAAGAGATTTTACGTATTAGTTTAAAATATATCCAAAAACAGAAGATTTCTTCAGTAGATCTAGAACATGTTGCGACAATGGTTCCGTTGCTTGATGAAATGATTAAAGGAAAAGAGTACATTAAAATTGCAAAATCATCTTTACAAGAGGATCTCGATGCCATAGGAACCTTAAGAACTGCAAAAGACAATTTAATGTACACCCTCCAGAAAGCAGCATCAGTATTAGGTAAAATCAATTATGACGTATTTCAAAAACTTGTATGTTCTGAACTCAGTAAATGTGAATTCTTACGTGCATTCCTTTTCATTGGAAATGGAGATATAAACGCGGCTTTAGAGGCATTAGATGCGACTGCAACATTTTCTACAATGGCCCAGATAAGCAATACAGTTCTATCGATCAATTATCTTAAGGCATTGGTTTACCTTTTCAACTACATGTATATAGAATCGATCGATCAGTTTTATTTTACACATAATCTTGCAGTAAATTATTCCGCTCCTCCATTACTTGAACTAAAATGTGAAATTGGTCACGCAATCGCTCAATTCTTATCCGGGTTGCAATCCGAGTCTCTAGAATCAATTGATAAAATAAGTGCAAGTATTGAAAAGGGCAATTTAGAAGATGCTTTGATTGTATTTCAAGAGTTAGGAGATTATTTTTATGCAATGTCAAATCCTCGTATAGCTATTACACTTTATGATGAAGCACTTGAATGTGCTGTAGATGATCCTAAACTAGAATGGAGAATTGATATAATTCTTGATAAATTGAAAAAAGCATACATGAATGCTTTGTTAGAGTCAAGTACCTCGGTGGAAAATCCCAATATTGATACCATAATTAATCACGTGTATGAATTGAAAAACGTAAATCGTTACAATGAAGAAATTGCAAAACTTTCCCGATTTCATCAAATTTTTTATGAAGAATTCCCGATTTATACTCATGGTGATAATAAGATAAGTTATTATGAAATTGAATCAAGTATTAGAGTTTCTTATGATGTTGTAGATATTTTAAAGGATAATCGTTCTGAAAATACCGTTATAATCGCATACAATAAAGAAATTGGATTAATTGGATTTCGAATAAGTTTAGATAAAGAATTAGGAGGAATTCCGGAAAATTATACAATCGAATTGACCAAAAAGGCAAAAGTTCGAATTTTAAAACCGTCCGATTCCCTTAAAACTAAGTATCTCATTCGGGCATTGATTAGCGTAGATGATCCTTCTCATATTGATATAGATCGGAATATTCCCGTCTTTTTCTCACAAATGAAAATATAATAAATTGACTGATATGCGTTTTAGGTGATGAAAAGAAAAATTGAAAGAAAATGAAATCGATTTTTTTCAAAAAAAAGCGGTTCATACTAAAAACACCTAAAACGCATATTTTTCAAAAAATTAGAATTATCGTTTCTTCGTCTTCTTCATTTTCGTGCCGAGGGAGCCCAGTTTATTAACTGGGTTATTGTTGTCTAAACTCTTCTTAGCTTGAAATAGAGAACTCAATTCATTTAATATTGTGAGTCGAATATCTGAGGAACCAGAGTCCGTTTCCATTTCGAGTTCCTCAGATTTAGGCTTGGTGTAAATAATTGAAGGTGCCTTTAAATCTTCAGATTCTTTACGCGAATGTTTAATTGTAGTTGTTTCTGGCAAAGGAAGTACATTGGATTCGAATCGAGATTCTAATTCATTTATCCGTTGATTAAGAGCGGTTATCTGTTCTCCCATTGAATTAGCTAAGGACACAACTGCATTTAATGTGGAATCCAATATATCTCCCATACCTTCGACCTTGCGAATCAGAGGGTTGTTCAAGGATTCCTTATCACTTAAAGTCTCTTTTATGAATTTAGAGAATTTGGGTTCTGATGTAAAAAAGTTATAGATAGAGGTGGAATAAATATCGTACTCGAAATTGTAATTTCCGAGATGATAATTGAGTTTATCTGCAACATATTCTGAGTCAAGTTGAAAATCTGGGTCTGCAAGAATATCAGGATCTGCTTTATGCATAAATGCAAGGATATATACGTTTTCACCAAGTAAGCGAATCACTTCCAAGATTTCGATCAAATATTCGAACGATTCATTGTATCTCTCAGGATCTTGCATATCTAAAACATAAATAAGTAAATCTGTTCCAACAAAATACGCTTCGGGTTTTGCTAAATAGTCTTTTCGATACTCCTCTTGACCTCCAAAGTCCCAAATAAATAAATCTAAACTGGATGTGGAAATTCTCTTGCGTTCAATTCTTTTGGTTGGTTTCAATTTTCCTAATTCAGTGATTCCTAATTTCCCTCCCAATCCTGAAAGGATTGCAGTTTTTCCGGCGTTATCTAAACCAACACAAATCACTTTGGTGTCAGTTTTCTTCGTGTAGGTTTTCCGTTTAGACCACGAGCGTTTAATCATACCAGCCACTGCAATATGGTTACGGAATTTCTCAATATCAGGAATACCCTTCTTTATTTGGTCTACGATTATTCGAACCTTCTTTTCATATCGTTTTGGATCAATTCCCTTCTCTAAACTTGGCAGAAGGCTTTCAATAGGATTGTTTGGGTTCAGTTCTGCTAATTCCTCAATTGAATTTACCCGAAAAATATCATAGATTTGAGCAGCTTCAATCTTATCTATGTTCTTTAAAGTTGTGATTGGAAGTTCGAGAATGTCCTTAATACTTTTGAACTGCTCTAGATTTTTATCGAATTTTAATTCTGGTTTAATAAATCGGGAGATAATGTGGGAGATGAGTAATTCTTCTCCCCGTTTCTTTTTCGCCATCGTCTTTCCTGTGATCTTGAATTTATAAAATGTGAATCGTTCACTAAGTATATTCTACATATTGATACCCATACCTAAATTTTATTATCCGAATCAATTATGAAGATATAAATGGATCAAAATTTATTGTATAAGTGACTGTTATGGTATTACAGATTGAAATTCCCATCCTTATTATCGCTCTTGGATTGATTTTAATTGCATTTCCTTTTATTGGTAGGTTGCTTTATGTTTTTAAAAATCGACTTGGTCGATTGCTTAGTGTATATTTCATTGGAGTTGCAGGATTTTTTGCTCTGAATATGATTCTTTCAGAAACTCCTCTCAATATTTCCTACACCGGTGAAATATTCAGTAGTTTAAAAGGAGTTAAATTTGTTTATATCCTATCTTTGATTCTTTACTTTTTTGGGGGATTTGGGTTGTTTGGGAGTATTTCGGAAAAATCTGTTGAGGTTTTAGAAGAAGTGGATCTACTTTCAACCTTAGAGCGTAGAAAATCCTGGATTAAACAATATTTTATGTATTTGTTGTACGGGTATGTATTTCTTTTTTCAGTTTATGCACTCTCTCGAATCCTCTTAATAGTCCTAGGCGTTTCCCCAAAATTTGCATGGCAAGATCAATTGTACACAGCATTGGGATTTGAAAGTGTACTGCTTGTTTTAGTAGGGGCTTCATTATTTTTGCTGAAGTGCTTTAATTTTGGAATATTTAGCAGAGAATACTGGAAATCTCTTAGCGTAGAAGAATCCGAGGATAATGCGTGGAGAATTTTTAGGAAATTGATCATAATTTTTATCTTCGTATGGGCACTATACATAACGTTCATATTGTTTTTTGTGCAAATTTTCCAATTAGAAACTTCGTTATTTACCGCAGACATTTTGACATATGGGGAAGCTGAACCTATTGTTCACTCACTGAAATTAATATTCTATATCACTACTGTTTTCCAGACTATTTACTTCTTCTCACATATGTTTAAACTAGTAAGTTCGCTTAAATCGGTAGATCCAAATTTCAAGAAGAAAGTCGATGATACCATAATAATTGATGACGACCACGATGATGACGATATTAAATTTTAATTATCCAATCACAATCGAAAATACCACAGCATTTAATAAAATAATCTGATTCACACACTTATGGAAGAAGATACAAAGATTACCGAAATTACTGAAGCTCCTTCAGATTCTACTTATATACTAAAACCTGAAATTATCCAATGCAATAACCTCTCAAAAGAATACGAGATTGGAGATTTCATTGTGAAAGCATTAGATTCTGTAACTTTTGATATATATCGTGGTGAGATTGTCGTATTTCAAGGTGCGAGTGGAGCGGGGAAATCCACATTATTGTCCATAATAGGGGGATTAGATACCCCTACAGATGGTTCGGTTATGATAGAATGGGTCAGAATTTCAGACTTATCAGAGGAATCTATGTCAATTTTTCGTGTAGGCACTATTGGTTTCATTTTTCAGAATTATAACCTAATTTCTTCCTTAACTGCTGAAGAAAACATTTCTTTTCCAATGCAATTAGCTCAAGTGGAAATACCGATTCAAGAGGGGCGAGTAAAAAAGCTGTTAGAAAAAATTGGATTACAAGAAAGAGGTGAGCATCTTCCCTTCCAATTAAGTGCCGGAGAACAGCAGCGAGTGGGAATTGCACGAGCTTTCGCAAACAATCCCTCGATAATTTTAGCAGATGAACCTACTGCAAATTTAGATAAAAAAACTAGCCAACAGATTGCGGATTTACTTGTTGAAATGAACAAAGAGGGTAAAACCATCATTGTAGCAAGTCATGATGATTTAATCATCAATCAAGCTCATCGAGTTTTTACAATTGAAGATGGAAAAATTACATCTGAAAAGAAATTGAAAGATCCACCAAAAATTGAAGACTCACCAATTCCTGAAAACTATCTTCCATGTCAGAATTGTGAACGATATTTACCCCCAGGTACGAAATCTTGTGGATTTTGCGGCGTAATTCAATTGGTGAAGGAGTAGTTGATAGTGTCCTTTGAATTTGGGTTGAAAAATGTTTTCCGAAAACGAAAACAGTCTCTTTCTTATATTATCACAATTGCTATCTTGACTGCCATTTCAGTGTTTTTCATATACTTAGGAAATGGGCTAGGTTTTGCCTTCTTCAATAAAATTTCAATATTTAATGTCACGACGATGGAGCTTTTTTCTCAATATTATAAATTTATCATTATTGCATCGATAATAATTGCGATTGTTTGGATAGTGGTGGTTAATCATTCACTTATCCATCACGAGACACATGATATTGCGATAATGAAAGCAGTTGGGGCGATCCAAAAGAAATTACGTTCCTTTTTTTTTGCGGTGGTCATTGTAATTGACATCATTGGAATTGTTTTAGGGTTAGTTGCTGGATTTGTTCTGTATGTATTGTTTTTTTTCATATTATCAGCATTTGGGTTTGATGTTTTAATTCAAATTGATTTTATTTTTGTCCCAATTCTCTTAGTTGGTATTTTAATTGCAGTTTTTTTCGCAAATGGATATGAATTATGGAAATTAACTTCAAAGAATTATGCAAATATTGCAGTGGGTGATATTCCTCAGAATTCAGATACCCAATTCCTGAATTTCAAACCCCGAAATAAGTTTGGATTGAAATTAAAATTAGCACTTCGTAATTTAACAAAAAAACGAAAATCATTCTATCGCGTACTTCTAACAACAGGATTAACATTTTCAATTATTGTGACTCTCAGCATTAGTGTTTTAGTAATTTCTTCCACATCAATTAATACGATACAAGGAGCTCAAGGAGAGGACATATTAATCATTGGACACCAAGATGTGGTTGAACATTACATACAACGGTATGAAGAGTTTTCCAATCCCGAGTTAGAATTCAGCAATAGAGAAAACCTTACTCAATCAGCGTTCATGATGAATGAAACTGTGATTGATATTCTGTTGGGCTCATCCTCATATGAAAATATCACGTTTTGGGATAAGAGATTGTTTGTATACGAATATGGAATAGAAA
>SDNX01000119.1 GCA_004524545.1 Promethearchaeota archaeon
AATTCCCATTTGGACCCATTCTTTTGTGGAGCCGCCATGCATCGCCATATTCATTGGATGAGTAAACTGGATAATTTTAAAACCCCAATAGTTCGAACATTATTCACTAATTTAAGTGCATTTAAATTAGATCGTGACAATCCAACAATAGGCTGGCAGTATGCAAAAGATTTATTAAGTGAAGGAGAAATTGTTGGTATCTTTCCAGAGGGAACCCGTTCACATGATGAAAAATTGGGTGAATTCAAAACCGGAGCTGTACGGCTTGCTCTTGAGATGAAATGCCCTATAGTTCCTATGGCGATTATCGGTTCTCAAAATGCGCTACCAAAAGGGAACTTGATGATGAAACCAACGCAAGTTATCGCACGAGTAGGGGAACCAATCTATTATGATAATTATGATGTAAATAAGATGTCCTATGAGGATATCAGAAGGTTAACCAACGAATTACGAACAGTGATATATGAATTAAAACATGGGGTTTATGGAAAACCGGAAGAAGAGCTTTCGATTGGATCCCCTGAGGATGTAGCTGAGAAGCCAAAATTTAGTTTAAAACGATATGGGAAAGATGTATTTAAAGGTATTTTACAATTGATTGATGATTCGTGGTATGCACTGATTAGAAGCTTAGAGGAAATGAAGATTGACTGGAAATTCAAAGAGACAATTTATATGTTTTCTGCGCAAGTTGTCAATCGATGGTCTGATATAATGGCTCCATATCGAGTTATAGATTGGGATAAAAACATTCCTGATGAAGGGGCTTATATACTCTGTACCAATCATAACTCCGAATGGGATGTAATCATGTTGGCGACTGCGTTTGGAGTCCACAAAAAGCGCCCGATCTGGCAAATGTCAAAACAATCTCTATTTCAAATCCCAGTGGTAAATGCGTGGGTGAGAACACATTTTGCATTTCCCTTAAGAAGAGGTGCTCATGATGTAGATTCATTTAAGTATGCGAGGTATTTACTAAATAAAGGGCAAATAGTCACCATCTATCCTGAGGGAACAACCAATACTGGTCAAGGAGTTTTATTGGAGGGGCATACGGGAGCAATGCGATTAGCAATTGAAGCTCAAGTACCGATTGTCCTAGTTGGTGTAACCGGAACAGAAAATACCTATCCAAAGCATGCAAAGAACTTAAACTTCTATAAAGGTAATATTTTCAAGGCTGGACCCGTTTTCTTAGAACATAAGAAATATTGGGGTAAACCTATGCCAGATTATGATGAACTTAAGCGTTTAACGGATAATATGATGGCACGCATTAAAGAATTAATGCTCTACGACACACCAGACGCGTAATTGGTAAGAGGATATTTTGTAATGGAACTAAGTACTACTGGTGATAAAAAGCGATATAAAGTTGGAATACCAAGAGCTCTACATTATTATCGCTATTATCCCTTTTGGAAGAAATTATTAGAAGAATTGGATGTAGAGATCGTACTCAGCCCTCCAACAAATAAAAAAATCGTTGAAGAAGGAGTTACTCATGGATTTGGTGAACTCTGCATACCTGTAAAAATATATTACGGACAAGTTCTCAAATTAGTGGAGAATAATCCAGATTTAGATTTTCTTTTTGTTCCTCGCTACGTTTCCGAAGTTCCGGAATCTTATTTCTGTCCTAAATTTTTATCTCTGCCTGATGTTATCAAGATCTTACCAGAAGTACCCAAGATTTTAAATTTTGAAGTAAATGTGAAGGAATTTCCAATTTCTACTTCCGCAATTGAACTTGGAAAGCAATTAGGAAAAGGACAAACAGCATCTGTTGATGCCTACAAAAAAGCACAAAAATATTTTGATGAATACCACAATTTTTTACGCGATGGAGGATCAGTAAATCATGCGTTGCGCTTAGTCCACCGCAACTTACCCTTTAAGCTGCCAAAGAAGCAAACGAAAGGGGATCTCCGCTTTTTATTACTTGGTCACGCCTATAATATATTTGATAGCTTTATTAATTTAGATTTTATCAAGAAACTTCATGAGCAAGGAGTAGAAGTCCTTACTATTGAAAATCTCCCCGAATATTTGTTTAAAAAACCGGTAATTGTTAACCCTAGAGGAGGCATTCTTAGGAATTATTGGCGACATGAAGAGGAAATTATGCAGGCGATACGCTTTTTCCTCACTAAAGGCAAAAATGAAATCGATGGGGTTATCTTTCTAATTAGTTTTGCCTGTGGTCCTGACAGTCTTATCTCAGAATTAATAATGCGTGATATGAAAGTGGTTGGATTACCATTTCTTGAAATTACCATGGACGAACATTCTGGGGAGGCAGGAATGATGACTCGAATTGAGAGTTTTGTGGAAATGGTACGTAGAAAGAGGAAGAAGCTAGGACTAGAGCCGAGATGGAAATCAAAAATTAAGTTCTATGAAGGAACTTGAATGGTATCCTCAAGATACTTAGATTTAGTATCAAATTTAATAAAAAAATAATAACATTTTAATAGAAACTATCATACTTTTGAGATTCTGAAGTTAATGGGTAATTTTTTATATAAGACTGTTTTTATTAAAATACATAGTTAAGTAAAAAGCAAAACACTCGCAAAAAACGAATAGATAATGCTGATTTCCTTTCCAAATATGGGACCTAACTGGGTTGCCTTTAAAACACTATTTACGGCACTAGATTTAGATGTAGTCGTTCCTGATCCCACAAATCGAGAAGCAATTAAAATCGGGGTAAAATATAGTCCCGAATTCGTATGTTTTCCGTTTAAGGCTACTCTTGGCGATTTTGTCAATGCAATTGAAAAGGGCGCTGATACTCTTGTAATGGCAATTGATTGTGGACCATGTCGTTTTGGTTTTTATGCGAGTGTTCAAGAACGTATTTTAAGAGATATGGGGTATAAAAATATTCGCATAATTCCATTAGATCAAGCAGATCTTCTGGAATTTCACTGGGTTAAGACCCTACAAGAAGTAAGTGGTCGAAAAGATTTATTTATCTATTCGAAATACATAAAGGCTGTCATTTATTTCTTGAAAAAAGCAAAACTTTTGAATGATATTCAAACTGCAGAAGGGCTATTTCGTGCGTATGAGCGCAATCTAGGCGACACGACTCGGGTAGTTAATGAATTATTAGAAAAATTGGATAAAGCTAACACTTTAGTAGAATTGCGCAATTTTAAAAAAGTAATTAAAAATGACTTCAATTCTATTGATATAGAAAAATCTAGAACTCCATTAAGAGTTGGTCTTTCGGGAGAGATACATATTAGTTTAGAACCCTATGTAAATCTTGATTTACGGAGAAAATTAGGGGAAATGGGTGTTGAAGTCCATCAAAGTTTGAGTTTGTATGATTGGGTGGTTCATAAGTTTCACTTGAATTATCACCGCAAATGGCTTGAACATTTGGCTAAGCCCTATGTTCCAATGGATATTGGCGGTGAATGTGTGTGGGTGTTAGGTGAGTATATTGATAAGGCAAAAGCAGGATTTGATGGTTTTATCCACAGCTACCCTTTCACCTGTATGCCTGAGGTCACTGCCCGAACAATAATCACCAATAAACTTAAAAAAATGTATGATCTCCCGATAATATATTTCTCTTTTGACGAGCAGAGTGGTCAAGAGGGATTTCGAACACGATTAGAGGCATTTTATGATCTAATGGAAGCTAGGCGTGAACGAGAAATCAAAAGCACACCAGAATTTATGGCAAACGGTCAAAAGAAAATATACCCACAATATGGTGGAGAATTTTATAATGAAATAGCTCAATTAATCCAAGCGGAGTGAAAAGTAAATGGTGGAAGTATCTGATAAACTAAAAACCGAAGAAGGAAAGAAAGATGCGTTCTTAGGTATTGATATTGGTTCTGTATCGTGTAAGTTTGTGCTTATGGATAGGAATGGAGAAGTGCTAACTAGTGTCTTTTTGCGAAATCGAGGTTCTCCTATCGATTCTGCAAAAGCAGGAATGGCAGAATTACGAGACAAGATACAAGCTGAGCCTGATTTACTCAATTACGCAATTAAATGTTGTGGAACTACTGGTTCAGCACGTTATTTAACGAAAGCAGTAGTTGGTGGAGATTTAGCAAAAACTGAGATCATTGCTCATGCAGTTGCAACTCAATCGATGTATCCGGATGTAAGAACAATTTTAGAAATTGGAGGTCAAGATTCAAAGATTATTATCCTTCGGGATGATATAATAGTTGATTTTGCGATGAATTCCGTATGCGCAGCAGGCACGGGATCTTTTCTTGATCACCAAGCAGCACGATTAGGTATCCCAATTGAAGATTTTGGTGACTACGCAGTTCGATCTGAAAATCCTGTTAGTATTGCGGGAAGATGTACGGTCTTTGCGGAATCAGACATGATTCATAAACAAAATGCAGGATATTCGAAAGAGGATATCATTGCAGGATTATGTGATTCGTTAGTAAGAAATTACATGAACAATGTAGGAAAAGGTAAAGAATTAGACGAACCAGTGGTATTTCAGGGTGGTGTTTCCTATAATAAAGGAATTATACAAGCATTCGAGCGCCATTTAGGATGTAAAGTGATCGTACCAAAATACAATGTATTAATGGGCGCTTTGGGAATGGCAATATTAGTTAGAGATTATTATGTTGAACATGGAAGTGAAACGGTATTTCGGGGCTTAGAAGTTTCGGATATCGAATTTAAAACAACTACTTTCTACTGTGGTGACTGTCCCAATAATTGTGAGATAGTACAAGTAAGAATGCCCGAACAAGATAATAAAATCATCGCGCGTTGGGGTTCAAGATGTGGAAAGTGGGATCAATTAACTTAAAAATTAAATAAAGGTGTATTTGAGATAGCAGAATTTATTAAACAATTGAGAGAAATGGGAGAAGAATTTTTTGATACCATTAAGCACAAAACCAAATTATCGTCGATTTTCGATCTATACACCGAAAAAGTAATTCCCACCTTCGTTTCTGAAAAGGATTTAAAGGAATATTATGAGAAGCGAATGGAAGAGGTAAACGAATTTATAGATAAATTATAAAAAGGTAATAAAAATGGTAGAAAATACTATAGATGAGAAAGAGATAAAAGGAAGAGATAAATTAATTAGTAAAGACTTGATGGAAGATGTATTATACGGAGCAGTAAAGGGAATTGGGGCATTAGGACTCTGGTCTTTAGCTGATTTTAAAATTGAAGGGAAAGAAAATGTTCCATTAATGGGCAAAGCGATATTGACGACAATAAGTGATAATGCGTTAAGAGACATGCTTATCATCAGTCAAGTTTCTGGGAGAAGAATTCATTTCATGGTTCATCACAAACTCATGAAGAATCAGATGTATGGACCTATTCTTAAGTCCTTAGGCATGTTTCGAAGCACTTTAGACAAGGATGATACAGAACCAATCGATAAAGTATTTCATTATTTAAATGAGGCGGGAGATCTTGTCGCGATGACTCCAGAATCTAAATTGGAAAGAGACATTCAAATAAAAGCGATGGCAGGAATTATTAAATTTGCGGTGGCAGGGGATGCACCAATAATTCCATTAGCAATTTATACCGAAAAAACTAAGATTTTTAATTTAATTGATACTCAGGGAATTAGAGTTAAAGTGGGAAACCCATTGCCCGTAGAAAAACGATTAAATCGAGAAAAATATCGAGATCAAAGATATGAACTAGCAGAAGATATCATTAATATTATTGAATCTCTTAAAGTCCAACCTATGGAAGAATAAAAGGAGGTAGTTAAAAATGGAAAGTGAAATAGAACTAAATTTAGAGTTAGAACAACGGAAAGAAGAGTTAATACATGAGTTCGAATCTGATGACGAAGATGGAGAACTCATTGGAGATA
>SDNX01000120.1 GCA_004524545.1 Promethearchaeota archaeon
ATAACTTTAAGTATTATTCACGTATGGCGGAAACTGAAGAAGATTTTCAACGGGTTTATCGAATACGCTATCTAGTGTTTCATGATGAACTAAATGAGGCTCCTTTTAGCGAGGATGGCTTAGATCATGATGCATTTGATGATAACGGTTGCGCAGACTACGTCCTCCTTTGTGAAAAAGCAACTGATGAAATCGTTGGAATATATCGTTTGATGCCAAATACTAAATCCAAACCTGAAATGGGTTATTTTTATACAAATATCGAATTTTGTCTTGATGATGTAATCAATAATCCGAAATATATGAATTATACATCGGATCTAGGGCGTTTAGTTATATTAAAAGAACACCGCGGAGGAACATCTTTAATATTGATGTGGATGGGGCTTTTACAGTATTGCATTAATAACGATATCACCTATCTTCTTGGGTGTGGAAGTTTATACACAGGTACTACGAAGGAACAAGTTGAACAATTGATTGCTAAATTGGAACACAAAAAACTCATTGTTCACGAACCGAATATTTTTCCGCGACCTCCTTCGGAACAGCGAATCTTATGTAAGAAGTATATGGATAAAGATCCTAATCCAGAGTATGCAGACGTTGGAGATGATATCATCGACTATAAAAAACCAAAAACCATCGAAAATGTAAAATTACCGATATTAATAAAACGGTATCAACAGGTAGGTGCAGTTCTTGTAGGGTATCCGGCTTACGATGGATATGATTTTGGAACCTTTGATTTGCTTGTAATGATAAATCGGAAGACCTTAAAGACCTGGATAGCAATCTACGGCATCAAACTGAAACTACTTGGTGATCGGCTTCGGAAAGGTGCGAGTAAAAAGAAGAAATCTAAGAAATAATCTTAATCACTCGATTATCACTTTTCTTATTTTTTAACACTTTAACTCAGTACACTGACTGATTTTTCATTCAATTTGCACTTATTTGGGGAATTAAATGACTAGGTTTATGAACAAATTCAAAACACTCACAATTTTCGGAATGATAGCGATTTATGGTCACATGGTACCTGATATTTTATTTAGGAAATACCCTCATGGTGTATCTCAACACCTAATTTATTTTCTTTAATACATAAATGGGTCTCATTTCTCCTTCCCTTACCATGTGTTTGAATCCCAACCGTTCAAATTGAGTAGTAATTCCCGTGTAAGTATATGTATATTTTTCCTTCATTTCAGTAGGATATCCTTCAATCTCCGTTGCTCCCTGTGCAAAACATGCCTCAACTGCTTTTTCTAATAGAGCATTAGATATTCCTTTCCTGCGAAACTTTGAATTCGTGAAAAAGCAGACTATAGACCACAATCCAAAATGGGATTCTCGTTTTAATGTGCGATACTCTTTTAATCGTCTGAAGCTCTCTCGAGGTCCAAATGTGCACCATCCCGCTGGTTCGTCTCCGTCCATTGCGATTAGAGCACGAACTTGCCCGGCTTTTACTAATTTCTTCAGAGAATTCTTATTTTTATTTCCGCATCCCTCTTTATACTGTTTATTAGTATCTACTCGCCAATACATACACCAACATCCTTCACATGCACCATTCTGTACAAAAAGTCGTTCTATAAGGGGGAAATCATGCTCAGTTACCGTGTGAATCGAGATTTGCGATTCATCCATTTTAAAGTCTCCTTGAAATTCCATCTTTAATTGGAACAAAATTATAAAATACTCGAAAGTAGAATAGTTTACTAAACAGAAAAATTTGTGGTTGAAGTGGTTGAAACGGAGAAAATTTCAAAAATAATTGCTCCATATTTAAATCTCGATGGTGTGGATTTTGTCGCAATCGTAGATTTCGAGGGCTCATTAATCTATAAAAATGCATCATCAGATTGTATCAAATCTGAAGAAGATCTTAATGAATTAATTAAATCTGTAATCGAAAGGATAACTGATAAATATAATGCGGGTTCTCTTTATGCGGATAACCAAAGAATTGTTTTTGTAAAAACGAGCTCAAAGGCAATTGTAATTACGTGTATACAATCAATGGTTTCACTAGACGCCATATTTCCATATGCCTATGTAATTGCTGAAAAGGTGGGAAGAACACTCGATAATCGTCCCGTATTACCCATATTACCAGATTTTGGCAGAATTCTAACAAGAGTTCAACCGAAAAAACCGACTGGCCCAAAGGGATTCTTTCTGTTTAGTAAAGCTAAACCCACACAAGACATCCTTTCTTTTAAAATGGTAATTGGGGGAGAATTTGCGGTTGGGAAAACCAGTTTGGTTCATACTTTTATCACGGGTAAGTTTGAGGAAGATTACAAAGCTACCATTGGTACGGCAATTCTAAAGAAAGACTGCGTTCTTAACAATCTGAATGTAACCGTGAAATTGGTGGTGTGGGATTTGGGTGGACAGCAACAATTTGCGCAAGTACGAACAAAATACATGAAGGATGCAAAAGCGGGATTTTTGGTGTTTGATGTTACACGTCCTGAAACATTTGAAAAAATTCCCAACTGGTATGATGATTTCAAGAAAAATGCAGATAGTTCTCTTGAATTAATTCTGATAGGAAATAAAGTTGACTTAGAGGATGAACGAAAAATAACCACTCAGCAAGGAATAGAGTTAGCTAAATCATTGGGGATTCCCTATCTAGAAACATCTGCATTAAATAGGGATGTTGTTGAAGAAACATTCCAGTTAATTGCATTCAAATTGATACAAGACAAAATTGAAATTACGGAAACCTAATCTTTTGGGTTCTGTTCTGGATTCTTTTCATCTAACATTTTTTTGAATGGGATGAAGTTCAACATAAAGAAATACGGTCGCAATTGTTCTCTTTTTCCTTTTGCTTGCTTTTCTACAATTTTTTGATAGACTCGATCAAACTCCCCCTTGAGGTCTTTGTACTCATCTTCTGTGAGTAATGTCGCCCAATATTCAAAGGTATCATTATCTGACATATTTTGAAATCGGTCGAGCTGGTCTTTCTTTTCTCCTTTTAATAAATACTCTAAAAATTCGTCAATAAAGGTTTTGTAGTAGAGAAAAAAATTAATCGTAGCTTGATGACGTTCCTCAAGAGTATCATTAGCAGAGAATCCAAGGCTTTCATATGCACGTTCTGTAAGGCGATAGTATTTTGCTTTTCTATCACTTCGAACTTTTATTTCACGGGATACTTCTACTAGTCCATTTTCCAATAGAACCGCTAAATGTCGATGGGAGGTAGATTTAGAGCCTCTTACCTTATCTGTCAGTTCTGATAAGCTTAATTCATTATATACGATCAGAAGAGATGTTATTCTGAAATTGATATCATCAGCTAAGAGTTTTTTTTTATCTAGCTGTAATTGGTTATCGCTCATTTTTACCTCATCGCGAATTCCGGTGTCGTATCAATCCGGAACATTTCATGATAAATTATCGGATGGAAAAAATATAAATCCATCTATGATAAATATTCTTTAATTTCTTCTCAAACCGACAAAATCTAGGACCATTTCTATAAATCGTCGTCTTAGGTTCACCTATATATTCTAATTGCTATAAAAGAGTACAATTTCACCATGAATTTCTTGTTTTCCGATATATCCCATTTCTACTAATTTCATTGCTGATATTAAAATCTCTTTGGAAGAGACTTCTAACTCCTTTTCAATTTCTTGAATAGTTACCCGTTCTATAGTTAGTAAAACCAAGATAATTTTTTGCATTAAAGGTGGAAAATCAAAGATATTTGCGACCGAAAGTTGCTTCGATGGAAAAATTGTCGGTGTGCTATTTGGTCTCAAAATCTCATTTTCCTCCTCAGTTAAATCGTCAAATTGAAATAAGAAATCACGCTTGAAAATTATTCAAAATATTCATCTTATTCATAATATTACCTCGAATGCCCTCTCTACAATAGACAACCATAATCAACATTCCATTTTTTAACATACATGGAATATAAATATCCTTATGTTCGTGAATTTATAAATGTATCCATAATCCGTAATAAAACGGAACGTTATTTGCCTATTATTGAAGTAAAAAAAAGTATTAGAGTGCGCAAAAATAGATGGATTCACCATTGTTATTATTTTTTCCCCCAAAAATCCGAGTTCAATTGACTCATCCAATAAACTCGACACCGATCTTTTACCATTCTTGGTGAACTGTCTAAAATGAAATAATAAATATGATCAGGTTCTGTCTCTTATACTTTCACAACTTCGACATTCTTTGAAGCTTTTTTATAGAAGTTTTCCGGTTGATTCGGATGAAATCATCAACCTATTTTGCTTGTGTATTCACTAAATCCACCGTTAATTTTCCAAGTTAATTCCATGCATTGGATGGAAGATTGGGAGAGAGGATTTTTGAAGAATACAAGATTTACATTGAATAAAAATATATAGTCTGACCTTTTTCAGTTTTTTTACCGAGATATCTATCTTCTATCAACTGATGTATCAATTTTAGGGCATATTTTTCATCCATGTTTGATTCTTCAGCAATCTTTTTCAAGTTTCCTTGTTCTAATTCCAACATCACAAGTGCAATTTTTTGTAAATCCTCAGGGAAATTGAAGATCTCGACTGTTGTTAATTTTTTTGTTGGATATAATGAGTGCGATTGATCAACCAAAGAACCTAAAATTTCTTTAACATCTTCCCGAAATGATTCAAATATGCTTACATCTTCAATTTTTTTTTGCGTTACGTAGTTTTCTCCGTATTTTTTCATAAATCGAAGTCCTAATTGATGTAAATACCCGCTAACGGCATTAATCGAGGAGGTGACTAGTACCACCGAAAAAAGATCAAAGGACAGAAAATGATAAGTAAAGGCTTCAACCTCGAACGAACGAACCTCTGAATCTGTTATCTCATTTGCGAACATATTCAAAGCTTGGAGTAATCCCGAAACCATGGAATCGTCTTGATTTCCTTTATAGGGTTGAAAGGATTCCGAAAACAGCAGATTCCCTGAATCGGTTATGATATATATACCATACATTATCATATTTTCATCAATTTATTTTGTCTAATATACTGGGTAAAAATGATTCAATAGTTTTTGAAAATACATGATCGGGTTTTTCGATAATATGAATTATTCGTTTAGGAGGTCCTCCCCTAAGAGTTTCAAGTGCAGCAGCAAATTCAGCTAGTTGCAGTTCACCATCTGTAGGAATTGCTCCAATGTAGTGAATATCTTGAACTTTTTCTACGAAATTTTTCATAATTAAATTAGCTAGTTCCTCTTTTTTTTCTTGTGTATCAATGGAATTTACAGGAACTTGATTCGCTATCAATAATACCCGATTTTTCAACTGATTTGTTAACCCTTGAATCATTTCTGAGCTTCCAATGATATCCGCATTGCTCACCTTAACCAAAAACATATTTACGTCTGTCACCAACATCACGTTCACAGTATTAAAGCCTGTACCAGGGGAACTGTCGATGATGAAATAATCAACCTTGAATGGTTCACTTTCTAAAGTTTTTTTAAGTTTTACGAGATTTTGAAGCATTTTTATTGACGTTTTTTGGTCTATTCGTATGATTTGCTGCACTGCTTCAGAAGTAGGATTAGCAAATCCCATCCATAATTTTCCTGGGAGATTCCATTTTGTAGAAATATCAAACAGAACATCACTGGGGTTTCCTCCTTTAATTAAAAAATCATTCAACCAATGAACTTCGGGTTTAATAAAAGTATAAAGAGAGGGTCCGAAGAAGTCATGATCAAGTAGACAGACTTTCTTACCTCTTTTTGCAAGTAATACTGCGATGTTTAAAGCGATAGATGTTTTACCGACTCCTCCTTTTTGTGAAAGGAAAGCTAAAGAATGCATG
>SDNX01000038.1 GCA_004524545.1 Promethearchaeota archaeon
CATTGAAAATGAAAGCAATAGAATATGCAGGATTTTCTTATTTTTTGGAGTGGTATTTACCATGTTTGGCACAGATTCAAGTCTTTTTTGACTTCACGGCTAAAGCGCTACCCACAATTTCCCGGATACTTTGAACTACGCTTAAGAGTTGCATTGAATACAGGTTATCCGATACAACTTTATTAATTTCTTTGATTTTGCTGATTGCTTTTACTTCTTCTTTGGTGATATTGTTTAGGGTGTTTTCTTCCCATAATTTCTTTATTTCTTCATTAATTTTACCGGTAACATCATCCAAGGTATCTGTGAGATTAGATCTACCTTTTTTTACTACTTCAATAATTAAACGCAAATTCTCATTCAATGCCGCTATGCTTTCCGCTATTTTCTTGCCCATGTTGTCAATATTAGTCGCCATAGCTTGAATTTGAGCAATAGTTCCATCTAAATATTGTTGTATCAGGTTTAATTGATTCACTATTTGATTTTGATCGACTGCCATGATATTTTCCTCCTATTTGGATGGGGGAGATGCGCTATCAAATCCATCCGGTTTCACTCCTGTCATTTCTTTTTTTGTTTGTGTATTTGCTTTTGATTCTGATTTGGAAGAATCACCCGAAGGTCCCATCAAGTCTTTAATTCCGAGCAATACTTCATCTAAAAGTACATCCACATTCTCGGGTTTGAGTGGTTCTTCACTAGCATCTGAGATTTTTTTAAGTTTTTGAATCAATTCATCTAAGTCTTTTAACCCAATATCAGATTTCAGGCGGTTAATCTCCAGTAGAAAAGTATCTCCATATCCCCTCAAAATCAATTCGAAGGTTTGACTTTCTTTTTCATTTGTATCTTTCATTGACACCGTAGTCTGCACGAGTTCCTCTATCTTAGTATTCACAGTTCCATTCAATCCGTCTAAACTTTTTTGGAGTTTTGAGATAGCAGCACCCATTTGGGAGATCCGAGTATAAATATTGTTCATAAGGTCAGTTATCATTTGTGACAAATTTTACCACCTTGAATATGGATATTATCGCTAAGATTTCCTATATGTTTTATTTAGAAGTCAAGCGTTTAAAGATAGATTGCACATCTGAGATTCTTGGAGATTGTGCTCTGAAAAAGTTTAAAATTTTGGTTAAATAAAGGAAAACTACTATACGCTTCATTTATGGAGGTGTAGCTTAGCCTGGTTATAGCGAGTTGGAAATATCCAAATCTCTGCCAACTAGCGCCGGTCTTATATGTCCACAACGGGTATTGACCAGTTCAGCCCGTTGAGCACTAGGCAAGCCGGATGTCGTGGGTTCGAAGCCCTCCATCTCCACTTTTACTTTTCCTTCATTGCATTCTTATAACTTATCTGGAGGTAAGGTAGGATTAAAGGAAAGTCAGAATGGTTACGATATGATATCTGCACCCATTTATTCATCGTTCGAGTCTGAGTTTTATACGGTATTGCATGAAATTTTTCAATCACTTCATTTTTTTGGGTTTCCAACAAACGAGTAATGACAATTCCATTTGTTACAAGGAAAGCAAATAATTTCCCATTTACCTTCACACAAGGACACCCAAACATTTTCTTCTGTTCGGCATTCTTCCAAGTTAAAATTTCCTTTTCAAAAACAATCCGCAAAGATTCCATCTTATATTCTTCGTAAAAAGTCATAAATTCAGTTACCATATTCTTTGATAGTACTTATCAATCAAAACAGAACTCCAAATAATTTAACAATTCGTCTTAGGAATTATGTTTGCAATCAGTTTATGGTCTTTAGGTACCTGAAGGAGTAGCAAAAAACTATATAACAATTTATAAATATTCAAAATCAAGTCATTTCCCTTGCTTCTCTAAAGCGAGAAAATTTGATTACGAACAATTCAGAGCCGTCCAATGTTTAACGATTTTATAAATACTCTAAGGAGAAGTTAAATGAAAGCATATGAACGCTATTTAGCAGTTTATGATGAGAATCAAAGAAGTAAACTTGACAGAGTTCCAAATTTCGTCCAATATATTCGATCTGGTTTTATACAGGAACATCGAGCTAAACTTCGAACGGAATTCCCGGGGAAATTCACAATACCTAATTTACATTCAATTATTGCTAGGACATCTCGTTATCGCGTACCCTTGCTATTGGGATTCGAATCTATATTCGCTGGAGCAATACCTAGTGCTTGGGTTTCTCCTATAAGAATTAAAACAGAAACTGGAAAAAAGATGTTAATTGGTGCCTCAGGGCAAGGAACAGACATCATAGGTTATTATAAAGAAGGGCACATTCAATCCATCGAAATTCTTGACCGGCTCAAAAATAATATGAAGATTCGAAGTGTTAAGAAAGGGAACAGAATCCTTTTCAAACATTATCACAAAATATCGGATGTGATATATCCAATACTCCAAGTTGAAGGAATTTTTGACCGTGTGTGGCGAGCAATGGGTATGAAGCAATTTTCTATACATTTTCGGAAGAAAACCAAACTATATCGTGAATTAGTTCAATTTTATGTTGATATCATGATGCACAATGTTCAGGGTATGATAGATGCACTCCATTCTCTTGGAAAGGATTGTAAAATAAAAGTAATCAACTTACTTGATGATGTAGCGTTTAAAGGAAGACCAATGATCTCTCCTACTCGATGGGAAGAGGATTATTTACCCCATTACAAAAAAGTCACATCTATAATTTCTGATGCAGGTTTTATACCCCAAGTGCACACTGATGGAGATGTTACCCAATTAGTCCCATTGTTCCAAGAAGCAGGATTTTTAGGGTTGCAAGGTTGGGAAGGGGGTGCAGATCCAGTATACATCAACGAGCATTTCCCGAATTTTGTTGTTGTAGGATTTGGAGACATTTCTGATGTATTACCATTCGGAACAACAACCGAAGTGGAAAATCATGTCAAAAACCTCATGGACGCATTAAAGCAAAACCGTCATTTCATTATCGCTCCTTCATCCGTGCTCTATAAAGGAATCCCGTTAGAAAACGTAACCGCTTTCATCCGAGCGACTCATAAATTCGGAAAATATGAATAAAAAGAGAATTGATTAGTCTAGACCGTTAATCTTTTTCTCGGGTCGAGGTGGAACTCGTTCATACTTCACTGCGGGGTATCCCACCTCTAGTACACCCCAGCTTTTTCCTCGAACTTCTGCAAGTTTAATAATTTCCTTATGTTGTTCGAGCATTCCAGATGTATACCCGTTCCATACAGTTCCTAATCCCAATGAATGAGCTACTAGCCTGCCATAGGTGACACCTATTCCAATATTATAGTGGTCCATCGAATTAGAGCCAGAGCAATACATAATTATAATTGCAGGTGCATCGTGATATAGGGGATTGGAATATCGCTCATCCGCAATCTTTTGCCGCTCCATAAATGCAGGATCCTCAGCAACTAGTTTCAGTCGCTCATCCAAAACTGCTTTTCCAATCGCCTTCAATAATTCTGGATCAGTGATAACTTTGAATTTTTGATCACGCATATTTGATCCTGTTGGTCCAATCTGCATAGCTCGAACTATCTTTCTAAGCAATTCATCAGGTACTTTGTCTTTCTTATATTCACGTGTACTTCGAATTGAGTTCAAAAAGTTAAACATTTTTTCATAGGGAATATACTCAAACGGATTTATTATCTCAGCATAAGTATAAGGTTCACTTCCCATTTTTTCATGTAAAATTGCGTCTTCAGGACAAACGGCAATGCAATGGCCACATAGGATACAGCTTTTGTATTTATCGTCAAATACAACCTTATCCCCCTCATCCCAGAATTTCGCAGTGCATTGCATAATACATTTTTTACAGTTTATGCACTTATTATAATCAATTCCTAAAATTGGCATACTTCTTTGTTGCAGAAATGACAATAAAAAGCTTTATTCGACTAAAAAAAGTCAGTATTCTTTCCCATAATTTCCAAACCAGTATTGAGACCTGTATCTGTAAAAATAAGTTCTTCTTTATTTTTTCTATAATGGGTTATTTTAATCGTAGAGGAGATGCTCTCCATGCACTTAGCACTCATTTCCCCAAGACTTGGAGTCATCATTTTAGCAGTTATTGTGGAACCCGATTCATCCAAGCTTTTTGCTGCGGAAATCTCCAGTATATCATTTTTCATATGGATTTCGAATTGTACATGGGTTGGATCGATGGTTAAATTTCGAATTTTCGCACCTGTATAAGTACCAAATCGTAAGATTTTCCCTTTGTCCCATAATACACCGAGAAATCCTGTAAATTGAATTCCTAAATACCGAATTTTCGCCAATGAGAACATAAAAGATCGCTCTTTTTCCTCAAAATGATTACTTTGCATCCAAATCCAGTTCGAAGGAAAGGATGTACCCCAATCTTTCTCGATATATCCTTTTCCATTAGTAAAATCAATTCGATTCCCATTTAGCGCAAAAAATCCATCCACCATGTGATTCATAGACACCACTCCATGCTTAGTCTGCATAAACGGTAACCACGTATAAAGAGCCATTACACCTGGGTTGAAGAAAGTACGTTTCAGTTTGATCAAATTTGAAAAGTTAAGATCCGCATTGACTTTTATTTCATCTTCAATTTCTAAATGGATGTGGTTTTCCGAGAAAGTGTTCGGTCCTATTGACACAAAAAAAGTGTCCTTCTCTGCATGAAAATTGGATAAAGGAAATCGAATATAGTAATATTCTGCTGTTTTTCCGTTAAGTATCTGAATGAATGAGTGAGAATTTTTGGATTTTTTGTTAATTGCAATACCAGGGATTATCGCATAGATATTCTCAGAGCGGGAATCAATAATTTTGAAATACCATCCTTCAAAATAGAAGCGTTTTCGAAAATTCCCTTGAAACCATTCTGGATGTAACTTTCTTGAAAAATATCCCATAATTCCAATTATTGTTAATATTTTTTATAATATTCTCTTGTATCTAAGAAGAAAATATTGAAAAAATGTGATTAAAAAAAACAGTTTTACTATTCATAAAAATTCTCAATTTCTTCAATTCAATCAAAATAGCAAATTCTCTGATTGCCATTCGGTTCAAAATTATACATCTTTAGAAAGAATAGAAGAAGAAGTGATATACAAAAATAGTTAAACGTTCCTTTAATTACCGCGTCTTTTCATTGTGACAAGAGAAGGATATTTACCCAAAGGATTCAGTTAATTAATTATCATATATTAACATTAAAGGAATGAAAAATGGCTTTAAACGGTTGGGCACTTTTTAACGGAATAAGCGAAACGGCACTTATTTTGTTGGGAGTTGTCTATTTTTTTAAATTTTTGGTAGATTATGCAAAATATAAGAAGAAGATGACCCCTTTATTAGCTCTTTTAGCATTAAGTCTTGGATTTATGCATTTAGGGGGATCTGTAGCTTTTCTTTTGAGAATTTTAGCGGAAACAGATATCACTTATACCGCGTATGGATATTTAACCTACATTCCAATGCCCGTAGGGTTTATTCTTGCAATCTACATAGCATATGAAGTATTTAACCCCAAGTTAAAATGGACAATGATTATAGTTCATGCAGTATTGGGTGTTGGTTTAATAGTAGCATTAGTCGCATTTGATCGAATTCCTCAAATTGTGTCCTTAATTGGCACTCAGTTGAAAGAAATACCTGCAACTTCTGAAACACTGGTTGATGCAAATATTCAAAGTGCTGTGGGTACTATTTTCACAATATTCATTGTGAGTGCAGTACTTGCTTTGGGATTCAATTTCTTCCAGATAAGAAAGAAGATGAATGAGAATGAAGCCGAGATGCGAAAGAAGTCTCTTTTGTTGGGTCTTGGTTGGATATTGTGGGCGTTAGCAGAATTCTTTGCTAAAGGGCAATTTGATTTTATCCCCGTTGAAATGGCGATAGTTCCTAATTCGATCATTTTCACCGCACTTGTTATGATATTTCTTGGATTTGCGCCATCAAAAGAAGTATAAATGCCCCTTTCTCCATTTTTTTGATGACTAAAAGAACTATTTTGCACCTCTTTTTTTTGTTCTCAACAAATAGATCAATTACGGACTGGACAATTTTCGAAATTAGACACTATTTATATCATTATGATAAGAAAAAAGAAAAATTTGGGAATATGGCTTAGCTAATCTAAAAATTACATTTTTTTCTTAATACGGAACAATTCCCATTAAGCTTAACACAAAAGTAGCTAAAAACATACCCGTAATAAGAAAAACTTCACAAAATAATATTAGAGAATAGCCTTTTGGAGCAATATTGCCATTTTTATCCGCTTTTCGCATGATTGGAAACTGTGTGAAGAAGAAAATCAGAGTAGTAACTGCCATTACTATCATGGAATAAAGTTTTACTTGGGGAGTACCCCAAATTAAAATCACAATCAATAATCCAATGAAAATCAGTTTCGTATTAGCAACCCATCTCAAAAGATACTTCGCTAAAGTATGCATTTCTTCATTTTCTTTTGACTTTCCCCAAGCATTAAAAACTCCAATTCCATTGGAAAGCTTGAATTCGGGCATGAGATACATCATTAATATGTTACCAAACTCAAGAACCATAAAAATGATTGTTACAATAGTTATCATTGACATATTGCCTATCCAATGGGAACCGTCTTATTTATTCTCTTTGGGAAATTGTATTTCGATCTAGACTATCTAATTTGAAACTGAGGAATATAGAATTAAATAGAAATAAATCACTTTCTTCATTATGGAATACTCAGAACATAAATCATTTAAAACACGATGGGAACAATTTATTCGGTTAATAAATGACCCTAAAGCATTTTTTCGGTTTTATTTCATAGATTTTCATTTGGATTATAATCTTGAACCAGTGAGATATAAGAAGGATGTTCGTAGAGGGTTACTTATTGCGTTCATATTCGCAACGATTTTTGGTATTTACGAAAATTTATGGGCATTTGCCATTTTCAATACTCCACAGTTAGTTTGGGTTCACTGGATCCTTTGGTGGCTTACTACCATTACGATTGCCTATTTCGTAACGTGATTTTAGTAGAATCAAAGAAATCAGAATAGTAAAAGAAGTTATATTTGACCTGAATCCACTTGCTTAACATAATCAGGCTTGTATTGTGTTTTTAGTAGATTAGCTCTTGCCATAGCAATAATTTTGTTCTCTGTACTACGAATTGAAGCATCTGCATGTGCGATGTTTTTTCCATCTCTGGTAATTTCCGCTTTCACAATCACTTTGTCACCCACCTTAGCTTTACCGAGATAATCAATACTGAAGTCTATTGAAATGAGAAATCCTTTAAGCCCCAAAGTAGCTGTACACATTCCTATGACATCATCAATCATTGCACTCTGAACTCCTCCGTGTAATAGTCCTGTGGGATTTGCCATTTCAGGTCGAACTTCGAATTCTACTTCCACCATTTTGTATGATGCAGATACGATTTTACCGTTAAGCCATTTCGTAAAAGGGGGTGATATGGAAAAATCGTGCATATTCATGCCAATAATTGCATTAAATCCGTCAATCATTCTCTTACTGCGTTGAAGTGTCTCATCATTCTGAGTCATATAAAATAACAATTTTAGAATCCATAAGGAGATTGCGTAATTACCGGAACTACTACCTAAAAAGCAAGTTCTTCTGTAAAAAAAAACCAAAGAAGTTCCTCCCTTCTATTAATGAAATAATCTTTTTATAAAATCCATTATCATTGCACTTGTACAATGTCGCTACTTCTTCAGATAATCGTCCTTCTTTGCTTTATCGGGCTAGTTGTTGTGTTATTCATTGAGAAATTAGATTACTTAGTGTTTGCATTTATATTCATCATTCTGGCAGGTATAGCAACCGCATTCTTATTAGAAACTCCAGTTGATCCATCGTTCCATCCGAATTCTATCGATTTCTATATAGAAGCGATCGATTGGGAGGTGATTGCTTTCTTGGTTGCCATGTTTACTATAGTAGAAATTCTTAATGAGCGCAAGATATTCCATGAGGTCTCCAGAAGAATTGTATTGAAGTTTAAAAACCGAATTCGGTTGATGTTTTATTTCATCTGCATAGTGAGTACTCTGAGTGCATCGATACTGGAAGATTTATCCGTAGCGATCATATTTGGTCCCGTTATCGTATTAATTTGCTTCTCATTAAGAGTTAATCCCACTCCATTTTTATTAGGAATGACGGTTTGTATCAATTTAGCATCTACTTTAACTCCTTTTGGATCCGCAGAAAATGTTCTTATCTTTAACCAGCTCGATTTGACGTTCTGGTTCTTCTTGAAGAATTTTTCACTTTACTTCATTGTTGCTACAGCTATTACATTAGTCCTATTGGATTTAACTGTCCTAAAACGATATTTAAAGGAAAATTGGGCACCAAAATGTATCGATCTCCGAGATAATCCCTATGGTGTAGAAACCAAAGAACCAGTGGATTCCCTACGAAAAGATACCAAAACTGTGGTTATTAAAAGTATAGAGAGTGTAGATAAAAACTTAGAGAAACAGGTGGATAATAAGTCATTCTACCTAAATTTAGGTGCGATTCTTGTTTTCATTCTTCTTTTAGTGTTCATTCCAACTATTTGGTTACCTACATTCATCTCATTAGTAATATTTGTACTGATTAACCCTGTAAAAAGCCGGGGAGATGAAAAAGCAAGACCTAATCTTAATCATTATATGCGAAGGGTAGATTTTAAGTTGGTTTTCTTCTTTATTTGCCTATTTGTATTGGTACATCTCATGGAAGCAAATGGTACTATACTACTATTAGAAGGAATACTGGAATATGTTTCCCAATCAAATGTGTTCGTCTTAAGTATTGCAGTTCTGATTTTAACTTCAGTATTTTCCGCATTCTTGGATAATGCTCCCGTCACAATCATGTTCCTCCCAATTATTAAAATCTTGCTAGAAAATGGCACATTTGGAACGGAAAGTGCCCCAATCATCATTGCGTTTATTTTGGGTATCAATCTGGGGGGAAATTTCCTTCCGCAAGGAAGTGCGCCTGATTTAATGACCTTAGAAATTGCAAGAGAATATTGTGTGGATGATTTAAATTACAAAAAATTGTTTAAAGTAGGGGGATTATTCGCATTGCTTCATATTGCATTAGGAATTGGATATATAGCATTGTATGTGTATGTTTTCTAAAAAAGCAGAGTAATTAAAAAGGGAACAATTTAATTCTATTAACATCTTTTTTTGTGAAAAGTAAGAAGATTATTTAGAATAATTAATCAAATTTTTATCCAAAATAAGATCACACAGCCAGGATTTTCGTAATCGTTCGAAATAATGTTTCTCCTTTTTGAAATTAGACAATTTCAACATTTTTGAAAACACAGAAGCAGGGATTAGCAATATATCCACATCCTTGGTGTTTTCAATCAAATCGTCCAATTTTCGGGGTTGAGGAATTCGTTCTACCCGTGGAGGGATTTTATACGGATATTTTATCTGTTTCTTGTATTTGTCATAAGAAAATTTGTAGATATTTCGAGTATCCCAACCTTCCAAAGATCGGGGATATCCCATTTTTTTGTTAATATCTTTATATTTCTTTTTAATGAACTCTAATTGCTTTTCTTCTGAGAGATTTTGAAAATCTCTATTAAAAATCGCATTTTGTTCAAGTGGGGGTAATTTTCCAGAGGTAATAAGCATAAATTTCGGCGGAATAGAATTCACAATGCTGAAATTTTTCATTATTCCCCGATTACACTTCACAATGTTGTAATACTTAATTATTTGAGCTATTTCTGCCTCTCCAGTAATTGTTTTACCGAAATATGCTTTCAGCTCAATGAAACAAGAATATTCCCCTTTTATTGCGAGAAGATCGGGCGTAGTTTCAATTAGCTTGGGCTGTTCGATTACTGCATATCCTATAGATTTAAGATATGTATCCATAATTCTGGTCAACGTAACTTCACGTTGGCTACGTGCTGTGTCGGGAGATTGACCCCCTAGTTCATAGATTAAATTCCATATATTTTCCTCCTTGTGACCAACCCAGGAGGATTTTCGATCCGAAACAAGGGTCTTCGTTAGTTTATCATTTCTAAAAAATTGAATTGCGATATGGTTGCCAACCATCCCTTTTTGATATGTAAGTCCAGTTGGTGTGGTCCATTTATTCGTTAATTTTAGAGATAGGCGTTTCTTGTTAATCGGTTTAAAAATTTGGTCGTTAGTATCGCCCATCGTCATTTATAGTCATTTTTTGTATAGTGTTCAAGTAAGTAATGCGTTCGATGCTACATAAAGTTTCGTTCCTCAGAACAATAATCGTAAACCGCGGGAATTAGGTGGAAAAAACTAAATATTTTGGGAATAATCCACACCTAATGGCTCTTCAATTCATTGCACAACTAGTAATTTTAGGATTATTCATTCTTATGACAATAATCTTTTCCATTAAGAAACTAGATATTGGAGCATATTCTATTGTCATTGCATTTATTGCTGTTGTGTTTACTTTACTCTGGGAAAAACAAGTGAATGGAAATACTACGATTGTTGAGGCAGAATTCTTTGGGAAAATCAATTATCAAGTCATATTATATCTCATTTTTATGGAAATCGTCATTTTCGCCTTGCGAGAACAAAGAATCTTCCAATGGCTCTCTTTAAAAATAATTCGAGCCACCAAAGGAAATCCACGATCTTTCTTTTACGTAATGAGTATTGTGGCAACAATCCTTTCTGGATTTATGGAGGATGTGTCGCTTGCAATTATTATAATTCCTTTGGTAATACGAACATGCAGAGTGCTAGAAATAAAAGCGAAACCATACATACTTGGTATTTCCTTCTCAATCATCTTGGGCAATCTACTTAGTCCTTTTGCTGCAGGTACGAACATCATAATTGCAGATGCATTTGATTTAAATATTGGATGGTTTTTGACATATTTTATTGCTCTTTTAATTATTATAGAAACAATTGTTCTAGTTTTTATCGATTTGACGATGATAAAAAAACAAGCTCCTCCTAGTGAACGGCAAAAAACCATTTTGCTTGAAATTATGAATCCGGACCTATTAATCTCTGAGAAATACAAGTTTGTCCGATATTTAGCGTATTTTATAATAACCATAACAGGTTTAGTGTTTTCTTATTATTTTCCTGCGTATATTGTTGTGATGATTGCAAGTGTGTTCCTATGCTTAGTAGAGCGAACAAAACATTCCCTTTCTGATTATTTTGATGATGTAGATTGGAAGTTGATTTTATTCCTTGTGTCAATTTTTCTTATGATTGGATGTATGGAAATCAATGGAACAATATCAACTATCAGTAATTTCGTCAACAGTATTACTGGTGAAAATCCAATTCTAACGATCATTATCATTCTTGTTGTTTCGAGTATAATATCCTCCTTTATTTCTAAATCTTTGATGGCGATTACTTTTTCCACTGTTTTATTACAAATTTTCATCGGATTTACCCCAGGAGCCCCCACAATCGATCAAACTCTTCAAATCATGGCTTTAATTATCGGAGTAGCTCTGGCTGGTAATCTTATCCCTCCTGCAGCGACACATCTACTAAAAACAATTGAAATTGCGGAAGAGAACTTTGTACAAGGATTTTCTTTCCGATATTTCACTAAATATACTGCGCTTTTCTCAGGGCTTACCATGATTCTCGGATTTGGATATATCATGTTGATTATGGTTATCTTTTAATTATGAATAATCCATCTGGTTGGCGAGTAATTCTTTCAAGTATAATATTATTGGCTCTAAAATCCCATCTAAATCAGAATTTTTCAACAGATGCAAAATCTCATTATAATAAATGGTGGGTGATATTTTTCCGACCAATTCCCACAGTTTTTTGAAATCGGAATCACCTAAGTGAACCATTCCGCTATAAGGTACCTCGCCTTCAGTGCCAATATTGGAAATGGAGATATATCCTTCATCGTTGAGAACTACGTCCCACTTGCCTTGTAAGCGTTCATCGTCCGTAATATCGATCATAAAACATCGAGTGTTCTCAGACATATTATCGATCTATTAAAAGATAGGATTGATATCTACTTGAGTTTAATATCTACGAAATTTTTCAACAATAATCGCAATTCATTTTAATCCAAAGAGACAAGATATAGATAGGAAATAAACTGGTGAACATCAAATGAAAGACGTAGGGATAGTTTATGATGATATTTATGCGGAACACAAAACAGGATTAATGTTTGGGCATCCTGAGCGCCCCGATCGGGTAACACATGCAATTATGAAACTGACCGAACATAATATGTATGGAGAAGACCGTAAAGGCAATTTTCACGAGATTACTCCTCGTCTAGCATCAACGAAAGAGATCGAGTTATCCCATAGCACCACATTAATTAATGAGATCCAACAAGCTGCTGAACGCGCCAGTAAGCACCAACGTAACATACTCATGGATGGAGACACTCCAGTATCAGGACAGAGTTATACGGCAGCATTATATGCAAGTGGAGGAAATTTCTCTGCAATTGATGCAATCATGGATGGAAAAATTAAAAGTGCGTTTGTACTGTGTCGACCCCCCGGGCATCATGCAAATACAGGAGCCGCAAGAGGGTTTTGTTTATTTAACAATGTAGTATTAGCCACCCAATATCTAATGAGAGAAAAAGGGTTGAAGAAAATTGCTATTATTGACTGGGACGCCCATGCGGGAAATGGGACGGAAGATATTGTGTATTCCGGAGTACCTAATACCCCCGATGATGCTGAACTTCTATTTTTTTCAATACACCAAGATCCGCGAACATTATATCCAGGCACATGCTTTCCTCAAGATATCGGAGAGGGTAAACAAAAAGGAAAGATAGTCAACATTACTTTACCGCCCCGTTCAGGAGATCATTGTATGCAATTAGCTCTGGATCAAATCATATTACCCATTTTGCAGAAGTTCAAACCCGAATACTTACTATTTTCTGCAGGTTTTGACGGGCATTATAAAGATCAACTAACAAATTTGGGCTATACGAGTCAAGGTTACGGAAAGATTGTTGAAAAAATCTTACCCATTGCTGAAGAATTTGCTAAAGGACGAATGTCCTTCACCTTGGAGGGAGGATATAATTTAGGAGCACAGTCGAATTCAATTGTGAATTTAATGAGTATTCTCTCAGGTGGAGCAATGATTATCGAAGATGATGAACAGGATGACCCACGTTGTGTAGAATACACAGAAAATAAACTCATTCCATATCTGAAAGAGTTACTAGAACCTTACTGGAAAGAATTATAAAAAAGAGAAAGAATTACAATTTCAATTCTTCTAATTTCTTCTTAATTTCTACGTTTTTCTTTGGATTTAAGTTATTTAATATCCAGAATAGAATTGTTCCGAGAAGCATTAATGCAATCGGGATAACAGAAATATGCCATCGAATTCCTAACACTGCTGATGGTTTCTGAGCAGCTCCACCCTCCCAAAATCCTGTCAAATTATGAATTATGGCAAAAGTTAAAGCTTGAACAACAAATGCAAGTCTCCCGAAAAACGCGCGCAAGCCCATATAAGTCCCCTCCTTCCTCACACGAGTCTCTACAACAACCTGATCTATGACATCCGCCATAACAGGACCAGTTAAACTCCAAAAAAGTCCCAAACAAGAGCCCCACAACACCATCCAGAGGATAACATTGAAACTGTTCAATGTAAAACCCCCAATCACAAGTGGTTTTGACTCAGTCACAAAAATAAATGGTACCGTCGCAGCTGCAAGCAAAAAGCCCCCAATCAGGATAAGTAATTGGTTGTTTTTCATTTTATTTGCTAGTTTGATCCAAAATGGTATACTAGCCAAAGCTCCTACTAAAAATCCTGCCATTATTAAAGTAACCTCTCCTGATGGACGTTGTAAAACGAAATCAACGAAGTAGGGAATAGATCCAGTCATCAATTGGGCAAGGCTCTGGTACAAGAAATATAACAAGAAAAATGCCATAAGGTTACGATGCTTGAGTGTAAACCAAAGATCTTTGAAGAAATTCGAACTTCCTTGTTCCTCTTCGTATTTTACACTTTGATTATACCTAGCTTTCATATATGGATCTTCTTTCATACTGGGTAACAGTGCCATAATTGCAACAAAACCTACAGCACTTACTACAATTCCTTGGGTAAGAAATTCTCCTCGTGTCGGAGGATCAGAATTAATGAACATTCCTGGAAGCAAAGAACCTAAAGCTATTCCAAAAATCCCTACAACTGTAGCGATTCCAGCCGCCCTACGTCGTTCTTTTGCACCCCTGAATTTATCTGGGAAAATTGCTTGATACTGCACATCCCACATGCTATAAAATGTGTCAAATAGGCAACTGCCCAGAGTTAACCACAAGAAATAAACCCAATAATATTCCTGGGGATCTAAATTTGGAGGAGCAAAGATGATTAAGTAAAAGAAAACCCACGGTAGAGCTCCTAAAAGGATATAAGGAAATCTCCGACCATATTTTTTAGCTATTTTTCCTCTGGGAGGTTTATTTGTTAAGTACCCAATTAAGGGATCGTTTATGGCGTTCCAAACAGCATATATTATATATCCAAAAGCAACCCACCACCCATCAAGTCCAATTACAGACTCATAAAAATAAAAACACCAAGTTGTGAATGCAAGTGTAAAAAATTCTGCGGAAAATTTACCAAACCCATAAGAAACCATGGTCATATTTTTATGAGGGTGATATTCTCCACCATTAATCCCATCTATTCCTTCTGCCATTAGTTTTCATCTCAGTGAAATTCTTTTTGTACTAACTAGTGGTCAGTTCAAGGTGTTAATAAAAATTTAGGAACTGACGTTCTCAAGAATCTTCATAATTTATGAATTTCATAAGCATTGGCTTTACAAACGGATAGAGCTTACAAGAAATTGTGACTAGTTTGGAAGATCAACATCATGTTTATCATTTTTCGGGAAGCCATTATGAAATGGGATTTCAGCAAGGTCAAATCTTCAGAGAAAGTCTAGTTAAAGCCTTTGATGCATTCAAGAATTATCCCGATATCAGGAAACTGCGACCAAAGTTGATCCCGCAAGGAATTTTCTTTCTATTGGCTGCGAAAAAATCACGAAAATGGTTTGAACCAACATTAAGAAAGCTAGCTCCGAACCAAGCAGAACGAATTCATGGCATATCTGATGGTTCCGGCATTTCACAGAATCTGATCTACTTATTATGCAGCACAGAATTGCTCTTGACCAAGAAAACATACGACATTCCCATAATTGATGCATGTACATCTATTAGTTATGACAAAACGAAAACTGAGCGAGGTCATGCGATGGTATCTCGAAATTTTGACTATCGATATATGGTAGTTCCCCATCTGAGAATACGAAAAAATAGCCCAAATAATGGATTGCAGAATTATGATGTCACTGCATCCCCTCTTCCAGGAACGTTCAACGGTATAAATGAAAAAGGAGTGTTTATTGGAACAGATGAGGTGAGCGCAATAAAAGAAGTTGTCCCAAACAATGCACTCCCTGCTTCAATTCTAATTCAGGAATCATTAGAGTATGCAACTAGCTCTCAAGAAGTATTTGAATATTTTAAACAACAACATCGTGGTTCAAGTAATTCGGTGATGGTGAATGATCCAAGTGGGGATATGTTTGTGATGGAATATACGTCAAAACGGATTATTAAGCGATCTCCCTTAAAAAATTATATTCATGCGACAAATCATTTCATTTCGGAGGAATTAAAAGAGGTAGACATGCCCTCTAACGCGATATACACCAAAACTGCAGGACCATTAGCAGGAATACGAATCCAAGAAAGCACGTATACACGATACCAAACTGCTGGTTTACGATTGGACTCACAGGAAGTATTCTCCATTGATGAGATGAAGTCACTACTTAGTGACCACAGCGCTACTTCAAATGGTATTCTTGACCGTAATTGCCTATGTCGGCATGGACCGATAATGACTTCTGCCTCCTCTATGATATTTGATTTAGAAAGCATGGATGCATGGATTAGTTTTGGTAGCCCGTGCAAAAATGAATACATCCATCATAAAATTACGTTTTAAGAAATTCTTTTACCAGTTTCTTTATTTTAAATATTTTTTCTACGGGGACAGCATGGGTGGCACCCTTAAATAGCACCGTTTCACAATTCTCAATAGCGTCAGCAAGTTCGTGATACAGCTCCACTGAAAAAAACTGATCTTTCGTTCCTCCAATCATTAGAGTCGGAGCTTTAATACCATGAATATATTTCTTCAACCCATAATTATATTTGATCATATGAGTATAGGCATTAACAACAGTCGAGGGAGGATTTAAATAGGGTTGTCTTTTTGTCCAATTTAAACGGGTAGATATTCTCAAATATAATTTCAGTAGAGGGTTACGCACCAAGCAAGTTAAACGGACTTGTGCCTTTAAACGCTCATTATTCTCCGTATAGTCAATTACTTCTTTACATAATCCTAATCCTTGTTCCGACATCGCATAGGAAGAGACAACAAGCAGAAGTTTTTTTACTAGTTCCGGATATTTTGCTGCAAATGGAATTGCCACTCCTCCACCAAAGGAAATCCCTGCGATTGAACATGGTCCAATCCTTTCTCGAATAAATTCTCCGAAATCTTCGGCAATATCTGCTAAAAAAGTTTCTACAGTAATTTGAGGATCATATCCTAAAATATAGACATCGCCCAATTCATCTTGAGGAAGTAAGGATTTATACCTGTTTATTTGTAGGTACGGATTGATTCGCAGGGGAAAAATAAGTTCTTGCGTTGGAGGAAAAATTACCAAAGTGTTGTCAATATCATGTCTAAATCTCAACTTGACATAAGCATGTTTCCCATCTTCAAACGTACCTGATTCTAGAAATCTCATTTTACTGAAGTCCTCCTAACCGATTAATTTCCTTACTAACATTGTGTTGAAAAATTAGTGAATGAAATATAAAAACACTATGTAGTGTTTTTTTTTTTACTCAGAAATCGCTCGAGCAATTAATTCTTGTTGGATTTCCTCGTTTTGATAAAAATCGGGGTCTTGAAAATAATGAGTGAGGACTTGATACTCTAATTTAGAGAATTTGGGTTTTAACCACTCCAAAGCTTTTGATTGAAATGGAATTAGAGAATGTAAAGAAAGCCCATATTTAGCTGCAGCTTCTGTGGCGCCTTGCTCCCGATCCACTAAAACAACGATTGTATTGCAAGAAATTTTGATATCACGGCGATTGGCTTCAGCAATCATTTGTTCTCGTCCGATTAATTTAGAGTTTAGTAGCGTAACCAAATCGTCGATAAGTGCAATAGAATCCCCAGATTCAAAATCCCCCTCTACCATGGAATGTTGACCATATTGGGTAATTTTTTCATTGAATTGTTCTATAGTTTTTACTCCTTCGAGTTTTCGGGTATATCCCATTGGATAACCACCTTGAATCGAAATCGAAGTCGCAATAGGAACCCCTGCAGTTGCTAATCCCACAACTCGATTGCATAAACATTCTTCTTGTATTAATCGGGTTAAAGCATAACCAACGCGGCGTAAGATTGCAGGATGACTACCTAGAACTCGTAAATTAAGATAAATCGGAGACCATAAGCCAGAAATTAACTTCCATCCCTGTGGACGATCCCGATAGAAAGTCTTGATCATTCCGGCATCATATAATTGTCCGGTGATTTCTTTCCCAAATTTCCTTTTTTCTTCTTCCCAACTCACGTAGATCGACCAATATTGACTTTATTACTTAATCTCCAGTTGGTTTGCTCATAAAATTTTCCTTTTGTAGGATTTATTGAAAGGTTTAAAAGGATAAGAAACGAGGATTGAATACGCTTTAGGTATAAATTGATCACCATGGCAGAGTATTATATAATTCTTACTTTTACGGGTGTACTAGTATTCATTGCAACTTATGCAGGAATCATTATCAATAATCAAGTAAAAATATCAAGGAATCGTTCTCTGGGTTGGTTGGTCTCATCGTGGTTCTCTTGGGCTGTTGCCAATCTGCTTGTGATAATTTCAGCTGTGGTGGATTTTTATTTCCCTCATACTGAATCCAATTTATGGGAGTATGTAATAATTATAAGTTTCTTCTTCCAGATTTTTGGTGTGTTCAGTCTGACTCTCTTTATAGATGATAATGCTCAGTCTACAGCTAGCGTGATAAAAATTACTTTAATAAGCATTATAGGTGCTTTGTATATAGCCTTACCATTCTTTCCTGATCATTTGGTTTTTAACGAATTTTCTCTCTTTCAAGTTAAATTTTCCCTATTTTGGGTGCAACTTGCATTCGGGTTGTATTTTTTCTTCATTTACTTTTTATGGATTATTCGAATCTGGAAGAATTCTCCTAAATCGTTGAGAAGAATAACAACGACCCTCTTTATTACGTATATTACCTCATCCATAATTGCAGTCTTTGCATACGTACTAACTTTGAATCGACATAATACAAGTATAGTAGCTTTGTATGCGTTCCATGGGGGAGCGATATTATCTATTACTGTAGCCATTCGAGTTGAACCCCGAATTATTAACATTCTGCCTTTTGTAGCAGAGAGATTGCTCGTAATTAATCGCACATCTGGTGTATTGGTATATGAATATACCTGGTCTAATGAAAAGCGAGAAAATTTATCTGCATTCATTCATGGAATACAAAAAGTGAGTCAAGAGAAGTTCCAAGTCGGGAAATTAAAAAGTTTGGAATTAGATCAGGGAATAGTAATGATAAACCACTCAGAAAAGTTGACTTACGCAATACTCACCACCAAGTCTACTAAATACTTACAATTATGTTTCTTAAATTTCAAGGAAAATTTTGAAAAAGAAGTTCAGAATAATAAAATTCCATTGGAAGGTGTAGTAAACTCTGCAGATTTTGAGTTTGGAGATAAATTAGTAGATATGTATTTTAAGTATATTCCTACTCGGCGAGATAATTAAAGGATCTCGTTTCCCCACGAATCCCATCCTGGAGAAACCGTTCGTGCAAACAGTTCAATCTTATTTATTGAACCGAAAAGGGCATCTATTCTGTTCCGAACTTCCTCAGGCTTACGGGAATGGCGGGTTCGTTCTACCTCCACTAAACCTTTTACATTGTTAACTTGTTTATATTGCCCCATTTTTCCTGTAGTACCTAAAAGCACAAATTCCCACGACTTCAATGTCCATGGGCTAAAATTGAAAAATCGTTTATCATTTTTAGAAGTTTTTATCCAGTTAAATGCAACGGTTTTATACGTAAATCCCCAGTGTTTGAGGACATATAATCCCTCCTTTAAATGAGAATCCACGACCCATAAAAAACATGCTGCATCTTCAGCAATGATCCTTTGAATAGGTAGCTTTGATAATTCCCTGACACTCATGGTGGAGTAATGGTTAGATTCTAGTCTATCAAAATACCGACCTCCGTCTTGGAATTTTTTACTGGTAAATTTCCATGGAGGATCTGCATAGATTATTTGATATTTCTTGGTTACTGAATGCAAATCATGGATTTTCACTATTTATTCCCACCTACCCATAAATACTTTTGATCAATAAAAAATTTATACTGTAACCATGTGATTTAGGTATGGGATTTTCCACAAGTTTTTGGATTTTTCTGGGATTAAGTTGTTTAGAGTTTATTTTCCTCATCGGTCCTGCCATATACTTCAAAAAAGTACGGAAAGAGTCAATATATGAGAGTTTAATCTCCAAATCATTCCCATCAAAACGATCTTACCTGTCTCGCTTAGGGGATATAGGAGCCGGAATTGCAGCGGGAGTTTTTCTGAATTTAATTGCCTTAGGAGTGCTTTATACAACTTTTTATAGTATTGTTGGATTATTTGGGGAAGATTTCTATAACGTAGCAAATACTGGCTCGATTGACGTATCCCCCAATGCAGTATCAATTGGAGAAGCAATTTGTACCATCTTAATTTATTTCGTAATCGTTGGAGTATGTGAAGAATACTTTTTCCGTAGTGTATTATTTATTGAACTCAAAAAAGTGTTGAAAAATTGGTCGTATATCATAAACGGGGTTGTTTTTGCCCTTTTTCATGTGTTTCCAGGAATCGTTCCCATTCAAACCACGGTCACTTATTTCTTCTACTATTTTATCATTGGAATTCTATTTTGCATCCTATTAGATAGCCAAAATAGCGATCTTTTATCTAATATCATTGCTCATGGAGTATTTAATTCAATTCCACTAGTTCTCTTCCTAATTGGGTAGAGGGGGATTAATTTCTGGATCTGCTGTTTTTGGTTCAAAATGGCGACGAAATTAATTTATGGTCGCTGATTCTAATGAAAACTGGTAATTCGAACACACCAGTAATTCCTAGAGATTTTTCTATTAAAATAATTAAATTCGATAGAAACCTAAAATATTTTATAGTAGGTACGTATATTTTTCGTTTAGAGGGGAGTACTAATATGTCTGAATACGAAAATATGAAAGAAACAACATTGGAACAATTACTCTTTTCCGTAAAACGCCTTCAACAAGATATTGAGAACTTATTTACACAGAAAGAGATGAAACAACAGGCACTTCTTAATGCGTGTAAGGTTCGAAAGTATAGTATTAAGCAAAACATAGGTACGACGGTAGAAGAAGCAAAACAAACATTAGAAACACATCGAAAGAGATATCAAGCAGCTATCCGAGCTGGTGAATCTGCAAAGAAACAAATGATTCAAGCAGAAAAAGTCTACAAGGAAGCAACAAATACATTCAAGAGATCTTCGATCGAATGTGAAAAACAAGAGAAAGACAACATTAAGAAAATTTCAAAAGAGTTCACTAATCAAATCAAAAATAAACAAAAAGAATTACGGAATTTAGAGCATAAAATCAAAGCCGCGAGTCAAAAACTTGTGTAATTTCTTTACTTCTATCAAGTATTATTTCTTTCACCATCTACGGAGTTTCTCTTGTCCATGTAAACAAATACTCTGTCGGTTCGTTTTACCGGGGATTCTACTTTTATAGTAATTAAATATTCATCCTTGATCTTACCTAGGTCTGGTGTTTGTTGTATCTGGCGATTTTTATGAAACATTTCTGTAATCTCATGTTTGTAGAAAGTTCCTTTTGGACCCCCCTCGATGAATAACACATCCCCTGGCTTGAATTGTCCCTTCTGTAAGCTGAGTTTCGCGACTTGTTTTTCCCGATAGTAACTCACTACGGTTCCAACCTCTTCCTTTCGATAGTACGCCATATTGCCACTCTTTTGATTCACATCCAAATAAGTAGGAATACCGAAGTAAAAACCAGTGCTAAATCCGCGGTTATATACTGACGCCAATTCTTCTTTCCAAGTTCTTGCTAGTTCTTTGGTGAAACTACCGTTAAAATGTGCATCTATGGCTTTCCGGTATAATCGAGATACAGTTTCTATGTATCGGGGAGCTCGCATTCGCCCTTCAACTTTGAGTGATGTAATACCAGCTTCGATTAATTCAGGTATGTATTCAATCATGCACAGATCTTTGGAATTGAGGAAGAAAAACCCATCATAATCAATTACCGTTCCGTTTTCATGGGTTAATGTCCACTTTTGCCTGCAAGGTTGTAAGCATTTACCACGGTTTGCAGAAAATCTAGGATTATTTGTAACATCCTCGCTCAAATAACATCGTCCAGAGATTGAAGTGCACATTGCTCCATGTACAAAAGCCTCAATCTCCATTGTGGTCATATTAGCCCCGATTTCCTTGATTTGCTCAAGCGTCAATTCCCTTGCAAGAATCGCACGTTCTGCACCCAATTGTTCAAAAAATTTTGCAGACATCGAATTGGAGATACTTGCTTGAGTAGAGATGTGAAAAGGAATTCCTATTTCTTTAGCAAGTTGAATAGTAGCTAGATCATGAACGATGACAGCATCTACTTCAGCAGAGTATGCAGATTCTATTAGTTGGCGGAGAAGATCAAGTTCTCCCTCATAGATGATTATGTTTGAAGTGAGAAAGGCTTTCAGATTATTATCATGGCAGAACTGAATAAATTCTGGTAAATCCGCTTGCGTAATATTCTGCGCGTGCATCCTCATATTGAATGTTTCAACCCCGAAATAAATAGCATCAGCATAACCGATAGCTGCTTGAACTGATTTTTTATTTTGAGCGGGAATCAAAAGTTCGACCATTGATATCTCAATTATTTTAATCTACAACTGCATAAATCTCTTTTCTCTTTCATTCATTAGGTAGAAAATCGATTTATTTTAGGTATGAATTAACTAAAGGAATATATATTTTAACTCGCTAAAAGGAACATGCGTGAAGATTCCCTATCTACAACTACAATTGTGTTAATATTAATTGTTTGTGTAGCTTCGGGTGTAATCTTTACAACACGAAACTCTTCTGCACAAAATGATGATATTAGAGTTCTGTATGTTAGTCAGGATGTTGATATTTGGCGCGATGACTCATTTCGGTCCTCTTTGGATCTCGATCCCATTTTCAATATCACTCATCAACAACCCTTTTCCGTCAACTTTTCTAGCTATGTAAATGGTACTGCATTACTGGATGATTACGATTTAGTGTGTATATTAGACGTAGACTTATCTCTAGCCAATCAGACTATTCTCAAGAACTTTGTAGAAGTAGGTGGAGGACTACTATTTTTATGTGGCAATACCATCACGATCAATCCTACCCTCTTTGTCACACTAGAAATAATTGAACCTTACGACATCGGAAATGTTTCAATAAGCACTGAGAGTGCATTATCTTCCGGCACAAATAGTTCTAGCTCCTTGGAAGATAACATAGACTGGAATTCATGCC
>SDNX01000039.1 GCA_004524545.1 Promethearchaeota archaeon
ACGCCCATATCTATCAGATCTAGAGAGGCATTTGATACCGCATCGAATGTTGATGAATTTATGAATATTCTAACTGATGAAACTAGTTCCTTGAGTATGAATTTATTGATCGCTAATAGTTCAGATTTAGTTTCGATGGAAATTATTCCTGGTAATTACTCAATCTCTAGATCCGATGAATGCGTAAATACAAATACATACACCGATGAGTTTTTTCAGCAATTTTTACAAGACAAGAATTATTCAAAATCACGTCAAAATGAGACGGAACAATTATTAGTGAATTTTACTTTGGATAATGAACTTTCCCAATCAGAATTTATATCTATTATGAAAAATCCTTCTATATTTCAATTGGAATCTGGCTTAATGGGAGTTTCAACTCTGATAAGTATTTCTTCGGATTATTTTTGTAAAGGAGTGCCATCATTGACCGAATCCTATCCCTCCTTTCCTTCCTTTTTCTAATGTATCATTATATGGGAAGGGGGAAATTCGAATTCCCGACCTCTGCGTCCCGAACGCAGCATCAATTTAGTCTAAATCCTTAAATTGAATCTAAATTACCAAGCTAGACTACCTTCCCTTGATATAGAAAGAATGAACTTACTTCGTTATCATAAGTTCCGTGAGTTTATCAAAGCTTTTATTCACATTATATCCAGTTTTCGAACTAATGTTCAAATAACCTTTAATCTTATTATATTGTATAAAGGACATAACTTGCTGAGGATCAATATTCAGATCACTGGGACTTTCGATTAAATCGTATTTTGCACCCAGCAAAATGATTGGTATATCATGTGTATTCCTCCGTATAATATTAATCCATTCGTCTAATTCATAGAACGTATGAGTTCGTACCAAATCAAAAAATAATAAAGCACCAGAGGCTCCTTGACAGAACGAGGGTAACATAGTGCGAAAACGTTCTTCTCCTCCGAAATCCCATATCTGTAGTGTTGCAGCGCCTTGACCTTCATCCAATTCTAAATAATGTACTGCAAAATCTACGCCTATAGTCATCTTAGTATCCGAATTAAATTGTCCTGTAGTGTAGCGATTAAGTAATGTGGTTTTGCCACATCCACCGCTCCCCGCGAGGATAATTTTAAAGAGGTATTTCCCGGTCATATATTGAAGTTACCCGATTTGTTTATCATTACTATATTGGTTGCACCCCTTTTTAATTGTGTCATCTAGAGCTTCCAATAGGGAAAAATTTGAAATTCTTCTCCTAGTTTTGCGTTAGTAGCAAAAATTTATAAAAATTGCAATTTTACTTTTTACATGGGAAAGAATAATTTTTCGAACGACAACTACTTCTTCCGAAGAAAAACCGAATCTGAAAACGGATATGCTTTAACATTCGATGATATTCTCTGCCTTCCTGGGTACACAGATTTTGATCCTAAGGATGTAAGTATTGACACTACCATAGGTCCATTCTCTTTTAAACTCCCAATTTTTTCTGCGGCAATGGATACTGTCACAGAAACAGAGATGGCAATTCAAATGGCTCTTCTCGGAGGGTTGGGAGTAATTCATAGAAACTGCCCTTATGATAGGCAATTATCGATGGTCAAGAAAGTTAAAAGAGCGCGATCCTTCATTGTTAGAGAAGTTGCAACAGTTCATCCTACTGATACCGATGTTCAAGTCAAACTAAAAATGGAACAATTTGGAGTAAGTGGATTTGTGGTTTTGGATGAAAATGATAAAGTGATTGGAATTGTCACGGCGCGGGATTTACCCTACGACCAAAATAAAAAATTTCTTGTTAAAGATATCATGACTAAGAATCCGATATGTGCAAGTGAAAAAATATCTCAGAAACAAGCAATACAGAAACTATATGAAATTCGAAAGGAAAAACTACCACTTGTGAATAAGGATAATGAATTGGTAGGGCTGATTACGCGAAAAGATTTACGGCCAGAGTTCCCAGATGCATCGAAGGATAAAGATGGACGCTTATTATGCGGATTGGGTATTTCTCCAACGTTACCAAGTAATCCAATGGATCTAGAGACATTTAAGAAAATTGATGAATTGGTCGATATATTCTTTACTGATGTTGCAGATGTATATAAGCGTGATGATTTAAATGGAATTAAGGCAATCATGGAAAATACCCAAACTCCGATCGTATTGGGAAATATTGGTACATTTGAGGCTGCAGAAGCAATCCTCACCAAATGGGATTTTCCCGATGATAAATTGTTGGGATTAAAAGTCGGTATGGGATCGGGAAGTATTTGTATTACGACAATACAAACAGGAATAGGTGCACCTACACTATTCGCAACTGCAGAAGTGGCAGATGCAATACAAATGTATAATCCAAAAATAGCATTAATTGCTGATGGAGGTTTAAAGAATTCGGGTGACCTAATAAAGGCATTTGCTGCTGGAGCGGATGCTACGATGTCGGGACATTTCTTTGCCGGGTGCACAGAATCCCCAGGATATATTGACACGATAGGGGGAAGAAAAGTCAAGGTATATCGAGGCATGGGTTCTAAAGAAGCAAGAGCGACCGGTACTTATGCTTTTGATCGGTATTCTAATGTTAAAAAATTGGCAGAAGGAGTCTCGGATTATGTTCCTTTTGTGGGAGATGTAAGTGGAGTCATGGAACAGTTATGTGAGGGATTACGAAACGGATTGGTCTATGGAGGTGCCCAAACCATTCAGCAAGCAAAGCATATAAAAATCCGAAAAATCACTCATGCGGGAAAAATCGAATCTAGTGCTCATGATTTACTATCTCGCAAATAAATTCTCTTCCCCTATTCTAGATAGAAAGAATAAAAAGGAAAAACAATCAATATTCTGTACATTAAATGAATTTGTTTTGATGAATCATGCAGAGGGAAATAACACCAGAAGAGAAAAAGAAAATTCATGTGGTTTGTCCAGTTTGTAATGCGGATGACTATATTTTTATCCCTTCTATGGCAATTGCTGGAACGGGTAAAGGATTAACATCGATATTTTGTCCAGTAGATACGATTTGCGAACACTCATTTCAAATTTTTGTAGATAATAATGGGATAGTCCGAGGATATGAAACATCTGATTATGAACTTACTTTCTCTCCCGTAGAGTCAACAGTAGAAGAGAAAATTGATGTCGGAGATAAAGGGATTATCCAAATTATTCGTGCGATTTTCGCGGATGAAATATTCTTTAAGAGCATTCGGAGTGCATTCAACAATAATGAAATATATTGCATAACAGAACAGGAATATCTTCATGATAATTTGAGACCATTCTTCCATAAATTATTCGGAGTATATTGCCCCGAGATTGTTGTCTGTACAATGAGAGAATACAACCGCACAGTTAGAAAAACCGTGTATAGTTCCAAACATAAGAACGCACTTTTATTCAATGCAGATTTGACTGCGATTATCAAACAACCCGAACACTTCAAAGATAGATTCCGTTTAGATAAATTTATGCTTGAAACATCCTTGCTTGAAATGGTGGATTTTACTAAACAAAGCGATGAAGAAATTATTCAAGTGCTGCACAATACCATAGTAAATATTATCGAGCTAACTGTACTCTTGAAAAATGATGTCGAAAGTAAGGTAATAGATAATAGACGAGAATTAGAACGACGCCTTCAAAAGGAAAGTGGTCGGAAAATTCATTTCGATTATGCAGCCTTGGATTCCATGCTAAAAAATCGATTTGATATTGATGCAGAACGGATATTCTTGAAAGTAAATGAAAAAATAGATAAATTGAAAACTCTTTTTTAATTTTTATTTTTTTAAATCCCAATTCCAATCGTGTTACCAATTCCGGCAACAATTACAGATTCTCCTTCTTTTACACGCTTGCGGATCATTTCTTTAACCAAATCTACAATTATTGGCACGGATTTTACAATCGGATTTCTCATGGTAGTTATAGCATCTTGTAGAGATTGACGACACACAATAGCATCTATAGGAATATGATGCTCTGTGGAAGCACCTTCGATTTTGTACTTTTCGACTCCAATACCTCCAATTGCCGCTCCGACACCTACTATAACAGATCCCGTCTTATCTCCTTCCATCTTTAAGCCAGCATCGATCATAATAACTAATTTCACTGCTGCAGGATCCTTTTGAACTATTTTTTGGATTGCTTCTCCCGGTTTTCCTACGGTTCCTCCCGGACCTTTTGCTCGAACAATATGAACATTTCTACCCTCAAAGATGACCTCTTGGTAAATCGTTTCATAGGCGATTTCATTATAAGGAGTTGAATCCGATTGCGTAATATCTCTCACTAAACTTGCGGTAACCATCGGTCCCAATGAATCTCCGATAGGACTTCCTTCTGCGAATGCACTAGCTGCAGCAACATAGGCTTTGGCCATAGCTTTTATAATGGACAATTGCATTTCGACTTGCATCAAGACAAGATAGGATTTCATCTTTTTACCCAGGAGTAAGTAATGACGTAAGATTCGATATACTTGGTTTACCGCCATTGCGGCTTCCAGAAGGTTCTCTAAATTATGCAATTGAGAAGAATCAGCATTTGTGGCTATAGATTTAACTTCTTCCGTCCATCTACTTTCCCGTACATCCATAACATGTTCAATTCTTGGAACAATCCCTGCTGGATCTAAACTAGTCGGACTTATGGAAATATAATTTAGGAATACGTCCAATTTTTCTTCTAAGTCTTTAAGGGTTAGGTTCTTATCACAATATTGCTTTAACTTACGGATGGTTGTCGCACGAGTTTCTTTATCCCATTTCTTTAGTTCCTCTAAGGCAGTTGTTATAGTCTTCGAAGCGCGCCAAGATTGAATTTGTTGGCCGTAAAACATCGTAATAAAAATGAAAATGATCCATAATACATTTAAAAGATAGGACCACCAAGGGGTTTCGGTTGTTTGTAAAAGCATTTGTTATCAGTTTAGAGGATTTTTGTTAAGAGATTACGTTTTAGATATATAATAGGCTAAAAAAAAGTTTATCTTTTTGTTTTAACTGTGCGAAAAATTGCTTTTGTGTAGTAACAGACAATTTTAATTTGGATCCCCATTTAGTTTAAATAATCATGATAGATGAAGAAGAAGAAGATGTAGAGAAACTCCTAAAAAGGAAAATTTCATGGAAATCTGTTTTCAAAGGACTTTTAGGATTGATTCTACTCGGTGGTGCATTTACCCTAATAACAATTTCTCGACAGGGAGGAGAAATAAACATCACCTACTTCATGTTCGGCATTGTATTATTATGCATTGCATCCAGTGTCATGGTTCCTGTTCCTAAAAAGAAGAATGAATTACGCCACACTGTTTCCATTCATAAGTGTGCCAAATGTGGTAACAAACGGGTTCATGATTACAAAGAAGGAGATTTTGTTCACAAGGATTCTGGAATCATGTGTGAAGAATGTGCAGGAAATTATAAAATATTCGAAGTCTATTCTATTAAATTAAAAGCTCGTAAAAAAACCAAAACCACCTAACAATTAATTGGACTAACGAAAGTTTAAGAGCGCTAACTCCATAAACCATGTTGTAGAACAATGAGTGCAGTAGCAGAAATTGACGGAATTACCACATGCATGGGTTTTAAGATTCGTGTGAATTCAGAATGGGAGTCTAAATTACGCAGAACTGACTATTTATCAATTAATCATGAGAATTCTGATTTTCTTCTATCAATTCAAAAATTGTGGAGGGACAATGGTCAATTATTTGGCCAAGTGAATACTCTCGGTAATATTCCCCTGACTCCATTTAAATCAAGTTCGATCTATATCGCAAACCCAGAAATAATTCAACAAGTATTGCATCTTAACTCCCCTCCTCAAAACTCGTTATTATTAGGAACCTTATTAGCTACAAATATTCCTACTCGATTTAATCTGGATAAGTTTGGTAGATTATTTATTACGGGAAAATCTGGATCAGGAAAATCTTACACGGTGGGAGTAATCATAGAAGAACTAATTAGAAAACAAATTCCTGTGGTTATACTTGATCGTCATGGAGAATATTCAAGTTTAAAAGTCCTCAAAGAACAAAATTTTCCCAAAAATGATGCTTTTTTCCAAGTTGAAGATCCTGCGCTCGTATTTGCAAATCATATTGTCGAATTCGCGGATAAAAACTACAATCCAATGACGGATCTTGATCTGGATTATTTGTATGTTGCTGAACCAAATGAAATCGTTTCTCCCGGGCAATGCGTCATAATTAATTTACGAGGATTAAGTATTGAAAATCAAAAGAAAGTTAGTTTACGTCTGCTCAATACTTTGTATGATGCAAGCAGTAAATCCCAAATCTCTCCTTTTTTTTTGTTTATTGATGAAGCGCATGAATTTTGTGGAAAACAAAAGGATTCAGTGAATGATGTTGTAAGGCTCATAAGTATGGAAGGAAGAAAATTTGGAATGAATTTGGCAATAATTACCCAACGTCCTGCAGCATTAGACGTTTCTGTAAGATCTCAAGCAGGAACATGGATTATACACAAATTAACGGATATAAATGATATCAGTATTACTACTAAGTCTGCAGAAGGGTTATCTTTGAAAGAAGATGAGGAAATCATCCAAATGCTTAATCAAGGAGAAGCGATAATTACCGGAGATATTGCTCCTATTACACCGATTCAATTGAAAATTAGAGAAAGATATACACTCCATGGCGGTGCAGGATTTAATATAACAGAATTGATCCCAGACGCCAGTCTCTTTTCAGTTGCTCCTTTGATTCAAAAGCTTCGCAAAAATATTGACCCTCAAAAATTATCTCACGCCCACGAAATTAGGATTTCGAAGATATTGACATTGGCTGAATATGAATCCTTATCCAATTCCCTCTTACAAGAAAGAGATCATTTAATGGAGATAATTGAAGACAAAACTCGTCAAATGGAATCAATGAAAAAAGAAAATTTGGCAATGTTTGAGCAATTGAAATCATTACGTGACGAGGTGCAAAAACAAAAAAAACGAGCAGAGGATGCAGTGCGTATTGCTGAAGAAACGCTTTCGGAATTAAAGAAAAGGTGATCGATATGAGTTTAATGCAAATCCAATCAATTCTCCAAGATTCTCCAAAATTTGGGGAGTTTGTAAAGCGTAATCCTGAATATGATACAATTTTTCGTATATTATCTGTATCCGATATGAATCGTATTCAAAAAGAATTTCCCGAATTAAATTTATTTCCCGAAACGTTTGAGGGGGTTATCGTTGTAACCTATATTTCACGAGTCCTTATGCAAAATGGTTATCCAAAGCTAAAGGCTTATATAAATATAAAAAAATCAGAGATTTTACACATTTTTGTGTCATAACAATCTCAAAGATCTAATATTTCCTTTTGATATTCAATGAGCTCTTTTGTACCTTTTTCTGCAAGGTCTAGTAATTCCTTGAGTTGAGATTTATCAAAATTTACCTTTTCTGCAGAGCATTGTATTTCGATAAAATTTGAATTTTCATCTATTACAAAATTCCCATCTACATCAGCTTTTGAGTCTTCTGAATAATCTAGATCTAACAAAGCAACTCCATTTACAATCCCAGTAGAGATTGCGGCTGTTAGTTTATAATCTGGAAATTTATGTATAAATCCTTTTTCTTGAGCTAAAAGAAATGCATCAAATGCCGCTACAAAACCACCCGTAATTGATGCGCAACGTGTTCCTCCATCTCCATCTAAAACGTCACAATCTACACGGATTGTACATTCTCCTAAATCTTCTAATTCAAAAGCTCCTCTAATAGAACGTCCTATTAATCGTTGAATCTCGACGGCGCGTGAATTTGGATATCCAATGGGACGCCGCACTCGGTTCGTCACCGACGCAGGCATCAAGTTATATTCGGCGGTAATCCATGCATCCCTAGCAGTCGGGTTCATCCATTTGGCGGGTTTAGATTCAACTGTCGCAGCGCAAATTACTCGTGTCCTACCCATTTCAATCAAACAACTAGCATCGGCATTAAACAAGAAATTTCGAGTTATTTTAAATGATCGTAATTCATCAACAGCACGACCATTTGATCGTAGATTGCTCATACTTTATTTTTTTGAATTTGAAGTATTTGAGGTTATGCTTATTGAGTATTTCAGACAATAGCCTTTGGATAAGACCCCAATACTTTGAGATATTTAGTATTGGATTCCAAGCTACCTAAAATTGTTGCAATTTTCGAATCTAGCTTATTTCCATCAAATTCTAAGAAGAATACATATTCCCACGTATCATTAAGGCGTTTACGGGATCGTGACTCAATTTTTGTTAGGTTTATATTCATTTCAGCAAACAGTTGAATGACCTTGGAAAGTTGTCCAGGTTTGTCAAGAGTAATGAAAATTATTGATGTCCTATCATTTTCTGTGGGTTCATGTTGTTGATTTGACAAAACAAAATATCGAGTAAAAGATTCTTCTTCCTCATTGGTTTGATCATAGATAATTTCTTCCTCATAAATCATCATATCTGTCTCGATTAAAACATCGAGAGAAGTACTAATTGTTCCTTCTGAGGTGCTTTCAATGGGGATTTTCTTCAATTGCTGCCCTTCTTCCATCAACCGGCAAGCTTTAATGATTTCTTTCCAAATTGCACTCGTTGATTCGTTTGATAAGGAAGAAATCGATTTTTTCATGTTATAGAGGACTTCTACTTCACGTTCAGGTTGTAAAATAGCCATTCCCTTCTCGATTTTGAGTTTCCCAATCTTTTTTGCTACCGCAACCCTTTCCTCGACAAGATCTGCAATTTTTAGATCGATTTCGTCAATTAAATTTCTTAACTGTTTTATCTTATCCAAGCGATGAATCTCCTACAAGGCAATCGATGAACATGTATTTGATCAAAAACCTAAATTAATTTCTAGGATTTATTATGTGAGGAATTAAAAAACTCATAATATGTAAAATTAGTCCATTTAATGGTGAAATAGTCAATTTTGAGAATATGAAAAATGCACCGACCGGGAATTGAACCCGGCTCCTTGGGTTGGAAGCCCAAGATACTTTGGCATGCTTTATAGAAAGCATTTAACCACTATACGATCGGTGCTAAGTTATTGATACTAACTAGAAATGATTCGGATCGCATTTGAACATTACGATAATACGATCTTGAATTTCGAATGAAGTTGAAATAGGTAACGATGAAACTGGTTACTTAACCAAACGTTTTCTTAGTATAGTCATCGGATTATCCCCAATGACTACATAACCCGTGTCTTCCCGTGTTTTTTTTAGATTTATTACATTTTCCAAGACTTTGTTTATTGATCGTATCATATCCGGAGTTAATTTAAGGAAGTGAACTACTCCATCTTTAATATCACCATGAGATTCAAATGAAATATATCCGGATTTGACTTGCTTGTAGATTTCTAGCTTACTCTTCTTCACATATTGCAATCCTGCTTCAAAATATACAGTATTCATGGTTTTTTTTCGAAATAAGCCTTGTTTTTCCAAAAAAGTGCCTATTACAAACACTCTCCGATCGGTCATATAAAAAGTAGCAGGAAATCCAGTAGGATAAGCTAACGCTTCCTTTTTAGTATTTATTAATGGTTTTCCCCAGACTAAATTGAGTCGTGTTTTGTATTTTACCCGCAATTTCACATGCGAAAATTCTTTATCATCTAAATTCATTTATTTCATCCAAGAAGTTTTTGTACAAACCATTCTGCTTTAAAGGGTTCTAAATCATTGTATCCTTGACCCACTCCAATGTAGAGAATTGGTTTTTTTGTTATATAAGCGATGGATAAAGCTGCTCCACCTTTCGAATCTGCATCTACTTTTGTAATAATAGAGGCATCAATACCCAATGACTCGTTGAACACTTCCGCTTGATGGAGAACATCATTACCTGCTAAGGAATCTCCTACAAATAATGTCAGATCAGGTTTGTTTACTCGTTTGATTTTTATTAGCTCGTCCATGAGACCTTTATTTGTGACTTGTCGACCGGCAGTGTCTATCATTACTACATTAATTCCTTTAGCAGTGGCACTATCAACCGCATCATATCCTACAGAAGCAGGATCTGAATTGTATTGGCCTTTAACTACGCGAATTCCTACATTTTTCATGTGAATTGATAATTGCTCAATCGCACCAGCGCGAAAAGTATCGCTTGCTGCAACAATAGTTGTGATTTTATTATTCTTGAATAGTTGACAAAGTCGCGCAATGGTAGTGGTTTTGCCCGTCCCGTTGACGCCAAGAACTAAAATTACATAAGGAAGGTTACTTTTTTTCTTTTCATTGATTCGGTCAATTAAATTGAAAGTGATATCTTCCATACTTAATAACTCTTCAATTGCATTTCGAACTGCTTCTAATAGGCTTTTCTTCACAGAAAAAACTCCAACTTTTTCTCCGACCAAGTTCTTTTTTGTGATCTCGCATATTTCTGTTGCAACATCTACAGCTACATCATTACGAATCAATGTAAGTTCAAGTTCGGCAAAAATTTTTTCCATGTTGGATTCATTGAGTGTTCTCTGACCTAGCTTTTTCAATGATTGGCGTAATTTTGAAAACATCGTGATCACTTAGTATATCTTGTAAAAATAAAGGAAGGTAATTTCGATTTTAGGGTTTTGGAGGTGTAAATCCTTGTTGTTGTTGAGCTTGATACATTTGCTGTAATTGTTGAATTTGTGGTTCTATTGCAGATAATTTTTCTTGTAGTTCGTCAACCTGTTTTTTCAGCGCATCTCTTTGTTTTTGTAGATCTTCTCGCTTCTTCCGAATAAACTCCAAAGCATGTTTTGAATCACGTTCAACTAAAGTTTTCTGCCCAATGGAAATAAGCATAGTATTCGGATCTGGAATTTTAGCTTTAAGAGCTGCGTAAGAGCCAAGAGGTAGAATAATTTCTTGATTCGCTGATTTGCCTAACAATTCTTTAATAACGGAATAGGTAATGGAGATACCTTCAAGCATGGTATCTGTTTGATTTAGAGCGTTCCTCGAGTTTTGTAATTGAACTTGAAGATCATAAGCATACATAAGAAATTGCTGATATTGGGTTGATTCTGCCATGAATGAATCACAGATTATTGATTGTCCATTAATTGTTGGATTAATGGATCACGAATTTCATTTTTCTTCAATTCTGTCACCTTGAGATTTTTGACTTGGCGACGGTAGATTCCTATGGAAGTAATTTCTGATAGTACCAATTCAATAGCATCTTCTTTGGTGATTGCTCGTTTCTCTTTTCGGAACACGAATTTTTGGTGACCCTTGGTATATTCACCTTCCACTCGGAAAGCCTTTACTTGTGTCATTAGTTTCAACATCTTTCTAGAATGAAAAGAAAAAGAAAACCTAATTTATCAATTTTTTCGTTTATAAGTTGAGAACATTAGATAGGCGCATTAATTCGGGACCAGAAGAATCAAATCCGAAGATTCCTCCAAAATCGTTTGCAACTGAACCCGCTCTAACATAAGGATTACCCATATTGATGGTTGACACGTCTACAGGTACTTTTAGAACGTCACTAATCATTTCTGCTTCTGCTTGGGAAATTAAAGGATGAACACAACATCCATTATTATTTGCGACTCCGCACGATCCTGGTAATTTATTTTGAGCAAAATCCAAGATCAAAACTTCGACATCTAACACATCTTGAATAGTTTTGATATTTCCTGATAACTCATTCGAAATGACTGCACCACTATTATTGCACAAAATCAAGTTTCCTAACGCATTATCTTTACTTTCCAATTGTTCCAATCGCATATTAAAAGAAGAACATATAGTAAGTAATTCTTGGGTTTCAGCATCTGAAGTGATAGAAGGAATCAAAAGTCCATTCGAGTTCGATGCAGTATACACACCTAATAAAGAACTTTGATTGATACTTATTGGAAATAAGGAAAAGTTATCAATTTCTTTAAAGGGTTTTTGATAAGCGTGAATTTTTTCCTCAGGAGTATTAGTTGGAATGAGTAGAAAATTATTGTTTATTGCCATATATACTCCTAAATCTACACTCCCAAAGATCTTCTCTTTTAATATGCCCATGCAAGGCCCCCTGATTTCTTAATTTTCTTATGCAAGGTATACTCTAACTAATCCTTCTACACTCTTAGTAACGCGAACGCGAATTTTTCGAGGAGGGTTTTTTATACCGTTTTCCCAAAGACGTTCATTTACTTCTTGTGAAACATACAATGCCTCTGGTTTCATGTGACGATTAACGAAAGTTCTAAGGGTTTTAACTGCACGTTTTGTTCGATTCCAGTTGGGAGCTTTCCTAAAATCTTTTGCCAGGGGAACAACATAGATTCGTTCTTCTTGAATTTCTTCTTCAAATTCCTCTTCTGCAGCTGATATCTCACGTTCGACTGCACTAGGTTCATCTTCAAATGTACTTAATTCTTGGGTTACATCGTCAATGGAGAGTGAATCGATTTGTTCACTTGTTTCTTTGTCTTCTGAAGCGACTTCAGGTGTTTCTTTCTTTGATGTTGTTTTCTTCTTCGCCATTATTCATCACCAAATAATTTAGGATAGATCCAGTTTACTTGTTCTCCAGTGCCTTCTGGAATGAGGACTATACCGAATTCGACCTTTAGTCTTCATAACTATCCATGTTGGCATATTTCGATTTTGTCTTAGCGTTTTTGCCTTACGAATCTTTTTACCAAGAGTTCTTTTACTTCCAGTTGCCATTTTATTCCTCTCAATTCCTATATTATTTTTATTTTTGTGTCCCGCTTATTGCGTTCCTGGCTTTTTTTTAAGATGGATTTAAACATCTCATCACTTAATGGGAGGTTCATCTGGGATTGAAGAACCCCTTGTTGGAATAGTTGGATTAATTGAATTTCTATTCCGTTAGCATATTCTGGTCGACTCATACGCAAATTTTGGAGTCGTGATCTTGCAGCACTATCTAGAATTTGACGTAACAAAATCTCTTTTTGTTGATCAATCTGTTCTTGCTGCTGTTGGTAATTCTCATATTGTTGTTGTTGCCGTTGCTGTTGTTCTAATTCTTCCAATCGTTTTTTTCTAATCTTATCTAATTCTTCATCTGACATATTGGATACAACACCAAAATGGTTTATTCAGATAACTCTGAGAACCGAGATATTGGGTTTTCTTTATAAATTTCTAAGGCCGTTTTATCTAAGAGAGAGATACCAGCGGGTGATAACACTCTACCTTTTTCAGTACCTACTACTAGATTTACTCCTTGAAGTTGCTGCAAGCATCTACGTATAATTGCTCCAGAAGCCTTCTTTTTATGTTTTTTATGAACGTGGTTCTTATCTCGACCACCATATTCTTTACGTAACTTGTTTATTCCAATTTCTTGATTAACATATAATTTCCGGAGTAAAGAAGCACATCGAATGAACCAAAAGTTTTCTTGATCTATTGGAGTTTTTTCCTTGAAGCTAGCTGTTTTCCAAAATTTTGACGCATCTGGTGGAGTTACACCGGGTATTTTTTTTAATTTATCTGCAACCGCGGTGATAAGCTGGCTAGGGTATACGTCATACACACTGATACTTGGCATTATTGAATCAATTTTTAACAACATTAATGATGATGATCGATTCCAATGCGTACTCGAATAAAATTTTTGCGAATTTTTCTAATTGAATTAATAAATCATCTTCGCTTATTAAAAAGGAACGCAAGGAGAAGGTGGTTATTTTGGATTTACAGGAAATTCAACATCGAAAAGCTCATGTGATAATCGGGAAGAATGGATTAAGTGAAGGAACTCTTAAACTAATTCAAGATCTGACAAAGAAAAATGGTATTATAAAGATAAAAATATTAAAATCTGCACTCAATTCAGACTATTCTAAGGAAAATTTAGTAAATGAGCTAATTTCAAAGACAAATCTTCATTTGATCGAAATTCGCGGGTATTCTGCAATATTATCAATGAAACCACGAAAATAACTATCCAAGGAGATCTTGCAGAGCAAAATGGATCAAAAAGCTTCAAATTCTCAAAAAATTGAAAAAAATGAACATAATGAGCAGAGAAAACGAAGTAAACGAGTATCTATGAAAAAGAGAAGAAAACCCAGCCGTTTTCGAAAGCAAAATACCATAATCCAACAATTAGCCCTTGAACGTATTGAATTCCTAATGGAATCCGCAATCAAAATCTACTCAAGGAACCCGGAGCTGGGAAATAGATATGTTGATCTTGCTCGTAAGTATTCAATGGCCTCAAAAGTAAAGATACCAACAAAATATAAGAACATAATCTGCCACAAATGTAAAAAATTACTAATTCCAGGTGTCTCCAGCCGTCATAGGATTCAATCACACAAAAAAAGAGGAAGTCGCTATATTGTGACATGCCTTACCTGTAATCATACAGTTCACATATATTTCCAACAAAAAAAAACTACTACAAAGTGAAAATTTATGCTACATTTACTCTTAGCCGAAACAGCAATAGAAATTGCCCCTAGCAAGTATCGGGGGCATCCTAGTGTTCTAAATAACGCAAAAAAATATGGAAATCCAGGAAGGATTTTGGATATGGCGTTACATCACTCTTTTATGAAGAATCTTAAAGATAATGAAAAACGGGGAAGACCAGACATTTTGCATCAGTTTTTACTAACAAGCCTAACTAGTATCCTTAGCAAAAAAAATCAACTTCGGATGTATTTTCATACGTATCACAAAGAAATTTTCGAAATCAACCCAATAATGCGACCCCCCAAGGATTATATGCGATATAAAGGATTGATGTACAAATTACTTAATGAAAAAGAGATTTCAACTGATAATTCAACCACTCACCGAAAAAATTTCAATCCCAATGATCCATTAGATGATTCGACGCTAATTCGAAATATACAACTACCATTGCAAGGACTTGTTAAACAAATAGATCCGAAAAAAATTTTGAGATTTACATCAAAAGGTGTGCTAACCCCTCGAGACGAGATATTTACATTCCTAAAAAACGATTTGGAACAAAGTATTTTAGTTATTGTAGGTGGATTTCAAGCTGGAAATTATTCTCAGGAGGTATTGGATCTTGAAGCAGAAGATATAGCAATTTATCCTGAAGGATTAGAAACTAATACCGTATTAAACCACATTATAATCAATTTTGAACGTACTATCGGGATTTGATATGAAAATCAAGAAACCTAAAATGCTTCCCACAGGAAAACTTAGCACTAAATTACTTAAGGAAATTTTTGACGAGTATAATTCACCACAATTACAGCTAAATCTAGAAAGATCAAGTTATAAAGACTCTTATGAAGAATCGAAAAAGCGAGTGAAGTTGGGTTTCGCGATTGGAGAGGATGCAGCAGTTATCGAAATGAACGGTTCTAATTCGCTCGTGGTAAAAACAGATCCGATCACATTCGCTACTGAAGATATTGGATATTATGTTGTGAATGTGAACGCTAATGACATTGCAGCAATGGGAGCAACCCCAAAGTGGTTTCAAGCCACTATTTTATTACCTGCAAAAATTGCAACTGATACTTTAGCAAAGAGAATTTGTATAGATATTCAAAAAGCATGTTTAGACCTGGGAATCTTCTTAATTGGGGGACACACGGAAGTTACCTATGATTTAACTCGACCAATAGTAATTGGTTCGATGATAGGAGAGGTGATGGAAGACAGTTATGTTCAATCTAGTGGAGGAAAGCCAGGAGATGCAATTATATTAACCAAAGGCATTCCTCTTGAAGGGACCTCATTAATTGCTCGAGAGAAGGAAAGTAAATTATTAGAGAAAGGAATTTCATCTGAAGCAATTTCCAAGTCAAAAAAATTGCTTTTCTCCCCAGGAATTAGTGTGATAAAAGAAGCGTTACTTGCAGTTAAACATTTCAATGTCCATGCTATGCATGATCCAACTGAAGGAGGTCTTTCGATGGGTTTAGTTGAGTTGGCTCGAGCTAGTAATTGTGGTTTCCAAATCATTTATGAGGAAATCCCTATTATTCCAGAAGGAAAAGAATTGTGTAAATTATTTGATTTAGACCCATTACGAACACTTTCTTCTGGATCATTATTAATTGTGGTAGAGGAATCCAATAGTAAAGATCTTGTGAATTTACTAAGTAAGAATGGAGTTTTGGCGAAAAAAATCGGGAATTTGACTTCTAACCCAGACTACTTAATTCGTCAAGAAGGAAAAATGATTGAGATCCCTTACAGTGAGAAAGATGAGATAACAAAGATTTTTGATGATAATCTCTAAAAATTCGAAAGGTTTTTTTCAGCAGTTGTTTTTTTAAAAGTTCATGGCATTCAACCAAGCTCTCCTTGCAATTTTGGAAATTGTGTTTGCTTTCGGATTGATAGGGTTTTGGATTTATTTTTTCCTTGTTGAAAATAAGAATCCTCAAAAATCAAAGGAATACTTATCCTATGAAAGATCGTTTCCTGTACCCGATTTAATATGGTTAACACCAGGTTTAATAGTGTCTGCAGTAGGAGTTTTGTTACATCAAGCCTTTGGATACATTCTCACTATCGCAGTATCAGGGGGTCTTATATTTCTTGGACTTGTAGATATTTCATTCAATTTTCAAAATAAACAATACACATCAAACATAGGGGATTCTATAATGAATATTTTCATTAATTTGGCTTGTATTACACTCGGTCCAATTTTCATAATTGGTGCGGCACAATATATAGGAGTACTGTAAAAATGGGATATTTAGATAGAAATGTAAAAAAAGTAAAGGGAAAATCGATAATAATTTGTGGGGGATCAAAAGGGATTGGAAAGGAAACAGCAAAATTATTTGCAAAACTTGGTGCCAATATTCTAATAATTGCACGTAACTTGGATGCATTGGAGGAGACGAAGGAAGAATGCCTCCAAAATGCAATCGTAGAAGACCAAGAAATTGAAATACAATCGTGTGATTGTACAGATTTTGACTCACTGCATCCCATAATTGAGAATTACATCTCAAAAAACGGAGCTCCAGATTTTCTAATTAATGTAGTAGGTTATGCTCATGCACAATATGTCGAAAAACTTTCAATAACAGATTTTAAAAAGAATTTTGAAACGAATTACTATGGGCAATTAGTACCAACAATGATCGTCATTCCACATATGATGAAAGAAAAGAAAGGTCAAATTGCTTTTGTGTCGTCGGTTATGGGATATATGGGATTTTTGGGATTTGCATCGTATTCTCCTTCAAAATTTGCATTGGTGGGATTGGCTGAGTGTCTCCGCAATGAATTAAAACCGTATAATATTCCCATATCAGTTCTTTATCCATCTGACACGGATACTCCTGGTCTAAAAATTGAGAATAGTACTAAACCTCATGAGTGTTCTGTAATCTCAGGGAATGCAAAGTTACTTCAACCAGATGAAGTTGCAAAATTTTTCGTAAAAGGGATATTGAAAAAAAAATTCAACATAATGAATGGGGAAGTGAAGTTGTATTGGTGGATTAAACGCATTGCACCACGGCTGGTATTTAGTTTTATTGATGCGGATTTAAAGAAAGCAAGGAAAGAAATGGGGAAATCAATAAAATAAGAGATTATTGAAGAGCTTGACTTCTTCTAGTCCTGAGTATATTTTTTTACTCTTTTTATCTAGATTACTCAGTGTAAATTTAATATCCTCATTTTTTGCCTGATGGATTAACTCTGTAATCTCTCGGTATGCTTTTATCGTTTGTGAGCTATTTTCGATAGATTTTAATTTTGCAATTAACGACATTGCTTTATCCAGTTTCCCTAAACTGATATGTGCAATTGCAGTTAGTGCCAGCATATAGGCAACCCAAGTAGTTTTACTCGAATCAGCATGCTCCTTATACTCCTTATGATAATAAATTTTGATTCGATTGAGGAGTTTATTGATATCAGTTTCAGTTTTTTGTAATCCTGCTTTTTTATAATAAAAAAGAGTTTCGAGCAGTAGTGTTCCCGCAATGAAGAATCGATTCTCTTTCGCATTGATATCACTAAGAAGAATTAAATTGGTTTCAATTTTTTCAGCGAGTTCATTTTTCTGAAAGTTGATGTTTTCTCGAGATAAAAGATCGAATGCATTCATGAACTTTTCAATTGCGAATTCTAGATCATTATTGTTAAGGCTTGCATCTCCTGCTTGACAATAGAGCTCAATTGCTTTCTTATATAGACCCACTTCTTCAAATAACTCAGCAGCTTCGCTATAGCATGAGTTTGCTTGTGAAAATTCTCCAATTTGCTGAAAAATCCTTGCAGCAAGATAATAACAAGTAGCGCATTCAAGGTAGTCCGTTTCTTTGAAACATATTGCTGCACCTTTGTAGAAATTTGCGAGTTTAAAGTAGTTTAATTTTTCCCGATGGATTTGTTTTGCCAAATCTACATAAGATTTTGCTTCTTTTCGAGAAAATTTCACAAATTCTTTCTGATCATTGATCTCTGCGTTTATTGTTTTTAAAATCTGATAGATTTGAGATAATTGTCGAAAATTTCCGGATTTTGTGCACTGTTTTTCTTCTTGCGAAAAATATTGACGAGCTTCCTCAATATATTCACGAGAATTAATTTCATCATCCATAAACAGATAAACATCGCTCATATTTAGATAAGTGTTAGCAATGATATCATAGAATCGTTGCTCCTTTGCGAGCTCAAGTGTTAAATTATTGAATTCCAGTGCCCGTTCTAAGTTATTTATTCGAGCATAGAGTTCCCCAAGGTTATATAGCAACGTAGCTAATTTCCTTGGTTTGCTAAAGCCGTTGAGTATTTCATAAAGAGCTTCTTTGTATTCGATGCATTTTTGGATATATTTCTTCTCCGATTCTTGGTCTCCTAATTTCTCATGATAGATCTCAGCTATTTTGTAAGAGACCCAGCTTGCTTCTTCAAATTTCCCGAGTTTTTGTTCCTTGACTCGAAATTTATCGTAATGTTCAATGGATTGAATGTAAATATGTTGAGCTTCTTTAAAATTGAATTCTTCTAAGTAGTATGCTGCAGAATAAAGATATTCCCCCACCTCATAAGAATCTCCGTCTTCAGCAAGTTCTTTGATTAATTCCATTAAGTGAGAGATCATATCACGAAAAATTGTTTCCCGTTTTTTGTGATTAGTCGCATCTCCGGCTTGGATAAAATACATTTCTAATAATTCGAGTATTTTATCATTTGGTTTTACATCATCTGCTTCTTCAAAATTCAATCCAATTCAAGAAAACCTATAGTGGATGCAAAAAAAGGTTTCCGATCTATGTAAAACTACATAGATTTAGTAAAAATAAGAATTTCTGTTAGTAATTTTTTTCTTTGTGAATTTTTGCACAGTTTTGTATAAGTGCCTTATCCACCAGCAATTCTAGGAAGAACAACGATGGATTGGCCAGTTTCGATTACCGTGTCTAATGAAGCTTTTTTGCCATCGACTAAAATTGCGAAATACTTGTCGTCAAGGTTCAAATCATGCAGTAAATCTTTCACAGTGCGTTTCTCTTTCACAACATACTCTTTCAATGAGCCTATCGTGCTTGTGTTTTCATAGATTTGTTCAGTTTTTTGGTCCATAATTTGGGATCTCCAATTACTTACATCACATTCTAAATATTAATATCTTACGTTAAAAATTAATTCATTCACTTTGGAATGATTGCAGAAGAATTTTAGTCATTTAGAAGTGGGAAACGCATTAAGTCATAAGCTACCAATGAGTTCGGGAAAATAGATTGAGCTTCTTTCAGCAAACTATCCACTTCCACATAGCGAGAAGAGATATGGGTCAAGATGAGTTGAATGACATTAGATTCTTGGGCTACCTGGGCACATTGAATTGCAGTCATATGTTTCTTTTCATCTGCAAGATCTTTCAGTTCATTTCCATACGTCGCCTCACAAATGAAAACATTTGATCCTTTTGCCAAAGAATAAAGTGCATCACACATTTTTGTGTCTGCGGAATATGAAATGACGACACCGGGGCGTTTGGGTCCTACAATCTCCAATTCTTCGGGATTATACGTCTGTCCTTTATATTCAATTATTTCACCCATTTGCATCTTTTTCCACAAATGTCCTTGAGGAATACCAATGTGTTCTGCAATTTTAGGCTCAAATTTACCCGATCGAGGCTTTTCGAGGAATTTAAATCCAGTAGTAGGGACGCTATGACACATCGGGACTGCATTAATCACATAATTTGCAGTTTCATGAATTTTATCGTCTTTGTATGAAATTTCCACGGGTTTCTGATCTGGATTCCCTTGATAATCATAAAGGAGCAATTTCTTTTTTTCAGAGTGAATTTCATATACTTCTTTCAAAAAAGGAGCTCGAAGACCCACTATCATGCGGTGTAAATACAGATAGGGAAAAATTCCAGGAGGTCCCCATATTTTGACCTCTTGGGTACGGGAAACTAGAGTAAAGTGAAACAATAATCCTGGTAGTCCAATAATATGATCTCCATGCATATGTGAGATGAAAATAGATAACGGGGCATTAAATTTCAATCTGGCTTCTTCAAATTGTCTCTGAACATCCTCCCCTGCATCAAAAAGAATCTGTTCACCATTATACAAAAGTACGAAGGATGAGAGATTTCTTTGTCGTGTTGGCACAGCTGCACTTGTACCTAGAAAGACGATTTCCATATTGATCTAGATCATCATATATGACAAAACATTTTATTTTTGAGATAGTAATGTATAATCAGAGATCGTAAAAAGAACAAAGGGAAATTTCATGGCCGAACAGCATAAAATTCAAGAATTGGAAAATGCACTAAAAACAAAAGATATTCAAATCAAATCAAAAGATGGCAAAATCAAGATTCTCGAGATGGACATCCTCAATCTGAAAAAACAGATGCAAGATTTGACTGAGAATATGCAAAATAAGGATAATAAGATCGTTATTCTAGAAAACCGAACAGCATTAGGGGGAACTGCGAACAAACGCTATGATGGTTTATCTTCTATGAATGATCTTGTACAAGACCTTCAGTTGAAAATCCGTAAACAAAAAGGACAAATCGAGAACTTAACGAAACAATTAGAATTATCTGGTTCTAGCGGGAGTTCTACACCAAATACTGATATCACTCAACCAGTGAAAACTATACAGATTTCAACGATGAAGGATAAAAAAGAGATTTCAGCTCTTCGAGACAATATTGGATTATTGGAACGAGAGATATCCAAACTGAAAAATACGAAAAGTAACGAATTCTATGAATTGCAGAAAAACATATCAGCTACTGAAACAGATATTTCCCAACTTCAAACTCAACTAATCATTAAAGATAATGAAATTGAGTCCCTTAAAGAGCAGTTAGCTCAAAATAAATCGGTTGCCCAAAGTAAAGAAGTGCCTTTACAAGAATTGATTGAAGAGCTTCGAAGAAATAATGATCGATTACGAGCTCAGAATAAGAAATTACGAGAGGAAGCTGATGAAAAACTTGCTTCTGAAAAACCTGTTGCGATTGTAACCGAATCAGATAAAAAGCTCGATGAATTGGAGAAAGCAAAAAACATTTTGAAGGAAAAATTGTGGAAATTAAGTCCAGATCCTGAACCTCAAAAACCCGACGTAAATGTGAATGCTCTATCTAAAGAAATTGAAACCTTAAAGAATGAAAATAAAGAATTACAAGAGAAAGTTTCAGCTCTCAGTCAAGGTCCGGGAAATGATCAAATTAAGATCAATGAGATGAAATCATTAATTGAAATTCTAAAAAACCGAACAAAACAACAAAAATTAGAGATCGAAAATCTAAAAAAACGATTAGGATAAGCAGATTATTTTGCTCTGCTAAAATCCTTTAAAATTTCTTTTTGTAATATATCTAACTGCTTGTATAGGAAGAAAATCGATATTCTAACGATGCCAAAGACTACTGCAGAGATTACTATCCATAAAAGAAAGATTAACCAAATCGGGGGAAGAAGAGCATCTTCATACAAAAACACCGAGTTGAAAAGTAAACTAACTCCAAGAGAAATACTACTAGCAACTATTAGAATTGCTAAGTCTTCGAAAAATAAAATATTTTTTACCAATTTATGATTTCCGCCAATGGCTTTGATTATTACGAAATCCGGTGCTCTTTCTTGAAAATTACCTGATTGATAGAAATACAGAGAAGCAATGATGATAATAGTCTCGATAATTATCACTATCGTAGAGATGATGACAAACGGGTAAAGAGATCGAATATTATTTTCAAAAGTGGGGGTTAAATCCATAACCACAAAATCAGGACCCAGAATACTATTGATCTCAATTTGAAGATTAGAAATCAGTATATCTTTATCTGCTGATGGAGAAACTTGTATTATTACTAAATTGACTGAATTTTCTAAATTGAAATCTTGCTGTAACGCATCTAAATGGACATAGACAGCTGAGCCACTACAGAAGGAATCAAAAAATACTCCCGTGATATTAAATTCACTTGTAGTTATATTTAGAAGTCGAATTTTTTGTGCAGTGGCAGCTTCAAACATATTATACGCAAGTGTATCCCCTACTACAGCAGAATTGGAAGTATTTTCAATAGTACCAATCACGTGCCAATTGGAGATATATTCCTTGAATTGAACACCCAAGACGGGTACATATGCTGTTCTATTACTCCCAACCACTATATAGCTTACATTTCCTTCCTCATTCTCAATAA
>SDNX01000040.1 GCA_004524545.1 Promethearchaeota archaeon
ATTAAATACCGGTATGAAAACAGGAATTCCCCTAGTTTCATGGGGATTATCCAATTTCATTATATATAGGATAGGGTATAATTCTTCTATAGGATTATGGGACCATATATCTACCTTATATGGGGTGTTTGATCGGAGAAAAACTCCATGAATAATTTATCATGTGCCGTTTGGGAAATAACATTAGGGTGTAATATGAGCTGTAAACATTGCGGGTCTAGTGCAGGATCCGTCCGACCAGATGAACTCTCCCTACAGGAATGCTACAAAGTATGCGAACAATTAGCTGAAGTTAATTGTCAAATGGTCAGCTTAATGGGGGGAGAACCATTTTTCAGAAAAGATTGGTTCGAGATAGCTCGTTGTGTGAAAGATTTAGGAATGGACCTTGCATTTGTCACAAATGGATGGACAATGCCGGATGTAGTGGAAGAGTTAGCAATTTTAGAACCTGAGGTAGTGGGATTATCCATGGATGGAATGGAGGAGATACATGACAGTATCCGTAAATCGGGTTCTTTTCAAAGAGTAGTGAAAGCAATTGACTTGCTTAACCAACATAACATTCAGACCACGGTGATAACAACAATTAGTAAGACAAATCTCAAGGAATTACCTAAGATTCGGAAGCTCCTTAAAACTAAAGAAGTAAACTGGCAACTACAAACTGCGATGCCATTTGGGAATTTCGATCGTAATCTTGTCATTGACCTGGAAGAATACTATTCTACTGCAATGTTCATCGTATCAGAGAACATTAAAAATTCCTACAGGGATTTACCCGTTGTAGGTGCGCATTGTTATGGATATTTTTCTCATTTACTCCCAAATAATGAGAAATGGTATGGATGCACCGCAGGAAAAAGTACGGTAGGAATTACCTCAAATGGAAATGTTGTAGGGTGCCTATCTATGGGAGGAGACCGCCTGATTGAGGGAAATCTACGCGAACGTAGTTTTAGAGACATATGGGAAGACCCTAATTCATTTTCTTATAATCGAAAATTTAAAATTGAGGATTTGGGAGAAAATTGCAGAGTTTGCGAGTATGGACGCCAATGCAAAGGTGGATGCAATTCGGTCTCCATTCATATTTCCAACTCTTTACATAACAGTAAATATTGCTTGCGAAGGATTGAAGAAACCATATTAGATATTGAGCCTTCAAAACTGAATAATCATCCAAAAACAAAAAATTGATGAGAAGAGATAATGAAAGAACACACTATAAAATCGTCAAGAAAATTAGGTTTGATTTGGAATAAGAGAAAAAGCAAGATTAGCTTGCGATTCTTTATGTTACAATTTCTTTCAAGTGTTTTTTCCAGTATATCAGGGATTTTTACTTATGCATATGTTGACAGTTATCCAGCAATATCAATTTTGCCGAATGATGGTATAGGAGAAATATTGTTCGGAACGATTAATGCAATCAATATCAACGGGACAATTGTCGCATCTATAAGAAAATCAAAGTCCCAAAATATCAAGCGAATTCTAAGTATGGTAATCTTAGTTATAGTTGGTCTATTTGGATATGTTGGACTACGTAAGGTCTTATCTTTAGAATGTATCACTTGGAGCGCCCCGTTTAGTCAATGTACCAAGTATGGAACGTATAACAAAAAGGAAGTAATAATTTGCTAAAACTAAATCTTGGCTGTGGTATTTATTATAAACCCGGATATGTGAATATTGATAAATTTGAACTATCGGTGGCGGATCAGCAAGCAGATTTATATTTTCTCCCCTATCCAGATAATTCTGTAGATGAAATCGAAGCATCTCACATTATTGAACATTTTGACATCATTCATCTTCCTTACATATTAACAGAATGGTGGAGAGTATTGAAACCGGGAGGAAAACTATTTTTAGAAGTACCAAATTTATGGGGATCCGTAATCAATTTGGGATTGAGGAGGAAATCGAAAAAAACTCAAACTATTCGATTTCTTTTCGGAGTGGATATGCCTGGAAATTTTCATAAAGCAGGTTATACTTATCCCCTTTTGAAAAAAAACATAATTAATACAGGATTTACCCAAATTAAGAGATTACACAGCGTTAGTTTTCATTCAGAATCAGGTATAAGAATGAGTGCAGTAAAATCATTGAAAAAGGTAAATCTGATTGCAAATTTTCGATTAAAGGTAAAAAAAGTATTCCCACCACCAAACGTAATGCTATATTCAGCAATCGAGTCTAATGTAATACAAATGCTACAATCCATGCAAGATGAATCGATAAAAAACCTTATGATAGATTTTTCTTTATTTCATCCACAGGTTGCGAAAATTCTCTATGAGTTACTCCCAAAATCAAGAGCTTCAGAATTTGACCCTTCTCTATTAGAATTTATGATAGCACATAATTTTCCTTCATTAATGTTTTCCAACTGGATGAAGTGGTCTAAACTTACCCAAAATTTGAGTCTTGAGGTTCAGCGATTTATTGAATATTGGAAAAAACGAATTTTAACAGTATTAGATGAAAACACGAATCCTGAAAACAAATTTTCATATCTCCTATCAACAACACCACAAGTTTCAGATATTGCTTGTTTTTCTGTGGAACTTTTAGGCCTGGAAAGTCAAAAATTATGCAACCAAGCAATGAAAGCATTTCAAAAAGCAGACTTAACAATGGCTCAAGATATTTTAGAAACGTCAATCCGAGTTAATCCTTCAAATGAACTTGCATATTGGAATTTAGCGAGAATTTATGGAATAAAAAAAAATCACCGTAGAGCATTAGAGTACTATCATATGACTGGTAGTCTATTGAAAAACTCAAAATGGGAGAAACTTTGGAGAACTGAGCGAGATCAATTCAGAAAAAATCACTTAGTACCGAAAGAACCCCTTCAAATTCGTTATTGATTTGTTTATACAAATCGAAGATTTATTAAAAAAGTGAGGAAAAATTAGTAAACTATATAATTGCATATTCCCTTCATCCTATAGTCAAGGGGAAAAAAAATGAGACACTCTAAAAAATGGTTAAGTGTCTTAATTCTTGTAGCAATTAGTGTTATGGGCGTAGTCTGTCCTATATCAAGTAGCTATGCAAAAGACGATGTTGTGCCGTTCGTTGTTGCAACTGCTAACGGTCCAGGAAAACTCGACCCATTAGATGCGTATGATTCCGAATCCATGGATACCATCATGCAAGTCGTTGAGGGGCTATACATTTACAACTATTCCTCAGCTGAAATGGAAGTTATACCTAACCTTGCTGCTTCGTTGGGAACTTGGAGTCTTGATATGCTAAATTTGACGATTGGATTGAAACAAGGGGTCAGGTTTCATGATGGATCAAGTTTTAATGCACGAGCAGTAAAATGGAATTTTGATCGTCTCCAGTATTGGACATTTGGATTAGATATTGATCATGATGGAGATTTAGATAATCATCCTTTAGGAACTGCATCAAAAAGCCTATTCGAGCAAAAAAACATCCCAATTCTAAATCGCACTGAGATTTTAGATGATTTCACTATTCGATTTGTTTTAAACACCCCCTCAGTAATCTGGGAGAAATTGTTAGCGTTTGTCCCATGCTCTATAGTTCTACCTGATACGAATTATTTATATGGTTATTATTTCTTCAATAGAATCGACCTCAATGACGAATTGATCGGAACTGGTCCATTCAAATTAACTGAGTATATTTTTGATGAACAACTTGTATTCGACTATAATCCAGATTACCACATGACTTGGGGTGAAAATCATATTGAACGAATGATCTACCGTATCATCCCTGATCCTGTAACGGAATCTTTAGCAATAATTGATCATGAAATTCACTGGGGTGAAGTACTTCCATCGTATAAAGAATATTGGTGCTGTGATCCTGCACTGATTGATTTAGCCCGAAAAGAATCTGTGGTATACTTCATGCAAATGAACTTGTATACTATGAAATGGGAATATCGGTATGCATCCTCTTTTGTGTGGAATCACACCTATTTCTTAGAAGAAGTATTAGGTGGAAGACATTATGAATTGCACGTGCCCGTTCCAGACGGGATGCAATATCACCATGAAGGTTTCGATGGTGAACCTTATCATGATTACAGAATAGCTCAAGAAATTCTCTTAAACTCATCAGATGCAGAAATCCAAGGGAACATCACTCTGAACGGATTATCTGCTAGTAGTACCAGAGAAGATTGGCAAGCAGTTGCGGAAAGTACCACGCCTATTGCCGTGTTTAATTTCACTCGATATGAATCCAATTTATTACACACAGTTGGAACCTTGATGCAAGAATACTTAAAAGACATTGGTATTAAACTGGTTATCTTAGATGTTATACCATGGGATGATTGGGTAGAAGATTATCTAGAAGATTCCGATGGGCACAAAAATTTAGCCTACTCATTCGGTGGTTGGGGTCCTGACTATAACGATCCAATTAATATGATTGAACCTTTATATGGTACCGGAGCGTTATCCAACTATTTTATGTTAGCGAATGATACTTGGAATGATAAACTAATTGCGACCTATTCAGAAGTTGGTGATACTCGACGGGATCTGTTCTATGAAATCCAAGAGGAATTTTGCACAGTTCAGGTGCCTAGTTTCTACCTACTGCAACTCGGAGGTTCAATCACCTTTAATCGAGACTTCTTGGATGAAGACAGCATAGGAGACTTGTTGAATATTTTTGGACACCTTTACTGGTTTCACTGCAAATTTACTCCACCAATAGCGAATCCCTCTCCGATCTTAACTATTTTATTAATAATTGGATTGATCGGAATTGGAATAATTTTTACAATCACAATAATCAAGGTCGGGAAACGAAGTAAATTAAAAAGAGAATCCCTCCGCAAATTAAAAGAAGCACTCTATTGTCCAGAATGTGGTGCCAAGCATGATAAACCATTTGAAATTTGCGAATACTGCGGAAAAATAAAGGAAGAAAAAGCAGTTCGAAAATATATGGATGAATTTGATCCGTTTATCCCGGATTCTGAAATAAAATTTTGCCCACAATGTGGTTCTTTCGTCAAAAATCAAAAATGCACTAAATGTGGTAAAACTATTGTAAAATCCTGAGAAGAGGAACCCGATATGAATCCTATTTATTACACCTTGTTGGAACCTTGATGCAAGAATACTTAAAAGACATTGGTATTAAACTGGTTATCTTAGATGCTATACCATGGGATGATTGGGTAGAAAATTACCTAGAAAATTCCGATGGGCACAAAAATTTAGCCTACTCATTCGGTGGTTGGGGTCCTGACTATAACGATCCAATTAATATGATTGAACCTTTATATGGTACAAATGCAAATAGTAATTGTTTCATATTGAATAATGATACATGGAATGATAAACTAATTGCGACCTATTCAGCAGTTGGTGATACTCGACGTGATCTGTTTTATGAAATTCAGGAAGATTTTTGTAAAATCCACGTCCCAAGCTTCTACCTACTGCAACGAGGAGATTCACTCTTCTTTAACCGAGAGTACTTAGATGAAGACAGTGTTGGAGACTTGCTGAATATTTTTGGAGGCCTTTATTGGTTCCATTGCAAATTCACGCCTCCGCCCCCAATTCCTGCTCCTCCTGATCCTCTTGCACCTCCAATCGGAATTATCGGAGCAGTTGTAGGAGGAATTACTATATTGCCTGTAGTATATGTGATCATATCGAGAAAAGTTAGGAAAATTCATTCCTTTTCTATGTAAAAAGCAAATTATTGTTCAGAATGTGGGATTAAAATAGATAAAAATTCTGTAATTTGCGAAAACTGTAAAAAAATGACTGAAAATATAGTTATGGATGATTTTGGTCCACCAAATCCATATTTAAAAATGAAGGTATGTCCAATCTGTGGAACCCTTACGAAAAATCGAAAATGCCCAAAATGTAGGAATCTTCTATGAAAGATGCTACATTCATTGGAATATATATCTTGTAATAAAAATCTACTAAGACATAAATTTTATCAAAGATTAATATAACACAATGAAAATTGCATCCTTTTTCCGAAAACTATGGAAAGAAATCCTCAAAAAAAGAAGAGAAAATCAAATAGCTATGCAAAAAGTTAGGGATGTGAGATTATATAAATCCAAAGATCGGGCGGATGCCTTCGTCAAACGCGAAACTGACGGCGATGGTGGATGGAGTCCACGAGGAAACTAAGCTTTATTTACTGAATAAAATTTTATAATTTTTCTTTGAACTATATATTAAAAAAGAAATAGAGGAGATAAAAAGAAATTTAATTCGAATTTTAAGTACCTTCCTATTAATCCTCAACATATCGTCGCTGTTCTTCCGTCTTTCAACTTAAGAAAAGAAGGGATACCTTACATTAATTATATAAAAAAGAAATTTCTTCGTAATCATTTTCTGAACCTGCTTCACACCAATTAACGGAACATTATGAATATGTAGATATATTTTCCGTAGATCTGTATATTTCATAACATCGAAAATGATACGAAGTTTAGGTTTACGTGCCACAATTATCCATTATTTTTGAATAATTAAAGCAGTTGGATTTTGGAATATTGGTTGGGATTCCCACCTTTCTCGATAAATTCTGCAAAGTGTTTAAGCCCTTTCAATTTCGCTTCAGTCTCTTTATGACACCGTTCAGTATTTCCGTTTTTTGGAATAGCATAAAGTGTAACAGTTGTGTCCTTACATTCAGTGCAATTTCTGAAAGTTTCTCCTGTTTCGGCGATATAGGGATTATCTTCATATGCGTGACTAACTTTTAGAAATGGTGTCCGGTCTAATTTTTGAACCAGTTGTTCCCCATCCGGAGTTTTGAAAATATAGCCTTTTCCATTCTTTTCGCTTTCTAAGATCATTGGATTCCATCGAGAATACCCTTCGTAATCTTCTAATACCTTGAAAAGTGTTTCCGCACTAGCAGATACCTTTTGAGATTTTTCAATTCGAGTCATCGTTAACCTTATTCTAGAATAAAATGAATATATACCTATCGAAATAACTAGACAATTAATTAAGAAAAGAGAAAAATGGCACTAGTCCACACCATTCCCGTGAAAGTTTTTCTTTCTACTTCACTAAATTATTTAACTCACTCAGAAATGGGTTAAAATTCTCTGCAATTCGGTAATAAATCCTGGTTTGACCTTCGGGACTTAATCCAGGGTATTTACTAATAACATTCGCTTTTAAAAGCACACGTAAATGCTTTTCAATGGTAGGTCGCGGGCTTGCTAGCTTTTTGGAGAGGGCTCCCGGATTCGAGATCCCTTCTGCAATCAAGTCAAGAATATCCAATCGCGTAACGTTCCCTAAAGCCCCCATAATTTCTGCAATTTTGATTTTATTCTGCATTATATTCCTCATACTAGTGTATCCTTTTAGGGATAAAAAATCCTCCTAAAGGATAAAATTATCCCAAAACCCTCGGAAGTCCTTATAACCACAAATCAATACTCATTCATATGGATCATTTAACCCTTAAAGGTTCGTATTATGAAATGGGATTGAAATATGGCAAAGTGCTACGCTCTGCAGGATTTCGCCTTCCATTCATTAGTGATAAAACTCGCAATTTCTCAGAGCAATGTCGAGACTATATCTCCTCTATCTTTCCCGAGTATTTGGAAGAATTACACGGCATAGCAGATGCTACCCAATTAGATTATGATTTAATATGTGCTTTTGCACTAGTTGTTCAAGAGGCTCCGAATTGCAGTATTTTTGCTGTTTCCCAAAATGACCACACCTATATTGGTCGAAATTACGATATGTATTACAATTTTGAGGAAAACTTGGAATCAACATTATGTATCCCAAATAATGGATATAAAAGCGTCGCCCAATCAGATATTTTCGTAGGTAGAGAGGACGGTATAAATGAGAAAGGATTAGGAGTGGCACAAAGCGGAATCATTTCTTATCTTAAGCCGGGTTTAGCCTTCTGGGTCAATGTTAGATATCTCTTGGATAAATGTTCATCTGTTCAACAAGGAGTTGATTTTTTAACAAATATCCCCCATTATTCCACTATGACCTATCTTCTCGCAGATAAGAAAGGAACCATGACCGTCGTTGAAATCGGACCAGAGGATACATGTGCAATTCGAGAATCAATTGACCATTATTTAGTATCAACCAATCATTACAATCATCCCCGGATGAAAGATGTGGATATTTATGTGCCGCCTGATTCCTATGTCCGATATGATACCATTTGCAGAGCATTAGGAACTCAAAAAGGAAGGATATCCGAAAAAACTATAAAGGATATATTATCATCTCATGAGGGATTAGTATGTAGTCATCGAGATGAGATTCAATTAGGAACTCTTTGGTCTGTAGTATATAATTTATCAGATCTACGAATCTGTCGATCAGAAGGACATCCGTGTGTGTCTTCTTATGTGGAAGATACTCGTCTGATAGATGCCATTAAAACATAAAAGGTGTGATTTTCATAACACCTTTCATATCAGGAAAGAGAGAAAAAATGGAGGAACAATATGAATATCACTCTATTAATGTTGAATTCTCCATATTGTTGATAATTCGCTTATGAAAAATACAAGGCTAAATAGAATATACAGATGATGTGTAGAGATTACAAGAGTGACACGTAACGGCGTGAAACCTTTATTTTACGAAAAGTAGTTTTCGTGATCACGAAATAGATGTAGGATTTAAAAAAAACAATTGAAAAAAAAAATTGAACTAAATAATTTTAGTATCCTCGCTTTTTCTTACGAAGTAGGAAGAATGCGACAACACCACCAACAATCGCAGCTAATCCGACTGCACCAACAGTGTAATACCACGTCCATACGAATCCACTCACTTTGAAGGTGATCATTTCATATCCAAAGTGCCCCGCATAGAGTTCGACCGTTACGATGCCATCAAGTTCTGTTGGATTGATGTCAAACTCCATCAGAATGTATTCAGTCACAAAACCTAATTCTAATGAATGTTGTTCCAAGCTCCCTGTATATGTATAATCATATAGACTATCAGAGCGTATTGCATAATTTTCTAATGACCATGGGAGATAATAAAACACATTATTAACAGTTCCATTTGTCACTTGCATAGTAATTTGAGTCCAATCAAATTGGTGATTTCTTGCGGGTATGAGCTTCACATATGCTAAATTTACATCAGAGGCATTGTAGACAAGAGTATGCCCATATGGTACTGTAGTATAGTTAACATCTGCAGAATGTGTGGTAGGTGCATCTTTACCGAGTCTGTATTCTTGCTGAATCCAATCGTTGTTTCGGTATATTGAAACTGAAAATACTATGTCTGCTGTCAATTCTTCGAGAACACCTGTGTTGGACCCATTATAATTCCGGAATTCCATATCATTGGTAGATAGGAACAAGAATGCGGTTTCATAATTGAAATTATAATTCAATCCTAAAGCTGGATTACCAACTGAATAACTAGTGTCTACATTATCTACAATTACGTTCGTAACAGTCATTGAAGAGAATTCGTCAAAATATGGATCTCCTAATGGACCTACGTCATATCCGAATTCATTATATACATCGAAATCAATTCGCACATATTTCTTCAATGAGAAGTTATTCACTGTAGGTACACTTGCTGCAGAATTATTACAGACGACTCGCACCAAATAGAGATTTCTGTCATCTGTGCTCGGAATTTCATTTCCAACATCATCAGATGTGCTAGTTTCGTAATTCCAATTTGTTAGAGCTGCTGGATCCCAAGAAATTAATCCAGATTGTTGTAAGCTTCCTGAACCAGTCAGTGTTCCATCAATAAAATTATCGCCCGAATCAAAATTAACCCAAGTGGTACCGGATGACAAATATTGCCACACAAATGCATCAGTATCGGAAGCTGTCCCAAGACTTACTTGAACACTTGAGAATTTGTCGTAAGAACCAATGATAAACGCATCTCCAACCGTTCCTCCAGTGGTTTTAATCGGTAAAGAAGCATTTCCAGTATGATCAACAAATACGTTGGTTGTGTCATCGAATAGTACTTCAAGATTCGGTACGAGATCTACATTGAATATTTGACCATTTTTCGCTGGATCAAATGTTATGTTGTATCCATAGTCCCGGAAATTTTCATCTACATTCAAAGTGAAAGCATTTCCATGAGTTGCCCCATCTGGATCTGGCATATTACTCCATCCAGTTAATCTGATATCTTGAAATTGACCGGATGTTAGTGGAACTGCAGGATCTCTTACTATAACTGAAGTCTCATCCGCTTCCGTAAATGCAGTTGTCAACCGTAAATACTCATTTCCTAAATAACCCGTGTGAGAAAATCCAAATTTATAAGTTCCTTTACTTAGCAATATATTGATTGAGTAGTTACCACCTGTTGCGTAAATAGGATCATAGACTTGAGGTGTCAATATTTGATCATCAACAATTTCTTGAATATATGGAACTCCATGAATCAAATTCGGAGAAGAAGGTCCAACAGATTCAAATTGGAGTGAAACTATTCCAGGTTTTCTGGTTTTTATAAATCTACTAACAACATAATCTTGTTGAGATACCACTATCATCTCCGTTTCCCCAAAATCAACGCGATCAGACTTTATCTCATTGAATTCTAAGGTAAATTTCGGAACGCCTGATTCAGCGACTCCTGGGCTAGCCCAAGTGAAATAGTCGGGCGTGTCAATTACTATATAAATTTTTGAACCTCCAAGTGGGCTATAAAGTTGATTATCCCCTGTATTTAATGCTGTTGTAGATGAAGCGCTAGCAGTTTCATAAAAAATTCGGCGGTCATTCACCCCTGGATCATTAAAATCGAAATTGAGGGAGTACACATAATAGTTCAATAAATCAATATTCATTTCATATACAAATTTCTGATACTCAGGATTCAATATTTCAGAAGATCCAGGTTCTATTCCATCGGAAATTGATGCACCGCTACGAATAGTCTTTGCTTTGAAGTATTCACATCTCAAATTTACCGTACTGGCTCCAGTTGTAAATGTTGTTTTATATTTCCCAATTTCAAAAGCAGCAAAATAAAAATATCTCCCTAAAGTCGTACCTCCAAATTGATGGTCAGGAAGTTGAGCTTGCCTGGCAGATACAGATTTTCCCGACGGAGAGATAATGGTGAGAGTTAATCCAACATCGTTGTGCCAAATTTGATAGATTCCTTGACGTTCTACGATAATATCAACTTCTGGAATAACGCCACTATCCAGTTGTATTTCTATAGAATCTCCGTTCCCGATTTTATACCTATCAGTTATTAGATCTACATCATATTCCCCGAATTTAGCACTGTTATTTGCGACGTTTACATAATACGTATTCCATTCAGGAGAAAGCCCTAAGCCATTATAATAACTAATATCCGTCCCAATATTTATAGGATAATATAAATCTGCTTCCAGAACATCGGGAACATTAGCAGTGTCAAGATTAGCACCTTGCCAGGTTTGTAAAGCAAATGTCCCTGGCTTATTGCCAGATAGTTGTACAGTAGCAAACATTGAAGATTGAGGAGTAATTGCTACTTTTGAATAAGGATTCGAGTTAGAAGTTGTTACAGATGCCGAATCGTAACTATGCTCTTTCGCACTTGCCATTATAGGCATGCAAAGAAAGATTAACACCGTAACCAACATCAAACGAGTGAAGTGTTTGGTTTTAAGTTTCATCAAAATTCATCCTCTATAAGAGTAAGAATAGGTATGGTGCAACGGTTTTATTAGTTTAATGTATCTTTAAATAAACTGTATTTAAACCCTCTATCATTTCTATCATTACTATCTTGATGTTTGAGGAATGTGCATTGATTTTACCTATAGCTTGCACTAGTCAAAATTGACATCTTAATTATCACAAAATTTATGATTCTCTGGGAGAAGAATTCACTATGAGAAAAACTCGCCCGGGTATCGAGAAACATTTGGATTCGGTAATTTATGCACCTTCGTATATAAGACTTCAAAATTTCCTACATGACTCTAACTTCAAGTATTATCGAATTCCTATGAAATTCAAACGGATTGAGTTATTTACCAGGATCTTTCACAAACTACCCCTTCCATTTGCACCCAAAGCAGAATTAAAAATTAAGAATTTTGATATATACCCTATTGCTCAAACTCATTTAGATGCTGCATGGCTTTGGAGTGTGAATGACTCAAAAGTGCGAGCATATAAGACCTTTTATGCCGCTTTGAAGCACATTAAAGAATTTCCGTATTTTAGCGTATCTATGACTACCCCTCAGTATTTTAACTGGATTAAGCGATATGATCCTGAAATGTGGGAAGATGTGAAGAAAGCAGTAGCTAACAACAAAATTGATGTTTGTGGTGGGATGTGGGTAGAACCAGCATTGCGTATGTGCTCGGGTGAGGCTCTAGTGAGGCAAAGATTATATGGACAACTTTTTAATCTTCGTAATTTCGGAAAAATTAGTAAAGTAGAATCTTTACTTGATGTTTTCGGGTTCCCCTATTCCCTTCCTCAAATCCTCGTCAAATCAGGAGCGGAGTCGTTCTGGACAACGAAAATCTTGTGGAATGACCACTCAGATTTTCCATTTTCAAATTTTATTTGGCGTGGGTTAGACGGGAGTGAAATTTTTACGCATTTGTTTAAATTTCAAATAGGATCCATTGTAGATTTTGGTTTATATAAGAAAATAGGACGTCGACCTAACGCAAAAGGGTTGGTGTTCAACTCTCATAATACATTGAATGATATGAATTCAGTGCTTACAGACGATCATGTAAGAACTCTTGGATGGTTCTATGGAAGGGGAGATGGAGGAAAAGGCCCTCTTTTCACAGAAATTCAATATATGGAGAATTTTGCTAAATATTTTGGCAATTTCAGCAAAGGTTTCAAACACACGAATACCCATCGTTATTTTCAGATATTGAAAGAAGATGTCGGGGATACTATCGTAACGTGGGATGATGAAATGTATTTAGAATATCATCGCGGGTGTTTGACAACCCAAGCCCGTGTCAAGGAAGGAAATCGTAAAGCAGAAGAACTTACAATCGCCGCAGAATTTCTTAATACTTTTTTCTTACTTTCTCCTAAATTCGGAGATTTTGTATACCCTAAAGAGTTGTTTAATGATTGTTGGCAAAAAACTCTATTCAATCAATTCCATGATATACTACCTGGATCATCAATTCCTGAAGTCTACCTCTTAACGTGGAGAGAACATAATTACGTCAAAGAGAGAATGAAATCTCTCTTGAATGTTAGAGTATTTGACATAATTACGAAATTGACTAATAATCCAGGAGATATTCTTCTATATAACCCTGTTTCGGTGATGAATGATGCAATTGTCTCGGATGGTAAAAGTGAACATTTGATAAAAAACATGAAACCCTTTTCACTAATCATAATAAACCAACAAGATTTGAAAAATTGGGCTGTCGAACATAAAGGACAGCTTCAAGTAGAGTCTCTTCCATCCTCAATACGCGTAGAAAATGAATTTCTGACAGTATCAATATCCAAAAATACAGGAAATCTCATCCAGCTAAATCTGAAGAATCAAAATCGAGTTATGAATTTTCTTTATGGAGAAAGGAATTCGGTTAGGGAAAGTTCTGAGAAATTGGTAATGAAAGATAATACGATAAAGAAACACAAATTACGATTTAAAGGGGCTAGAATCAATGCATTCAAAGAACCCATGAGGAATGGTCAACCTTATCCGGCATGGAACATCGATCACACTTATCCATCCCATCCTCAGAATGTCACTCTCCTAAAAGTTCCAAAAGTCAAGAAGATGGATACGAAAGTCACCATTTCCAGCACATATTCGATGAAGAATTCAAAAGTTATCATAATTTATACCATTCGGGCAAATTCTGATGTACTGGACGTCAATTTCAAGATTGACCTCCAAGATAAGAAAACACTGCTCAAATACTTCATTCCACTCAACTTAAAATCTGATCAAGTAAGATGTGAAATCCCGTATGGATCCATAACAAGAAGCAGAAATCCAAAAACTGAGATGGAAGAAGGAAAATGGGAATATGGAATGCAAAAATGGGTTGATATTGGAGACAAAGATATAGGATTGGCTATTTTAAATGATTCAAAATATGGAGTCTCAGCAACTATGAAAGGAATTTCCATTACCTTACTTCGATCTCCTCACTATCCAAAAGATCTCTATCATACACGAGAAATTAAAATCGATCCCAAAAAACGTCCGAACTATACCGATTTAGGAATCCATAATGTAAGATTACGTTTAATCCCACATAAGGATTCATGGCTTGAGCAGGAAATCCCCCATAAAGCGTTAGCGTACAATAACCCGGTTTTATATACGGTTCTATTTTGTGAGAGCCCCATAACTTTGGAAACCTCTGAAAAAACTCTTGCAACCCAACCCTCTATTATAGATGAATTGCCTGTTACGGAAGTATTAATGCCAAAAATAACATCAGATCATCAGAATATAATTGTATCCACTTTTAAACCATCTGAATGGGTATCCAGAGGTTCAGAGAAATATCAAGTAGACAAATCATACGAATTTGAAGATTACTCACTACCAGAATCTCCAGATAAATGGATATGGGACAAAAAGACGTTAATTATTCGGGCTTATGAATGTGGTGGAGCCAAAATCTCCACGATGATCCGATTACACAATATTTCTGAGACAAAAGAGATCACTGCAGAAGAAATAGATTTATTAGAATATAAAATTGGAAAAAAATTGGACGTAATGCGAAATATGGCAAATAATACAGTGGTTATTCATACTGAATTCACCCCATTTGAGATTAAATCTATAAGACTGACAATCAAATAGCTCAAATCAGATACTTTTCTTTTTTATAAGCCAATTGATCTAGGAAATCCCACCATTCGTAGGCAGTAGAGTTTAAAGAGAAAAATTGGGAGAAAATAAAGTAGAAGAAATTCTCTGGTGTTTAGGATTTATCAATGATTTTTAAAAACTCCAAGCCGATATCTCTACCCATTTCCAATGCTTTTGGCTCTACTTCATCGGCAGTGTCATCCACGGTGTGATATATTTTTAGTGTGATCGGGTTATCCATATTTAATGCTTCAATGGTGGTTCCATTTTTGAGACCACCTTGCACTAGTGCAGCTCCATCAGTCGCACCAAACGGTAAAATCCCTTTCTTAATTTTAAGACCAAGTTTTTCAGAAGCTGATATAACCTTATCGACAGTCTTTGGGTCATATTTTACCCCCATAGTGAGTTCTCGACTAAAGACATTAAATGAATCACTTTTTGCAACCGTATCAAAATTAATGAAATAGAAAGGTTTCTCACTGTATTTTTCAAAATTGCGTTTCACCCATGCTTTTGAGCCTCGTAATCCAGCTTCTTCGGATCCGAAGCCGATTACCAAGAGTTTTGTATGATTTAAAGTTAATTCCTTATCGGTTCCAATACTTTTTGCAATTCCTTGAACAATTGCTATCCCTGATAAATTATCCATTGCTCCCATCACAGGGTATAATGTTTTGAAGAAAAGTAGAACAAAGGACATAGGGACTATAAGTACTGCGAAAATTATTCCCGTTATTTTAAAACCAACTAAAGGTACAACCTGCCCAAAAATACCATTATAACCGATAATCAAATGACTAAGTGACACAATAAAGAAAACAATCACTATTGCAGGATAACCGATGAGGTACAACCCAAAGGTTTTTGGCATAAATCGGTTTAAATTAAATTGATATGCTGAATCCAAATGACCTGAAAACATAACCGTTTGCTTCCATTCTTTTTTTGGATTAATTTCTCCGATGACATTATGCGAACTTCTCCTTGGAAAAAACACATCGAAAATTGCCGTATATCGTATAAACATTAATATAAACACCATCGATGCAATTAGGATCGCGAATACAGAAATTATTGGATATGACCAATAGAACAGCAAACCTAGTAAAATTAGCACTGGGGATATTACGGTAAAACTGAGAAAAGCCAGTGGAGCAACAGGAAATTTTTCAATTGAAACTTTATCACAATGAATTTGTAATTCGTCCTTCAAAATTTTTGTTGCTTTTCGTTCCCCAAAGCCTCCGGGTTCTCGTGGGCCTGCTTCCTCACAAATCTTCACGAGAAATTTGTGCATATCATTTTGAATAAAAGGTATATTTTTGGGATCTTTCCACACTCTGAAACTTAAATCCTCTTCAATTTGCATATATATTCTGTAAGTTTAATGTCCCTTTAAAACTAACCGTCATAAATTATCAAACATCAAACAGGTTTCGATAAAAAATAGAGATGGGTTTAATGATTACATTAGTAAGAATCTATATTGATTAGATAGACTTTTGAATAAATTAATATAGACAAAAAAAATTTTGATCTGTAGTTCAGAAGGTCCCGATTAGAATTCCTATCAAAATTACGACATTTCACTACATCAACATTTGAACATGGATCCAATTGGCAGAGTGGCACTCCTCTTGTCGCTGCTTCTGTCTGTTTTTTTTGCCGAACTTGTTTTTGTAGGCAGTTTTTACAAAATCCGCTCGTTCATCTATTATTGTTTTTCCACAATTAAGACATATATTCATTTTTATCCCCCGTGTAGTTCTTATGCATATTTCATCATGAAATCTCATTCGCTATTCCATTTTTGTTACTGAATGACATTTGTTTAAACTACATATCTGGTTTTTATAAAAATAATACCAGTTTTTACTAAAAATGTAATTGGTATCATATCATGCCGAAACAGTATGACTATAATTATAAAGTAATGAAGTTGAAAAAGACAAAACAAGCGCAAATGGATTGGACAGATCAAGGTCGGAAAAAACCTACAGTATTTGCGACTGGAATTATAGATGTAACGAAAGTAAGAGAATATTTCAGAACGCATGTTGATAAAAATGGGAATAAGTATTCTTTTACAGCCTATATAGCGTATCTTTTAGGACAAGCAATATTGGAACACCCAAATATTAACGCTTATCTTTATAGAAGAGATAAAATTGTGATTTTTGAAGATGTAGACATAGTCTGCATTGTGGAAAGAGAGCTTGAAGGTTCGCATGTACCTGTACCAACATCATATACTATTCGGTCATCTCAAAAAAAATACTGGAAGGATATCCATTTTGAAATTTTAGATGCAAAAACTAGGAAGACGAATGGACTTCAATACGATAAAAAAGGTTCTAAGCAAGCAAAGCTGGTCAAAAGATTTGTGAACCTGCCACGTTGGATTAGAAGAATGATATTGAATCGGGCAATGAAAAATCCTCATATGAAAAAACAAATGAATGGCACAATTGGATTGACAAGTATTGGGATGTTTCTCAAAGAAGCAGGACAACCTTTGGCAGTGACTCCAAATGTGATGAGTTTCCAAGTAGGCGGAACTGATTTTCGACCTAGATTTAACGAAAAGGGCGAATTAGAGAATCGGGAATTTTTAAGCGGATGTTTCGCTTTGGATCATTCAGTCATCGATGGAGGACCTGCGGCGCGTTTCATATCCACTTTTCGACAAATGTTTACCAGAGGTCATGGAATCGATTTCTCAGAACCTCCAAATGTATCAAAAGAAAAAAAAGTTGAACAACCCAATGCAGTTACTGGTTATCTAGAAAGTTTCTAAAAATTGACTATTTTTTTTCAATCAATTTTATGAATTCCATTGAAATTTTCCTTGCTTTCTCCAAGGCTTCGGATTCTACGACACTAGCGTTATCATTAATGGTATGATACCACGTTTTCTCCATGGGTTCATCAATATTCATAGCTTCCATGCTGGCACCATCCGTAAAACCTCCTTGAACGATTGCCGAACCATCAGTTGCTCCAAATGGAAGAGGACGGTTTGTTAAATCGATTCCTGCATTTTTCGCCGCAGTCACTACCATCCCCACAATTTCAGGATTATATGTCACTCCCAGTGTTACCTCAGCATTGATTATATGAATGTCGTTAGCTTTTGCTACCCCGTCAAAGTTCAGATAGTAAAAAGGTTTCTCATTAAGCTCGTCTTTATGCCGTTTCACCCATCTTTTGGCCCCACGTAATCCCGCTTCCTCCGAACCAAATGCTACTAGGAGAATTTTGGTATTTTTTGGAATTAATTCTTGATTTTTACCTAGAGTTTCAGCGATTCCTTGAGTGATTGCTATTCCACTTAAGTTATCATTTGCTCCCATTACGCACCATTTTGTTTTAAACCAGAATAACATTGAACCCATAGGGACGATGATTATGGCTAGAACTACACCTATGATGTTAAAAACGGGTTTAGGAACACTGAATATCCAACTTGTAATGAAAAATATGATTGCTGCGAAAATTTCTATTACTAATACAATTGGAAGACCGATTAGGAAATAATTAAACGTCTTCGGCATGTACAGATTAAAATTAAACTGATAAGCAGAATCCAAATGAGCGGAAAACATCAAAGTTTGTTTCCATTCCTCCTTAGGATTGATTTCTCCAATAACATTGACACTCGTCTTTTTTGGATAAAGTGGATCAACAAATTCCGCATAGCGTAAAAATTGCATGTAGAAAATAAACATACCTAGTATTGATGTTATTGCTGCTACGATAGGGTAAATCCAAAAGAAAGGCAACCCAAGTAACACAAATATAGGAGATAATGTCGTAAAACTTAAAAACCCACGAGGAGCGAGTTTGAACTCTTCCTTGGTCACTTTATCACAGTGTTTTTCAAACTCTGCTTTTACAATATCCGCAGCTTTGTGTTCAGCAGCACTTCCAGCTTCTCGAGGACCTGTTTCTTCACAGATTTTCACTAAGAATTCATGCATAGAATTTGATTGAAATCCCTCTGGTTTTTTGTTGTCTTTCCAGACATATTTTGCTAATTCTTCATTTTTTACCATAATTCCATTCTGAGATTACTCTTAAAAAATCTAGTCAATGAAAAGAAAAAGAAAATCGAACCTTATGGTAAAAATGGAACTACTGCTAGTTCGAAGTTAAGTGTAACCATAGCTGCTAGAGGTGCAATAATTACCACTGCGAGGTTGGGTCGAAATTTTGGGTCCGTCATATTCTCCACTTTTGTATTCTTCAAGATGCGTGAAAAGCCTATGATCAACGCCACTTTAGGGGTTTACCTTGAGATTGTGCAGGAGCGGGGATCTTCAGAATTTCAGATATCGTTGGAGCTATATCGATTAGTTCAGTGAAGCCCTTAAGCGTTTTTTTATTGTTACCCTTCAGATCATTGATAATGATTGGAACAGTATTAGAGTATGGTCCAAATCGCTTTTTCGGGAGATAATAGGCATGTGCCCCGAAAATTTCCTTTGATTCATAACATATTGGTCTATCGAGGAGCGTTGTTTCTGCCGCGTTCATATCTCCCAAGTTTCCATCGAAAATGTTGTATGGAGAATTCAGAAAATAGACAATATCCCCAATCCTATCTCCATTTTGATGTAGTTCAGGATGATCTTCTTTACGCATGACCAAATCCATTATGGGTTTGTTGTTTTCTGGATCCTTTAGCTTGCTTAATACATCAATCACATGATCCCGTACTGATCCATAATCCTTAGTGTCTACAATTCCTTGCGGATCTCTACCCTTAAGATTTATCCAAATGTATGTGGGCTCCATATAGGGGAACACTTGAGTTTTAGACCAATCTATTTTATATCGATTTCCTTCCTTCTTGTAAACCATCAAACCAGCGTCTACCAATGGTTTTACGATGTTAAAGACCCTCCAACAGGGAATTGCCCCATGGTCGGATAAGTAAACTACTGTAGTATGATCATCGACAACCCGTTCCATTAAATCACCCACCATTGTATCCATGATTGAATAAGCACTCCTCACATGAGATAAGGTGGTTTCCGCAATTTTCTCATCATAATCAGGAAATTCAGGATGTAAACGTCCAAGAGAATTATGGTTTATGGTATCAAGATGATGAATATGAAAATAGCACAAATCCCACTTGAGATGTTTTTTCGCATAAAAAATTGTATCTGTAATTGCTTTAGTTTCTATTCGTGCAAATTCTATAACTTGCTTCATTTCCCCTTCAAATGTATATCCAACACCATGACTGATGGGATCATCCTCGGGAAAAACAATAGATTTTAAGACATTTCTGCTGAAATCCTTAGAAGTCGCCCAACCTTCTGTGTTAAATATGGGTGAGATATCAATATCCACAGAAGACCCATCTTCAGAAATCTGATTTAGACGAATTTTGCGTAAAACACCGATTTCATTACCCCGATAAGGTTGATTATATTCTAACCAATTTCCCCATTGTCCATGTTCAAGAGAATGCAGCTGATTCTTATGGTAGTATTCAAGCTTCTCATTATCTATTATTTTGAAGGTTATAATATCGTTTGCAGAGAGTTTCAGTGTAAATGACCCATCTTGAATTTTAAGCGTCTTTTTCTCTGTTTTTTCTGAATAAACTATATTTTTTCTTGGTCTAAGAATGATAGGAAGAGTGTGAGGAATGGGCCATGTAAATGTGCTCATAATTCCATAAGTTAATTTCGCAGGCCATCCTGCAGGATAATTCAGCACAAAGGAGGGAACCTTTTGTCTATCTGCTGTTTCCCAAACATATTCAGCTGTAGTAAATTCACTTAGCTGAGAACGCGATCGAGTTTTAGCTCCAAAATCTAGCTCTTCACCTAGAACATGGGGATAAAAACTAGTTGCACCATGAACTGCAGTTGTAGCTCCTGTTGCTATAGTTGTCCAGTTCGTAGGAGTATCACAAGGTGCACAGGATAAACCTTCTGCGTACGTGCCTGTATCAATGAGATTCTTGATATTTGGAAGGACCCCTTCTTCTACAAATTTATTCAATAAATATGGAATAGATTGGTCTACTCCAATCAGTAGCACCTTTTGTTTTGCCATATTCTTCACAGTGAAGATTTAATATATCCTCCATCTACGGGGATTGATTGTCCGGTGATATATGTGTTTCTTCCCGACATTAGAAAAGTAACAAAGGTACCAAACTCCTCAGGCTCTCCAAAACGACCCACTGGAATCTGGGATGTCCTTTCTTTTATTACTTGTTCAATCGTTTTATTCTCATTTTCTGCCCATTTTTTGATTACTTGCTTTAATCTACCAGTATTCGTTGTCCCAGGAAGCACCATGTTGATTAACACATTATCTTTAGCGACATCATTTGCTAATGTTTTCAGAAATCCTATCACCGCAAGTCGAGATGCGTTTGAAAGAACTAGATTAGGCAATGGGAGCTTAGCTGAAATTGAGGTAACGGCAACAATGCGACCAAATTTCTTCTTTTGCATAATGGGAGTAAATGCTTTAGACAAGCGTACAACCGATAGAAAATTTGTATCTAGGGCAGACTGCCATTGCTCTTCAGTCATTTCGAGTGTCGCACCAGGTGGTGGACCTCCCGCATTTATAACAATTCCATCAATGGTTCCATATTTCTCTAAGATACTGGTTTTTAATGAATTGATGTCGTTTAGTTTTGAAACATCAGCCGCAATCCACTCTGGTTGTATCCCGGTTTCAGTTGCAATATTCTCAGAAGCGGAGATTAAATTCTCCTCTGTCCTTGATGATAATATTACATTGGCTCCTTCATCTGTCAGAATCTTCGCACAAGCGAACCCTAGACCTTTAGAAGCACCCGTAACTAATATGATTTTATTGGTGAGTTTGAGATCCATATCTCCAATTATGGACACATAATTTTAAATATTCGACTTGTGTAAAGTATACTTGACATGTCAAATTTACTTGACATGTAGTGGAAAAAAAGGAAAATAAAATGATAGAAAAAAACAGTGAATCAGATTTTGAAGGGAAAATCGATTCTAAATATGTAGCAAAAGAAGCCTTGAAAACCCTAATACTGTCAATTCTGATTTGTGGAGGAATTTTTTGTTTTGTATGGATACCCTTATATACCGAAAATGCACCTTCTTGGGCTTTTACGATCATTTACACTGCTCTTGCGGGGATTTTCGTGTTCGTGAATATTTTCGTTTACATGATCAATGTTGTATTTTGGAAAACGTTTACTTATAGGATCAGTGATCAATATATCCGAATCCATAGCGGTGTCTTTACAAAATCAAAAACGACAATTCCATTTAGTCGAATTCAAAACATCAATCTTACTCAAGGAGTATTTGATCGGTTATTTGGATTACATACTGTCAAAATTGAAACTGCAGGAAAAAGTGCAGGTCAACAACAAGGAGGACCAGTTAAACCGGAAGGTTACATTCCCGGGGTCAAAGATCCCGACCGAATTGCAGAAATAATTGATAAATTAGTTCATAAATATACACAAACGAAGACGGATTCTGGAATCGGAGATTATATTTTCGAAGATAATAACTTAGCTTTTGACGAATTCGTCGCTTATATATTATCAAAAATGCTGGAGGGTGATAATTTGAAGACGCGCGTTAAGGAACTTAGAGAAGAACGAGGGTTATCGCAAGCAGAACTTGCAACAGATATCGGAGTATCGCGACAAACCATTAACTATCTTGAGCGAGGTAAATATGTGCC